>DATCKH010000133.1:0-1569 GCA_036562425.1 Thermaerobacter sp. | reverse complement strand
GTGCGCAACTCGTGGGACGCGCTGGCGATGAAGTCGCGGCGCGTCTCGTCAATCCGCGCCAGGTGAGCCGCCATGTCGTTGAAGGCGCGCGCCAGCTGGGCCAGCTCGTCCCGCCCGCGGGCGGGCACCCGCTCATCGAAGCGCCCCCGGGCGATGCGGCCGGCCGCCTGGGCCAGGCTATGCAGGGGCCGGGTCAGGAAGCTCCCGAACAGGTAGGCCAGGGCTGCCATGGCCAGGGCGATGGGCACGCCCAGTTGGAGCAGCCGCGCCCGGATGTCCCGCACCGCGACGAAGATATCGCTGACGTCCGTGGACAGGACCACGGCTCCCGCGATCTCGCTGTCCGGCCCGCGCACGGGCACCGCGGAGTACATGGCGTGGCGGCCGTCCGGCAGGCGGCGCACGCCCGCCAGGCTCTCGCCCGCCAGGGCGGAGCGGATTTCCACGTGCTCCAGGCGGCGGCCCAGCAGGCTGGCGTCGGTGCCGGCGGCGCTGTCCGCCAGGACGAACCCCTTGGGATCGGTGACCAGAAGCCGCCCTACCCCCTGCAGCCGGAAACCCGCCACCTCATTGGCGAGCCGCTCCCGATCCCCGGCTACCACCGCCGGCGTCAGCCGACCGGCGAAGAAGGTGGTGGCCGCCAGGGTTCGTGACTGGCGATCGCGCAACAGGACCCCGAGAGCCGTCTCGGTGGCCACGCGCATCGTGACGGCCAGGCTCACCAGCGTCACGCCCAGCAGGACCAGGGTGAACTTCCACCGTAGCGACAACGCTCACGTCTCCCCGGTTCCCTTGACCGGAGATGGCGGCGCCCGTCCATCACGAGCCGGGGCCGGAGCCGCCACCGGCGCGGTCACCGGCCGTTCCGCCCCCGGCGGGCAACCGGGCCGCGATCTCCTCGGGATCGGCGAAGTAATACCCAACGCCCCATTTCGTCCGGACGAACACGGGATGGGCCGGGTCCGGTTCCAGCCGCTCCCGCAGGCGCCGGACGGCCACGTCCACGGCGCGGGTGTCACCGGCATAGTGGTAGCCCCAGACCTGCTCCAGGAGCTGCTCGCGGGTGAAGACCCGGCCGGGCCGCTGCGCCAGGGTCACCAGCAGCTCGAACTCGCGTGGCGTGAGCTCGACGGGCCGGCCGTTCACCGTCACCCGGTAGCGGGCGCGGTCGATGCGCAGCGGGCCGCGGACCAGGACCTCCGCGCCGGAATCGCCTTCCCCCGCTCCCGCGCCGGCGGTGGCGCCGGTACCGGCCCCCGCCCGGTTGGCGGTAGCGGGCCCGCCCGTGGCGCTGCGGTCGGCCCGGCGCAGCACCGCACGGATGCGCGCGATGAGTTCCCGCGGGTTGAACGGCTTCACCACGTAGTCGTCGGCCCCCAGCTCCAGGCCGACGATCCGGTCTACGTCCTCGTCCCGGGCGGTCAGCATGATGATGGGGACCTGGGAGGTCTTCCGCACCTCCCGGCAGACCGTCAGCCCGTCCACCTCGGGCAGCATGATGTCGAGGATGATCAGGTCGATGCCCCCGGCGGCGAAGCGATCCAGGGCTTCCCGCCCGTCGCCGGCGAC
>DATCKH010000126.1:0-1675 GCA_036562425.1 Thermaerobacter sp. | reverse complement strand
GTGGAGATCCCCTCGCCCGTGGCCGGGCGCGTGCTGGAGACGCGGGGTAATGAAGGGGACATCGTGCCGGTCGGCAGCGTCATCGTGGTCATCGAGACGGAGGAACCGGCCGGCGCGGCCACGGCCCCGGGTGGCGCGGGGCCCGGACGGCCGGCGAGTGGGGCCGCCGAGCCCGGGCAGCCGGCGGCAGGGGCGGCAACGGGCGCGGCGAGCCTTGCCGGGCCGGCAGCCGGACCGGCAGGACCGGCCGCGGCCGCGGGCGCGGCGGGTGCCGGCACGGTGAGTGATGGGTCGGCGCCCGCGGGCCGGCGCGTACTGGCCACCCCGGCGACGCGGCGGCTGGCGCGGGAGCTGGGCGTGGACATCCGGCAGGTGCCGGGCACCGGCCCCGGCGGCCGGGTGACGGCGGAAGACGTCCGGGCCTACGCCGCGGCGCGGGCCGGGGCGCAGGCGGCGGCGACACCGGAGGTGGCGACGGGCCGGGCCGCGGCCGTAGGGGCCAGGGCGGCGGCTCCGGCCGCGGGTGCCGCCGCGACGCCGGCGGCTGCGACCACCGGGGCGCCCGCCGCGGTCCCGGCTGCGCCCCCCACCGGCACGCCGGGGGCGAAGCCGGCGGCACCGGCGGCAGGCATGCCCGGTGCCAGGCCGGCCACTCCCGGCCTGGCCGTAGAACCCGGCAGCGAGCGGCGCATCCCGCTGCGTGGCCTGCGCAAGCGGATCGCCGAGAAGATGGTGGAGTCCAAGTTCACCGCGCCCCATGTGACCCACGTGGAGGAAGTGGACGTCACCGAGCTGGTGGAGCTGCGGCGCAAGGCGCTGCCCCTGGCGGAACAGCGGGGCATCAAGCTCACCTACCTGCCCTTCCTGGTCAAGGCGGTGGTGGCGGCGCTGCAGCAGAACCCCATCTTCAACGCCAGCCTGGATCCGGAGACCCAGGAGATCGTCCTCAAGGGCTACTACCACATCGGCATCGCCACGGCGACGGACGACGGCCTCATCGTCCCCGTGGTCAAGGACGCCGACCGCAAGAGCATCTTCCAGCTGGCCCAGGAGATCGCCGCGCTGACGGAGGCCGCCCGCCAGCGCCGGATCGCTCTTGACGACGTGCGCGGTTCCACCTTCACCATCACCAACGTGGGCGCGCTGGGCGGCGGCGTGCTCTCCACGCCCATCATCAACTACCCCGAGGTGGCCATCCTGGGCGTACACAAGTTTCGCGAGACGCCGGTGGTGCGGGACGGGCAGATCGTCGTCCGGACCATGACCTACCTGGCTCTGAGCTTCGATCACCGGGTCGCCGACGGCGCCGACGCGGTGCGGTTCGTCAACCGGATCAAGGAATACATCGAGCAGCCCAGCCTGCTGTTCCTGGAGATGGCCTGACAGCGAGCCAGCCGGCCTGGCGGCCGGCCGCCAGGCGGCGGGAGGTTCTCGCGGCCGGTGGTTCCGGGCCGGGGCTGGGGTTCCTGCGGCGGACTGGAGAGGGTGCAAGCATGGTCGTAGGCGAAGTGGCCACGGAAACCGAGGTGCTGGTTATCGGGGGCGGGCCGGGCGGCTACGTGGCCGCCATCCGGGCCGCCCAGCTGGGCAAGGACGTGACGCTGGTCGAGCGGGACCGCCTGGGCGGCGTCTGCCTGAACGTGGGCTGCATACCCTCCAAGGCGCTCATCGACGC
>DATCKH010000124.1:0-2137 GCA_036562425.1 Thermaerobacter sp. | reverse complement strand
GCGTTTCATAGCGTGGAGTCACCCGCGCTGTGCGGGCAGGCCGGAAGGGACGCATGAAGTCACGGAGGATGGTTAGGCCGCCTTTGTAGCCAAGCTGCCGTAGTTCCGCGTAGATGCGGACGGCGTTGAAGACACCGAGCTCCATGCGCTGCAAGATGTAGTCCCGGAACGGATCCAGCTTGCTCGCCCGCTTTCGGGGAACGGGGCGTTCACCCTCCGCCTCGCCCCGGATGATGCGGCGGATGGTCTTGCGGTCGTGGCCCGTTCGCCGGGCCAGCTCGCTGATCGACACGCCCTGCGCGTACAACTTGCGGATCTCCAAGGCTTCCTCACCCCGAACCATCTGGGCACCTCCAACCCGGACAGGTCTCGGTGCCCGGATTTCGGGGTGGGGAGTTTTATTCCGTTGTTTTTGGGGAATTCCATTCCGCTGTTTTTGGGGATTTTACAGCCGTTGCTGACACCAGTCGTGGTACCGAACGAACAAGGTCAATACGAACTGACGATCCTGAAGGACAACGGATTGCAAGGCTACGCCCTCCGCTACAAGGCAACGGGAGGTACCATTGTCAAGTGGTATGCTGACGGGATGCTCTACACGTTGGGAGGTGAATTGCCAGTCGAGACCCTGGTGGAAATCGCAAAGAGCGTACGTTAGGAATCCAGCTTCTCACCAGACGTGTCCATCGCGAAGTTGGATGCGGGGCCGGCGTTGCGGCGCGCCGGCCCCTCCCTTTTCAGGCACTGCCGCCACTTCTGTCATTGGCCGCCCGCGCGTCGCTCGCGCTTCATCAGGGCGTGCTCCACCGCCGCCCGCGCCGGCCGGCGCGCCCGTGGCCATGGCCGTCACGGCTTGCCCGCACCCAGGCCACGTAGCGGGCGAGCCCCTGCTCCAGCGACACGCGGGGTTCGTAATCCAGCCGCTGGCGGGCGACGGACAGATCCGCCCATGTGGCCGGCGCATCCCCGGGGGCCGGCGGCTGCGGGTCGAGGGCGATGGGACGCCGCAGGACGCGCCCCAGGGCCGCGATCAGCTCGTGCAGGGTGACGGGGCGCCCCGAACCCAGGTTGTACACGCGGAAATCGGTCCCCGGCTCGCAGAGGGCTGCCCAGGTCCCCCGCACCGCGTCGCTCACCTCGGTGTAGTCGCGCCGCGAGTTCCCGTCGCCGTAGATGGGAACCGGGCGACCCGCCAGGGCGCGGGCCGTAAAGCGGGCAATGGCCATGTCCGGACGCTGCCGCGGCCCGTAGACGGTGAAGTAGCGCAGGCAGGTGACACCGATGCCCAGCAGCCGCTGGTAGGTGAGGGCGTACTGCTCGGCTGCGGCCTTGGAAGCGGCGTACGGGGATAGCGGCGCGGGCGGCAGCGACTCCGGCCAGGGTCCCGGCCGCGCCCCGTATACGGAGGACGACGAGGCGATGACCACCCGCTCGGCGCCGTGGCGCCGGACCGCCTCCAGCAGCGCCACCGTGCCACCGACGTTGACCTCCAGGTACCGCCGCGGCGCGGCCAGCGAGGGGCGGACGCCCGGCAGCGCGGCCAGGTGGGCCACGTGGGTAAAGCGGTGGCGGGTGAACAACCGGTCCAGCAGCGCGGCGTCCCGCACGTCGCCGCGGACGAACCGGAACGGCACTCCGAGCCGGCGGGCCGTCTCCCGCACGGCCTCCACGTTCTGGCGCTTCAGGGCGGGGTCATAGTTGGCAGCAAGGACGTCGAGGACCACCACCTCGGCGCCCCGTGCCAGGGCGAACTCCGCCAGGTGGGAGCCGATGAACCCGGCGCCCCCGGTCACCAGCAACCGCATGGGCCGACCTCCCGGAAAGGGATGCACCGCTGGCTGGCCGCTCCGTCCCCCGCATTGCCGGGCGCAATCCACCCGGCCCCTGCGACCCGGGACGGATACCCGGCGCCTCAGCGGCGGGTCACGCGTACCCGCGGCGGCGTGCCGGTGGCCCCGTTCCTGCCAGGCCCGGCCACCGCCGGCGCCGTCGATAGGCTAGCCGCGCCTGGCTCCGCCGCTCCCGGCGTCCCGGTGGCGCCGGTAGCGGGTGCCTCCTCACCGGCCGGGAACCAGCGCAGCGGGTGGCCGGCATCCAGGGTCACCTCCACCCGCGTGCCCACGGGGTAATCGTGCAC
>DATCKH010000116.1:0-2535 GCA_036562425.1 Thermaerobacter sp. | reverse complement strand
GGCTGGTGGCGCTGCCGGTGCAGGTGTTGCCGATGCATCCGCCGCTGCGGGCGCGGGCCTGGTACTGCCGGAGGGCCGGCGGCATGAGGTAGGGCTGGCCGGCGTGTGTGGGCGTGGCCTCGGCGTGCCCCGGGGCCACGCCTTCTAAATTCGGGTCAAGATTTTTCTCCAAGCGCTTGCAATATTGTGTGGGTACCCCCACAATAGAGGTGTAGATGATCCCCTCTGAGAAACCGGAGCCGATCATGATTGACACCGCCACCGCCGCCAACATCGCCGGAGTCTCCACCTCCACCATCCGCACCTGGTGCCGCACCGGTGCCGTTGCGGCCACCAAGAGCGGCCGCGCCTGGCGGATCGACCCCAACAGCCTCCAGCGGCGCATCGCCCTCGGCATCCGCAAGCCGCGCGTCAAGATCACCGCCGAGAACCTCGAGGCGATCGGCGGCCGCCGCTGGATTAAGGGCGGCCACGACCGCATCTACTTCAACAACTGGCCCGAGCTCATCGGTCTGGAGATCAACCGCTACAAGACCGGCAACATTTCCTCCGCCTTCCTCGACGGGGAGCTGATCTCCAACCGCCAGGCCGGGCTGCTGCTCAACATGATCAACAAGGTGTACTGGGACATCCAGGCGGGCCACCTCTGCATTCAGTGGGCATCCGGCGAGTCCCGGATCATGACCCGGGACGAGCTCAAGCAGGCCATCCTCGACGGCATCCGCTCCGCCATCGCCGCCCTCTGACCACCAACCAGGAGCCAACAACCAGGAGCCAACAATGAACCTCGCGATCACGCCGGACCTGATCATCGACCTGCTGGATCACCACGGCCCCAGGGACAAAACCGGGATCATCCTCACCGAGGACGGGTGGGAGGTCGGGGCCTGGGCCGACCGGCAGCCCAGCGGCCTTGTCGCCCTCACCAAGGAAGACGCCGCCGCCTACCTGGGCGCGGACACCCCCGAGGAGGCACACCCGGACGTGGTGAAGGCTCTCGCCGGCGAGTACGCCGATTACCAGGTCGCCGACGAGAACGGCGAGCTCACCACCCCGCCGGCCGACGCCGACCCGCAGGTCGTCACCGCCAGATGGCAGGGGTCGCTGTTCGACGAGAACAGCGGCGATTACGGGCCCGGGGAGGCCTGGTATTTCGACCTCAACACGGCGGTGAAGCTGATCCAGGAGAAGCACGCGTCGCTGTGGCGCACCGCCGGCGGCCGGTACGTCCGCCGCCATTTCTCCCCTGGCGCATTCCACCTGCACCGGTGGACCTGGGTGGAGCTGGACCATTCCCAGGTCGCCGAGTGGGCCTACGCGATCACCGACGCTATCGCCGACGATGTCCCGCTGCCGCCGGTGATCGCGGCGGCCCGCGCCGCCCGCGCCATCGTCGACGCCATGGAGCCGCCGACCATCCCGTGGGTCGAGGTCGGCGGGATCCGCGACTACCGCGCAGACAAGGTCGCGGGCGAGGCGCGGGAGATCGTGCACAGCGCCGCCGCGATCAGTGACCTGCTCCGCCGCACCGTCGCCTCACAGCTGCGCGGCCACCGCGCCCGCGCGGCCCGCGTGGTCGAGCGCGCGTTCGGCCGGCAGGAGGACGCCGCCCAGTGGCTGGGCATGGGGCGCGGCACGTTCGCCAAGCTCGTGACCGCACCAGACGCCTGAACCCGAGAGCTGGGGCCCCAACTTGTTCGGTGGGAGGACTAGACACTCGTAAACCCTAGGGTTTAAATTGGTGGTGTCACGGGCCGAACCCAGACCACGACTGGAAGGAGAGGAATACCTCGTGAAGACGATCTACTACGTCGCGCACGACGGCTTGACCACCAAGTCGGAGCCCGGCTCCTACGGCGGCTACGCCACCCGCTCCGTCGCGCTCGCCGCCGCCGAGGCCATCCGCGAGCGCCGCGTCCCCGAGCGGTACTGGTACCGCAACCCCCGGGTGGAGGAGATGGAGGTCGGCTGCCACTTCCAGCCCGCCGAATACGCCTCCTTCGTGGACTCCAACCTCGACTACCTGGTGGTCGACCCGGACGGGAAGTACCCGTGGCCGGAGAAGCTCGACGCCGACGGGTGGCGACGCGCCGCACCGGCCGCGTAGCTACCTCCGCGACACAACCGCCCCCGCCTCTCCGCGTGGAGGGGCGGGGGCTCCAACTTTTAAACCCTAGGACTTACGAACCCTAGACACTCGTAAACCCTAGGGTTTATATTAGGGGTGTCGAAAGGAGCACCCCGATGACCTGGAACAAGCTCACCCGCCGCCAGCAGGACTACGCGCGCCGGCTCTCCGCCCTCATCCCGCACACCCAGTGCCCCAGCGCGACCGTCTCCCAGGTCGCCAAGCACCTCGACGCCGTCGCGCAGGCCGCGCGGGAGACCGGGCACGGCCCGATCGAGGGCGAGGTCCTCCGCCGCCTGTGCGAGCGCACCGGCTGGGCATACATCGCCCCCGCCCGCAAGATGACGGCCCGGGAGCTCGCCGCCGAGCTCGGCGTGTCGATCACCACCATCTACCGCCGCTGCCGC
>DATCKH010000115.1:0-1580 GCA_036562425.1 Thermaerobacter sp. | reverse complement strand
AAACCGATGCCGCCGACGATGATCAGCCCGGCAATCACCAGGGTCACCACCGGATCGCCCGCGAAACGCTCCAGGCTCGGCCGGTCGCTGCCGAACAGGTCGAACCCGGCATTGTTGAAGGCGGAGACACTGTGGAACAGGCCGCGGTACGCCGCCAGCCCCAAGGGCATGTCGTAACGGGCCCACCAGTACAGGGTGAGGATGATGGCCCCCACCGACTCGAAGGCTAGGGTGATCAGCGCGATGTAGAGGGCCAGGCGCACCACGCCCGCCGGCGACAGCTGGCCCAGTGCCTCCTGGATCACCAGCCGCTCCCGGAAGGTAATGCGCTTGCCGATGAGGACGGCGAAAAGGGTGGACATGGTCATGACGCCCAGCCCGCCCACCTGGATCAGCAGCATGATCACCAGCTCGCCGAACACCGAGAACGTCTCGGCCGTGCTGGTGACCGTGAGCCCGGTCACGCAGACGGCCGATGCGGCGGTGAACAGGGCATCCAGGTAGGACACGTGCCGGCCGGGCTCCCACGCCACCGGCAGGGCAAGCAACACGCTACCCAGCAAGATGGCGGCCGCGAAACCGAGCGCCAGCACCCGCGCGGGATTGGGCTCCCTCCTGCCGGGTGCCGGACGTTCCCCCTCACGCCGGCCCGTAGCCAGCGCTGGCATGGGCAGGTCTCCTCCACTCCGCTCCCCAATGGGACGGGAAAAACGACGAAGCGGCGCGCCGGGGAAGAAGTAGCGAGAAAAGCGATGAGGCGGCTCGCCGGGCGAGCCGCCCCGTGGCTTCAGGCCCCGATGGCCGCTCGTGCTCGTTCGACCAGGGAGCGGAAGGCATCCGCGTCGTGCACAGCAAGATCCGCAAGTAGCTTGCGGTTGATGCCGATCCCCGCCTTCCGCAGGCCGTTCATGAGCCGGCTGTACGAAAGGCCGTGCTGGCGGGCGGCCGCGTTGATTCGCTGGATCCACAGGCGCCGGAAGTCGCGCTTGCGCGCCCGCCGGTCGCGGTAGGCGTACCAAAGCGAGTGCAGCACCTGCTCGTTGGCAGCGCGGAACGTCTTGCTCTTGCGGCCGTAGTAGCCGCGGGCCAGCTTCAGGATCTTCTTGTGGCGGCGGCGAGTGCGCGGGCCACCTTTCACGCGTGGCATCGGCCATTCCTCCCCGACGATTCCTGGCTACTGGCGGTGCGTCAGCCGTAAGGCAGGAGCCGGCGCAGCGTGCGCGCGTCGGCGGGCTTGACGATCGCCGGCTTCCGCAGGTGGCGCAGGCGCTTGGCCGACTTCTTCTCGTTCAGGTGGCCGCGGTTGCTCTTCCGGTGCTTGTACAACCCGCGGGCAGTGCGGCGAAAGCGCTTTGCCGCCCCGCGGTGCGTCTTCATCTTCGGCACGGGATTCGCCTCCTCATTCGGCCTGCTGCGATTCCGCCTTGGCGGGCTGCGACGTGTTCTGGGGACGCGGTGCGAGGATCATGGTCATGTTGCGACCCTCCACCACCGGGCGGCGCTCGACCGTCGCGATGTCTTCCACGGCTCGGGCCAATCGCTCCAGGACCTGCCGGCCGAGGTCGGCGTGCACGATCTCG
>DATCKH010000109.1:0-7583 GCA_036562425.1 Thermaerobacter sp. | reverse complement strand
CTTCGATGAGCGGGTGCCCGCCCGCGGGCGGGACGAGCTGGCCCAGCTGGCGCGCGCCTTCAACGACATGGCGGCTCACCTGGCGCGGATTGACGAGACGCGCCGCGACTTCATCGCCAGCGCGTCCCACGAGTTGCGCACGCCCGTGGCCGCCCTCAAGACCCTGACCGACGCCCTGCTCCACGATCCCGACGCGACGGTGGAGGAATACCGGGAGTTCCTCCGCGACATCGACGCGCAGGTCGACCGCCTGACGCACCTGACCACCAGCCTGCTCACCCTGGCCCGCCTGGACCGGGAGAAGGAAACCATGGACCTGCGCCGCCTGTCGCTGGGGGATCTGGTCCGGGACGTGACGGACTGGCTGGCACCCGAGGCGCGCCGCCGGGGCGTCACCTTGCAGGTGACGGGGCTGGCCGATCCCGTGGTGCTGGTGGACCGCACGAAATTCGAGCGGGCGCTGACCAACCTGATCGACAACGCTATCAAGTACGGCGGGCCGGGGGTCGTACGGGTAGAATACGGCGAGCGGTCCGGGTTCGACGCCGGGGAGGTGGGCCGGGAGCTCATGGCGGCGTTGCCGGGACCCTCCCCGGCGCCGGCGATGACCGGACAGGGCGCCGCTTCCGGCGGCGCAGCGGGTGCGGCGGGGATCGCCGCCGCGGCCGGGGGGCAGCAGGGGCCGGCGCCGGAACCCGCGGGAGCGGGCGGGAGCGGGGGACCCGGCGGGACGGTTGCCGTCACCCCCGGCACACCGGCCGGGGCGGAGGCAGGACGTGGAGCCGGCGGCTTCCGGGTGGTCGGTGACGACGAACTGGTGCGGCGGAGCGCCCGCGTGGCCTGGGTGCGGGTCGTTGACGCCGGGCCGGGCATACCGGCTGCGGAGCTGCCCCATCTCTTCGAGCGTTTCTACCGCGTGGACCGCGCCCGCACGCGAGCGGAGGCGGGTGGCGCGGGCCTGGGCCTCAGTATCGTGCTGGAGATCGTGCGGCTGCACGAGGGCGTGGTGGCCGTCGCCAGCCTTCCGGGCACCGGCAGCGCCTTCGCCATCTTCTGGCCCGTTCCGGACGTCGCCGCGGCACCCGGCGGCGACGCGCCGGTCAGCGCGGCCCGGGGTGCGGCAGGAGGCGGCGGAGCCGCGCCGACAGAAATCGACATGCGTTAAAATAATGAAGTATATTCGACCGGGCGACATTCACGCCGCGCTCGTCGCGTCACCGGAGGTGTGGGGCCATCGAAAAGAAATATCTGGACTGGTCCGATGTGGAACGTCTGGTGGACCGCCTGCTCGAACAGATCCGTATCGAGGACTTCGACGCCCTGCTGGTGATCACCCGGGGCGGCATGGTTCCTGCCTGCTTGATCAGCGAGAAGACCGGCATGCGCAACATCCTGGTGGCGGCCGTCATGTTCTATACGGGCGTGGGTGAGACCCTGGACCGTCCCACGTTTCTTCAGTTCCCGCCGGATCCGTATCTCAAGGGCAAGCGCGTGCTGGTGGTGGACGACGTCTGGGACAGCGGGCGCACCGTCATGGCCGTGAAGCACCGGGTGGAGGAGGCCGGCGGGTACCCGGCAGTAGCCGTCATGCACTACAAGCCGAAGAATTCCGTGGTCCCCGACCGTCCCGACTTCTTTGCCGAGGAAACGGACGAGTGGATCGTCTATCCCTGGGACCCCGAGTCGGAGCGATAGTCCGGCAGCAGCGGTAGTCTGGCTGCAGGGACCGGGATTGCAACGTTTCTGACATGCCCGGGTTGCCGGCCCGTAACGCCGTTCCCGTAGGATCGCGAAAGGAGGTGGGGCGCCGTGGCCTTGTTCTCCAGGATGAAAAGGCGCGGGCTGGATACCCGCCCGGCTGTGGCGGTGGCCGTTGTCCTGGCCCTCCTGCTGGCGGGTTGCGGCGGCGCCTCCCTGGCCGGCGATGGCGAGCACGTCGTCATCATGCCGGACACCGGTCAAGGCCAGGGTTCGGACGCGGCGGCGCCCCCTTCCGCCGACGGCGGCAGCGCGCCTGTCATCGTGCCCGATCCTAGCGACGAGCGCGTGACCCTCACCCTCTTCTTCCCGTCCGCCACGGGCATCCCAGGGCCGGGACCGTGGCCCTGGCGGCGAACCATTGAGCGGCCGGAACGCCTCGCCGACCTGGCCCGGACCGCCCTGGAGAACCTGCTGTCGCCGCCACCGGACTCGCCCTTCCTCCCGGCGCTCCCGGAGGGGACGCGGGTGTTGTCGGTGGAGGTGGACGAAAGCAAGCAGATCGCCTACGCCAACTTCTCCCGCGAACTGGTCAGCAATCACATCGGGGGCAGCTTTAATGAAGGCAACACCGTGCACGCGATCGTCCAGACGTTGACGGGCTTGCCCGGCATCCGCCACGTCCAGATCCTGGTGGAGGGCAAGGTCGTGGACTCGCTGGCGGGGCACATCGCCGTCAACCGCCCTCTGGCACGGCTGCTGATCGTCCCCGGTCCCGCCGAGCGGTCCCCGGCCGGCCGCCCCACGGAAGGGTCCCCGGCCGGCGGTCCCGCGACAGGATCCCCGGCCAATGCCACGACCATGGCCGCCCTGCCCGGGGAGGCCTCCGGGAACGATGGCGGGACGGATGGGTGGAGCCCGTGGAACATGGAAACGGACGGCCTGGTTCTGGACTACTTCCAGGAACAGGTGAACCAGGGGCGCATGCAATGGCTGACGGACCCGGTGGAGGCGGCGCGGTACCTTGCCACGACCTACGGCTTTGTGGGGTGGGACGAATTCGTCCTGCTGCACCGCGCCGAGCGGGGTGAAGGCTCGGGGCGGGGAGAGGCGCTGGTCCGGGTCCGCCACGGCGATACCTACTACACTATTCACATGGTCCAGCCCCGGGTCCAGGGCGAGAAGGGCATCTGGGTGGTGCGCGACGTCCGCTCCCGGGCCGTCGCCACCGGGCGCCAGCCCGTGGACGAGAAGGTGGCCCGCTCCTGGCAGCAGGAAGTGGACGCCGGCAACAACCTGTGGCGGCTGGACCCCGTCGACACCGTGCGCCGCAACGGCGGCCTCTACGGTTTTGATCGCTACAGCGACGAGTTCTCCCTGGTGGAGGTCGACCGGGAGGCCGGCCGGGCGCTGGTGCGGGTCAAGCATGACGGGCGCGAGTACGACGTGCGCCTGACGCAGCCGGCGCGCCGCGGCCAGCGGGGGATCTGGTGGATCGAGTTCATCGCCCCGGCCGCGGGCGCGGCCCAGCCGTGAATCGTCCCAGCCCTGCAATCATCACCAGGACGGCGGGCGGCCTGTCTGGGAGGAACACGGCCACCCGACGTCGAAAGGCCGGATACAACTGCCAATTTCCGACCCAGATCGCGGAAAATCGACAAACGCATCGTTCGCTCCACCCCGTCGATAAGGGCAAACCCGGCGAAAGCCGGGGGCGCAAAGCCATGGGTCTAAAGGCGGGCGGGCGCCCGCCCATGACTGCCAGGCTGCCGAAGGGGGTCCAGCGGCGGCCACTTTCGCCTGCGGGGGAAAGTGGCCATTTTTTGTGAGAGGCATTTGTAGCGTTGCCGGAGGTGACGGCGGGTGGCCCGCACGCTCGACACCGCGGCGATCCGGCCCGGCGCCGTCCTGGATCAGCCCGTCTACGACCTGGAGGGCCGGCTGCTGCTGGAGGCCGGTACCGTGCTGACGGAATCGCACCTGCACCAGTTGCGGCGGCTCGGCTACCGGGGGCTGGCGGTGCGCGGCGCCGGCGAGGAGCCATCCCACGGGATCGTCAGCGACCGCGTTCACGCCCTGGCGCGCGGCGTTGTGCGCAAGGTCTTCGAGGCCGAGCGTGCCGGCAGGAAATGGGAGCTGGGGCCCGTCCGCGAGGTCGTCCACGCGCTCATCGACAGCATCGACCCCCGGCCCACGGGTCGCCTGCGCATCTGCGACTCCCGCACCGAGGCCGAGTACCTCTTCGCCCACAACGTGCAGGTGTGCGTCCTCGCCGTGCTGGTGGCGAAGCTGATGGGCCTTTCCGAGCGACAGCAGGTCGAGATCGGCGTGGGGGCCATCCTCCATGACATCGGCAAGATCTTCGTCGACGAGGCCATCCTCAACAAGCCCGGCCGGTTGACGGAGGAAGAGTGGGAGCAGATCCGCCGCCACCCCGTGGACGGGTTCGAGATCCTGCGCCGCGTGCCCGGATGCAGCATCCTCTCCGCCCACATCGCCTATCAGCATCACGAGCGGCTGGACGGCAGCGGCTACCCGCGGCGCCTCCGGGGCCCCGACATCCACCTCCACGCCCGCATATGCGCGGTGGTGGACGTCTTCGACGCTCTGATCTCCGATCGGCCCTACCGGCGCGCCCTGCCGGTCGCCGGGGCCATGAGGGTGTTGCGGGAGCAGAGCGGCATGAAACTGGATGCGACCGCCGTCGGCGTGCTGGATCGCTGGCTGCGGTCCGTGGCCCCGCAGGTCTTCGCAGAAAAGCAAGAAACCCGCCCCGCCGGGAGCCCGTTGCCCGGCGAGGCGGGTCGTAGCAGCGCTGCCACGGACACAACCGTTGGGCGCGACAGATGAACCGGCCAGGATGTCCGGCATCAGACCCCATGGATGATGATGGATGAGGATGCCTTCAGGGCATCAGCTTGCTTGCGAGGCGCCGGTATCCTTGTTCCGGGCCGCCAGCTTGCCGCCTGCGAAGCCAACCACCCAGGTCAGCACCGCGGCGACCAGGATGGCAGCCACCATGTTGGCGCCATCCAGCGTCCAGCCCCAGTTCCCCGGGATCAGGGCGCCCACGACACCACCGATCACGCCGGTCGCCAGCGCTGCGACCAGGCCGCCGGGGAACTGGCGACCGGGAATCGCATACTGGCCGATGAGACCACCAAGGATCAGACCGGCAACGATCGCGCCCAGCCAACCGAGCACGCCCATCATCCCACATCCCTCCTTCCCGCGACGTCGTGCCTCTGAAGGGTCGCACCCTGCAGGGGTGGCCACTGACGACACTGGCGACTCGCGGTCCGGAAGGCGGCGGGCAAGCCCGGGCGCTGCCCGGCTCGCGCTTCCGATTTCAACATGGGGGAGTTGGTCAGAAAAGGTCAAAACAGGGCGCGGAAAAAGGCGGCAGGGCTTCGGGCCAGGGATGGCGATGATGTCGAAATAGGTCTTCAGGTCTGATTCGAACGGAGCCAGACGATCTCTTTCTCCGTTATTTGCAAGTCACAAGCGTCACCGCCGGGCGCCCGGAACCCGGCGGTGATGGGCGAGGCCGGCACCGGCCTCCGCGGGTAGGAGGGCACCGGGACCGGCCGGCGCGGGTCACGATGGTGAGACCACCGCGGCTTGTGACTGTCCTCCCACCGTGTCTCTACCGTTGCCTGCCGGGGGCGTTATCAGCCGTCGTCACGGCGGCCCCGGCAACAGCAGATGGCGCCGAGCACCAGGACGAGGGCCGCGGCGATGAGAATGGCGCCGAGGATGTTGGCACCGCCCAAGACGACTCGCCCCACGCTGGCGGGGACCAGCGCAGCCCCCAGGACGCCGCCCACCGCACCGGTGACGCCCAGCCAGAGGGTGTCCCCGGAGAAACGGCACCGCAGTATGATCGCCCGCACGACCAGGGCGACCGCCACACCGACGATGATGGCGATGAGCCAGCCGAGGGAGGTCATGACCTCTACCTCCTTTCGCGAATCGGCGGAACCCCCACCCCGGGAGGACGGGCAGCGGTGAAATCCAGTAAGCCCGGAGGTTCCGCCGGTCCCGAGGTACCGGAAGGCCCGGATCGCCGGGCGCGATCCTGTCCGGCCTTCCGCTGCAGGCTATGCGGGCCGGACAGAGAAGGTCAAAGGCTGGCGGCGACGTGGAGCGGGGGTCCGGCGATGGCGCCGGCGGCGGCCCGGACGGCCTCTGCGGACAGAGGCCAGGAGATCGGTGTGCCGGTGGTGAATTGGACGCCGCAGGCCGGCGCCGGTCGGGCGCCGGAAGAGGAGAACCGGCGGCGCACCCATGGGGGAGCCGCCCGCAAGGGAGGGAGGAACCGGGGTGATACGGGACCGGCATGTGGACACCGCCGCGGGCTTCGCCGGGCGGGGACGGATCGTGGCCACCTTCTCCATCGTGGCCGCCGACCCCGATCAGGGCCTCTGGGGCGTGGGCGTGCAATCCAAGTTCCTGGCGGTGGGGGCGGTGGTACCGTGGGCGGAGGCCGGCGTGGGCGCCATCGCCACCCAGGCCTGGGCCAACACCGCCTACGGCCCCGAGGGCCTGGCGTTGCTTCGCCAGGGTTTGTCCGCGGAGGAAGTGGTGGGGCGGCTGGTGGAGGCGGACCCCGACCGGGACCACCGGCAGGTGGGGATCGTCGACGCCCGGGGCCGGGCGGCGGCCTACACCGGCAAGGCCTGTTTCGCGTGGGCCGGGCACAGGGCCGGCGACGGCTACGCCTGCCAGGGTAACATCCTGGCGGGGCCGGCGGTGGTGGACGCCATGGCCCGGGCCTACGAGGAGGCGCGGGAACGGGGCCAGCCCATGGAGGACCGCCTGATCGCCGCCCTGCGCGCCGGCCAGGCGGCCGGTGGGGACCGGCGCGGCCAGCAGTCGGCGGCCTTGCTGGTGGTGAAGCCCGGCGGCGGCTACGGCGGGTTCAACGACCGCTGGCTCGACCTGCGCGTCGACGATCACCCGCAACCCATCGAGGAGCTGGCCCGGCTGGTCCGGCTGCACCGCCTGTATTTCGGCCCTCAAGATGCCTCCCGCCTGGTGCGCCTCGAGGGCGCGGTCGTGGCCGAGGTCCAGCGGCTCCTGCAAGCCGCCGGTTTCTATCAGGGACCAGTCCACGGCCGGCTGGATGAGGCCACGCGGGAGGCCCTGCGCACGTTCCACCTCAACGAGAACTTCGAAGAGCGCATGGCCGGCGACGACGTCATCGACGGCGACGTGCTGGACTACCTGCGCCAGATGGCGGGGAGGCGGGCGTGAGCGGCAGTGAGCAGGGGCCGGTCGTGCGGGTGAGCCGGCAGGCCGCTGCCAACTACCTGCTGCACCGCCTGGGCCTGCTGGAACTGGCGGCACCCGGGGAGCCGGAGGCTGCCGGGGGCGGTGGCGGTGTTGGACCGGCGGCGGGTGCGGGACCGGCGCCGGCCCGGGTGGTTACCCACGGGGAGGGCGCAGGACCGGAAGCGACCTCGGAAGCGGCACCGGTAACTGCCGCCACGGCGCGGGACGCCAGGTCCCGGCGGGGGCGCCGCCGGGAGGTGCCCCCGCCGGGCGTGCGCGCCGTGTTGAACCGGCTGGGCGCGGTGCAGCTGGATCCCGTCAACGTGGTGGAGCGGAATCACCATCTGGTCTTCTTCAACCGGTTGCGGGGGTACCGGCCGGCCTGGCTGGAGGAACTCTATCAGCGGGGCCAGGTGTTCGAGGCCTGGTGCCACGCCCGGTGCGTGCTGCCGGTGGCCTGGTATCCTGCTTTCCGGCCGGCCTTCCGGTGCGACCCGGATGCGCGGCTCGATCCCGCCGTTCGGGCATGGATGAAGCGGATCCTGGACATGGTCGCCGCCGGGGGCCCCGTGTCTCCGCGGCGGATCGAGTCAGGGGAGCGGGTGATCGGG
>DATCKH010000107.1:0-2838 GCA_036562425.1 Thermaerobacter sp. | reverse complement strand
GGAGCTGATCGAACGTTACCGCGCCATCGGCGGGCGTTCCCCCCTCCACGAGATCACGGAGGAACAGGCTCGCAAGCTGGCGGCGCGCCTCCGTGAGCGGCTGGGGCGGCCCGTACACCCGTTCGTGGGCTATCTGCACATCGCGCCCTTCATCGCCGAGGCGGTGGACCGGATGGTGGCCGCCGGCGTGGAGCGGGCGGTAGGGCTGGTCATGGCGCCCCAGTATTCCGCCGCCAGCACGGCCCTGTACCTGAATGCCGCGCGGGAGGCCCTGGCCCGGCATGAACGGGCTCCCGCCGTGACCTACATCGATCACTTCCACGATCATCCCGGCTTCGTCGCGGCCCTGGCGCGCCGCGTGCGCGATAGGCTGGAGCAGGTGCCTGAGGAGATCCGGCCGCGGGTCGAGGTGATCTTCACCGCCCACAGCATCCCTCAGCACGTGATCGACCGCGGCGATCCCTACGGGCGCCAGGTGGAAGAAACCGCCATGCGGGTAGCCCGGGCGGCCGGCCTGGAGCGGTGGCACGTGGCCTACCAGAGCGCCGGTCGCACCAGCGACCCCTGGATCGGTCCCGACGTGGGCGACGTGATCCGGGAACTGGCGGGTCAGGGCGCCGCGGGCGTGCTGGTCTGCCCCGTGGGCTTCGTGGCCGACCATCTCGAGGTGCTCTACGACATCGACATCGAGTGCAAGCAGATCGCGGACGAGGTGGGGATCTACCTGGCCCGCACGCCTTCCCTGAACGCGGCGGACGACTTCATCGACGTGCTCGCGGACCTGGTCATGGACCGCCTGGGCGAGACCCGCCACGAGGCGGCGGCCTCGCGGGGTGCCGGGGACGAGCCCGGGACCTCTGCCGCTCCGGCTACCGGCACCGGAGAACGCGCTGGCATGGGGGAGGGGGAGGCCGGGCGGTGACGGCTGCACCGCGTGTGGCGGTGGTCGGCGCGGGGATCGCGGGGCTGGCATCGGCGCTGCGCCTGCTGGACCGGGCCCGGGAGGAGGGGCGCCCCATTTCCCTGACCGTGCTGGAGGCCGGCGCGGAGCCCGGCGGCAAGATCCGCACCGACCGGGCCGGCGACCTAGTGATCGAGCAGGGGCCGGACTCCATCGTCGCCCAGAAGCCGTGGGGGATCGGCCTGGCCCGGCGGGTGGGGCTGGAAGCGGACCTGATCGGCCCGGGCCCGCAGGCCGGACGTACGTACGTGGTGCATGGCGGCCGCCTCGTACCCATGCCGGAAGGCCTTGCCATGGGCATGCCCCTCTCCGCCGCCGGCCTCTGGCGCTCGCCGCTGTTCTCCCTGGCCGGCAAGCTGCGCGCCTCGCTGGAGCCCCTGGTGCCGCCCCGGCGGGAAGGGGGCGACGAGTCCATGGCTTCCTTCCTGCGGCGGCGACTGGGCCGCGAGGTGGCCGACCGCCTGGTTGCTCCGCTGCTGGCCGGCATCTCCGGCGGCGATCCCGAGCGCCTGAGCATCGAAGCCACCTTCCCGGACCTGCGCCGCCTGGAACGGCAGTACGGGAGCCTGGTTCGGGGGTTGCGGGCGCGCCGCCGCGGGCACGCCCCGGCGGGATCCCGCCGCCCTTTCGTGAGTCTGCGGGGCGGCCTGGACAAGCTGCCGGCCGCGGTGGTGGCGGAACTGCGGGACGCACCGGGCGTGCGCCTGGTGACGGGCGCGCGGGCCCGGGGTGTGGAGGCCGGGCGCGACCGGTACGACTTGATCCTGGAGGACGGCAGCCGGGAGGCCTTCGACGCCGTGGTGCTGGCGGTGCCGGCCTGGGAAGCGGCCGAGCTGGTGGCCTCCTTTGCCCCTGACGCCGCCACCCACCTTGGCGCCATCCGGTACAAGGCGTCGGTGGTGGTGGCCCTGGCCTTTCCCGAGCGCGCCACGGGCAGGCTGGAAGGCAGCGGCTTCATCGTGCCCGCGGAGGAGGGCCGGTTCATCACCGCCTGCACCTGGCTGTCGGCCAAGTGGCCGGGGACCGCCCCCGCGGGCACGTCGCTCCTGCGCTGTTTCGCCGGCCGGCCCGGCGAGGAGCCGGTGAACCTGGAGGACGCGGCGATCCTGGAGGCCGTCCTGGCGGACCTGCGCCATCTCATGGGGGTGCGGGAACGGCCGGAACTGGCCCGGGTCTACCGCTGGCGGCGCGCCCTGCCCCAGTACGAGGTGGGCCACCTGGACCGGCTGGCAGCCATCACGGCCGCCCTGCAGGAACATCCGCGCCTGGCCCTTGCCGGCGCCGGCTACCGGGGGGCCGGCATCCCCGACTGCATCCGGCAGGGGGAAGAGGCGGCCGATCGGGTGTGGCCCGCCCTGGGGCGGGCCTGACCGCTCTCAGCGGGGGCAGGCCCGCAGGATGCGGTCGTCTTCGGGGGCGGGGTCGCCTCGCCCGTCGCGGTTGCTGGTTCCGAAGTACAGGCACCCGTCGGGCCCCGTCTTGACCGCCCGGATGCGGCCGTACTCGCCCTTGAACAGGACCTCTTCTTCCACCACCGTGCGCCCGTCAGGCCCGAAGCGGATGCGGTGCAGGTGGCGCCCCGCGCTCCGGTCGCTGAAGCCCAGCGTGCCGAAGAACAGGCTGCCGTCCCACTGGCGGATGGGGCCGACATAGAAGTCGGCGGTGGCAGGGGCGATGATGGGATCGTACGCCCGCAACGGGCTCCTGTAGTTGCCGTGGTCGGGGCCCACCACCGCCGGCCAGCCGTAGTTGGTGGCGGGTTCGATGAGGTTGACCTCGTCCCAGGCGTCGGGACCGTGTTCCACCGCGTAGAGGGCACCGGTCTCGGGGTGGAAGGCCAGGCCCTCGGGGTTGCGATGGCCGTGGGAATAGACGGG
>DATCKH010000104.1:0-5659 GCA_036562425.1 Thermaerobacter sp. | reverse complement strand
ACGGGTGCGTTCCTCCTTGCTGGATTCTCGCCGCCGCTTGCAGGGCTACGCCACCGGCCGCACCGGGATGCCGCGGGCGGCCAGCAGCGCCTTGATCTCGGCGATGGTCACCTGGCCCCAGTGCAGGATGGAGGCGGCGAGAGCGGCGTCCGCCCGGCCCTCGGTCAGCACGTCGACGAAGTGTTCCGCCCGGCCCGCGCCTCCCGAGGCGATGACGGGGACGTCCACGGCTTCGGCCACCGCCCGCGTCAGCTCCAGGTCGAACCCCTGCCGGGTGCCGTCCGCGTCGATGCTGGTCAGGAGGATCTCCCCGGCGCCCAGCGCCGCCGCCTGGCGGGCCCATTCCACCGCGTCCAGGGGCGTGGGCTTGCGGCCCCCGTGGGTGTACACCGTCCAGCGGGGAGCCCGGGACCGGCGGGCTTGCGATTCCTCACGGCCGCCTTCCCCACGGTCGTTCACCGGCGCGCCGTCCCCCGGTGAGCCGCCAGGGCTTCCCGGGCCGGTGGACCTGGCCGGGTTCCTCCCGGCATCGATGGCCACGACGATGCACTGCCGCCCGAAGCGTTCTGCCGCCTCGGCGATGAACTCCGGCCGGGCCACGGCGGCGCTGTTGATGGCCACTTTATCGGCGCCGGCGGCCAGCAGGCGGGCGATCTGCCCGCAGTCGCGGATGCCGCCGCCCACCGTCAGGGGGATGAAGACTTCCGCCGCCACGCGGCGCACCACGTCCACCATGGTTTCCCGGCCCTCGACGGTGGCGCTGATGTCGAGGAAGACCAGCTCGTCGGCGCCTTCCCGGTCGTAGCGGCGGGCGAGCTCCACGGGATCGCCCGCGTCCCGCAGGTCACGGAAGTGGACGCCCTTGACGACCCGCCCCCCGTCCACGTCCAGGCAGGGGATGATCCGCTTGGTGAGCACGAGGTAGCCGACCTCCCATTCCATGCGGGGCCCGAGGGGGTAGAGGGGGAAGCGGCGGCCGGCGCTCAGGGTCGGCCTCGCGGGCCGCCAGGCCCCGATGCCTTACTCGGGGCCTTCACCCCGGGCGGCGGCCAGCGCCTCCCGCAGGTCGAGGGTGCCCTCGTACAGTGCCCGCCCGGCGATGACCCCGGCCAGGCCCGCCGCCCGCAAGCGGCGGATGTCCTCCAGGTCCCGGATCCCGCCCGCGGCGATCACCCGGAACCCCGCCGCCAGGAAGGGGAGGAACCGCGCCGGGTCCGCACCTGCCAGCGTGCCGTCGCGCTCGGTGTCGGTGACGATGAGCTCGCCCACGCCCGCTTCCCGCAGGCGCCGGAGGAGCCGCGCCACCGCGGGATCGAGGCTGGATAGGGCTTCAGGGCCCCCTCCGGCTTCTGCCGCAGGGTCACCTGCTGGCTGTCCCCGCGGGCCCGCCGTCGCGCCGGACCCGGCTGGCGGGGGAGGGGAGCCCGCTCCCTTGGCGCCGGCGGTGGTATCCGCCCCGGTGCCGGCGGTGGTGCCCCCGCCGGTGCCGGTGCTGGCAGCGGGGCGCGCCGGTTCTTCCCCGGACACGGTCTCCGTCCATCCTTCCAGGGCCAGCCGGCCGCCCTTCAGATCCAGGCTGACCAGCACCCGGCCGGGGTGGGCGCGGGCCACGGCGGCCACCTCCTCCGGGCGCCGGACCGCCGCCGTGCCGAAGATCACCGCCGTCACCCCCGCCTCCAGGTAGGAGCGGGCGGTGGCCGCGGTGCGGATGCCACCGCCCACCTGCACGGGCACCGGCACGCTGGCGGCCAGCCGCTGGATCAGCTGGGCGTGTACGGGCCGGCCGGTACGGGCGCCGTCCAGGTCGACCACGTGCAGGCGAGGGGCCCCCTCGGCGGCGAACCGCCGGGCCACCGCGATGGGATCGTCCCCGTAGACCGTCTCCTGCTCGTAGCGGCCCTGGTAGAGGCGCACGCAACGGCCGCCACGCAGGTCAATGGCCGGGATCACAAGCACCGCAGATCGCCCCGAAATTCCGGAGAATGCGCAACCCGATGGCCCCGCTCTTCTCCGGGTGGAATTGGGTCCCGAACACGTGGCCCCGCTCCACGGCGGCGGCGAAGGGGCCGCCGTAGTCGGCCAGGGCTACCTTGACGGGCCCCGCCGGTTCGTCCCGCGCCGGGCTGCCCAGTGTCTCCGCCCCGCTCTGCCGTGCCGGGTCGCCCGGCCGGAGCTGGCTGGCGGTGCCGCCACGGGCGGTGGGGGAAGGGACGGCGCCGGCGACAGGGTCGCCCCAGGGATCCCCCGCCGGCCCCTGGGCGGCCACCCCTGCCGGCAGGGGCGCTACCGCCGGCCACGGGATGCGGTAGGAGTGGACGAAATAGACGAAGGCGCCCGCCTCCACGCCGGCCAGCAGGCGCATACCCGGCTGGGGCCAGACTCGGTTCCAGCCCATGTGGGGCACCTTCACCCCGCCGGGGAAGCGGGAGGCCCGCCCGGGCAGCAGGCCGAGGCCGGGCCACGTGCCGTCCTCGTCGCTGCCCGCGAAGAGGAGCTGCATGCCCAGGCACACGCCCAGGAGGGGCCGGCCTTCTTCCACCAGAGCGCGAATGCGCTCCACCAGGCCCTCGCCCTCCAGCCGCCGCCAGGCCGGCCCGTAGGCGCCCACGCCGGGCAGGAGCAAGCCGGCGGCCGACGCCAGCTCGGCGGGATCGCGGGTGAGCCGCACGGTGCAGCCCACCTGTTCCAGGGCCTTGCCCAGGCTGTGGACATTGCCCGTGCCGTAGTCGATCATCGCCAGGTAAGGCCGTCGCAACGCTCATGTGCCTCCCAGGCCGGGTCTGCCTTTCGTCCCGTCGCGGCCCGCAACCCGGACCGCGGCCAGGTGGGGGACCGGGGCCGGTACCCGGTATCCGGTATAACCGGTGTGTGATGGCCGGTACCGGGTGGGTACCGTCAAGCCGTTCACTCCAGAACGCCCTTGGTTGACAGGGGCCCGCCCGGGCGGGAGGCGAAGGCCTGGGCGAAGGCGCGGCCCGCCGCCTTCCAGATGGCCTCCAGCCCGTGGTGGGCGTTGCGCCCCCGCAGCAGGTCCACGTGCAAGGTCAGCCGCGCCTCGGCGGCCACCGCCCGCCAGAACTCCTCGGCCAGCTCGGTGTGGAAGAGGCCGTAGCTCCGGGCCGGCAGGTCCACGGCCCAGACCAGGTAAGGGCGCCCGCTGCAGTCCACCACCACCCGGGCCAGGGCTTCGTCCATGGGTACGTAGGCGGCGCCAAAGCGGGCCAGCGTGCCGTAGTCCCCGGCGGCCTGGCGCAGGGCGCGGCCCAGGCACAGGCCCACGTCCTCCACGGTGTGGTGGGCCTCCACCTCCAGGTCGCCGCGGGCCGTGAGTTCGAGCCCGATCCCGCCGTGCACCGACCAGGCGGTGAGCATGTGGTCGAAGAAGGGGATGCCCGTGTCCACCCGGCATCCCGGCCGGTCCAGATCGACCCGGCAGGTGACGGTGGTCTCCCGGGTGCTCCGCTGCACCGTGGCCACGCGCGGGGTGGGGGTTGCCGGCGGGGTCATCGCCCGTTCCCTCCCTCCGGGGCCTCCAGGGCCCGGCCCAGGGCCTCCAGGAAGGCCGCGTTCTCGGCCTCGGTGCCCACCGTCACCCGCAGGTAGTCGCGCAGGGCCGGTTCCCAGGGGAAGTGGCGCACGGCGATGCCCTCTTCCCGCAGGCGGTCGCGGACCCGGACGGCACGGGGAATGCTGTCCCCCGGGCGGGGGTCGACGCGAAACAGGATGAAGTTGGCCCGCGACGGGAGAGGCTCGATGCCGGGCAGAGCCGCCAGGGCCCGGGCCAGGTCGTCCCGCCGCCGCCGGATTGCTTCCACCCGCCGCAGGAAGACGTCGCGCCGCCGTAGCGCCGCCCGGGCCGCCAGCAGGGGGAAGGTGCCGAGGTTATAAGGCTGGAGCCAGCGCCGCAGCCGCTCCGCCAGCTCGGGGGCCGCCACCGCGTACCCGACGCGGCAACCCGCCAGGGCGAAGGCCTTGGACATCGTACGCAGCACCACCAGCCGCCCGGGCAGGCGGCCCGGCGCTGCCGGTGTCCCGCCGCCTGCGGCGGCGCCCGCGAGGGCCGCCGTGCTGGCGGCACCCGCCGGCAGCCCGCCGCTCCCGGCACCGGCTGCGGCCCCGGGAGCGGCGGCACCGGCACAGGCCCCGGGGCTGTGCACGCCTGCCGCCGGGTCGGGTTGCAGCACGCTCTCGCCGGCGAATTCGGCGTAGGCCTCGTCGACCACCAGCCAGGCGTCGGGGCGCGCCAGCAGGCGCCGCACCAGCTCGCGGTCGCAACTGAGGCCGGTGGGGTTGTTGGGCCGGCATAGGAAGACGATCTTGTCGCCCGGGATCCGGTCCAGGGCTGCCAGCAGCGCGGCGGGCGTCCAGGGCCGGTCGGGAGGAACCGGAACGGGGTGGTACGGCAGGCCGGCCGCCTCGGCCGCCACGGCGTAATAGCCGAAGGTGGGGGCCGGCGCGACCACGGCAGCGCAGTGCCGGCCCAGGACGCCAAGGACGGCCTGGACCAGCTCGTCCGAGCCGTTGCCCAGCACGATGCACGCCGCCGGCAGGCCGGTGTAATCGGCCAGGAGGCCGGTCACCTCTTCCCGCAGCCGGTGGCGCGGGTAGCGGTGGAGATCGGCCCGTTCCAGCTCCGCCCGCAGTTCCGCCAGCAACTCCTGCGGCCAGGGCTCGCTGCTCTCGTTGGCGTCTAGCTTGATGGGAGCGTCGCTGTCGGCCACCGTGTAGCCCGGGCTCGTACCGCCGGCCGGCGCCGGTCCGGCGGCGGCCGGCGCGGGAACCGCGGCGCGGGGCCTCACCGCGGTCGCCGCGGGCGTGCCGGCGGGCCGCCACGCTGAGCTCTCGCCTGCGGCGCGCCCGGCACCGTCCTTGCCGTCCGGGCGGTCGCCGCGCTGGCCTGTCGCCTCGCCCGCCGCCTGTCTCGCCCTGATCGAGGCGGCGTGGGCGGGCAGCCCCTCGGCCTCGGCCAGCAGGAGGGCGGCGCCGGCCCAGGCGCCGGTGCCCTCCCGGGTACCGGCGAAGAAGGGGATGCGCCGGACGAAGGTCTCCGGGCTCACCCCCGACTGGTGCCGGGCGGCACCGCCGGTGGGGAGGATGTGGTTCGTCCCCGCCGCGTAATCCCCGGCGGCCACCGGGCTGAAGGGGCCGGCGAACACCGCCCCCGCGGCCCGCACCCGTGCCAGCCACGTCTCGGCGTCCCGCAGGTGCAGGCTGAGGTGCTCGGGGGCGATGCGGTTGGCCAGTTCCACCGCCTCGGCGACGTCCCGGGTGGCCACCAGGAAGCCCCGCTCCAGGGCGGCGGCCGCGATGCCGGCCCGGGGCGCGGCCTCCAGCTGCCGGTCCAGTTCCGCCGCCACCGCCTCCAGCAGGGCGGGGGAGTCGCTCAGGCAGCCCGCCACCGCCAGGGGATCGTGCTCGGCCTGGGCCAGGAGGTCGGCGGCCACCCAGGCCGGGTCGGCGCCGGCATCGGCGACGATCACGATCTCGCTGGGCCCGGCCAGTGCGTCGATGCCCACGCGGCTGGCCACCAGCGCCTTGGCGGCGGTGACGAAGGCGTTGCCCGGCCCGACGATCTTATCCACCGCCGGCACGGACTCGGTTCCGAAGGCCAGGGCCGCGATGGCCTGGGCGCCGCCCACCCGGAACACCCGGTCCACCC
>DATCKH010000101.1:0-3615 GCA_036562425.1 Thermaerobacter sp. | reverse complement strand
CCTGTGGCTCGCCCGCATCGTCTCCGTGACGGGCGGCATGGCCAGCATGATGGCCATGCAATGGTGGGTGCTGGACGTCACCGGTTCCGCCCAGGCCATGGCGGCGCTGGGCGCCCTCTTCACCGTGGTGGTGGCCGCCGTTTCACTGCCCGCCGGGGTCTGGGTGGACCGGCTGCAGCGGGGGCGCCTGTTTCTGGCCCTGGAACTGGCGCGGGGCGTCTTCATGGCAGCCCTGGCCGCCGCCCTGCTCAGCGGCCGGGCGAGCATCCCCCTGGTCTTCACCCTGCTGGCCCTGGACGCCGCCGCCATGGCCCTGTTCATGCCCCTGAGTACGGCCATCTGGCCGGAACTCATTCCCGCCGCCCGGTTGACGGCTGCCAACGCGCTGGTGGCCGCCGGCGAGAACGTGGGACGTATCGCCGGTCCCGCCCTGGGCGGCCTGCTGGCGGCTCGGCATGCCGGCTGGGCTGCGGCGGCGAACGCCGTATCCTACTTGCTATCCGCTGTAGCCGTCCTACTGGCTGGCGCCCTGGGCTGGTCCCGTCCCGCCCGGCCGGCGGTGGGTGCGCCCGTCGCCGCCGGCGCGACTCTTACCCGGTCGAGTTTCCGGGACGAGGTGCTGTCGGGATTGCGGGTGGTCTTCGGCCGGCAGGACCTGGGAGCCTTCTTCATCCTGGTGAGTTTCCTCAACCTGACCTTCGGCGCCGCTTTCGTCCTGATCCCGGTGCTGGGACGGGATGTCCTGCAGGCCGGTCCCCAGGGGCTCGGCTGGCTCCAAGCCGCCATGGCGGCGGGCGGCCTGGCCGCGGGTGCCCTGGCCGGATGGCGGTCGCTTCCCACCAGCACACCCCTCTGGATGGGACTGTTGCTGGCCGAGGCGGGTTTGATGGGTACGCTGGGCTGGTTCCCGGTACTGGCGGTGAACTGTGGCCTGCTCTTCCTGGTGGGGGCGGCCAACGCCCTGGTCAACACCCTGGCGCTGAGCGCCTTGCAGTGGATGATCCCGGCGGAGCTCCGGGGCCGGGTATTCGGGCTGCTGTTCACCTTCGCCATGGTTCTCCAGCCTCTGGGCCAGCTGGCCGGCGGTGCCATGGCCGACCGCTTCCCATTGCCTTGGGTCTTCGCGGGAGCGGGTCTCTCCGTGGTGGGGGTCCTGGCCGTCGCTTGGGTGCGAGCACCGGAGCTGCGGGATATCGTCGAGCGGGCCCGGCAGGCGGGCGGCACCGTGGCGGCCGGGAATGGCAGCCCGGCGGCCACGCCGGTCCATGGGTGAATGCGCGTGTGAGGACGCGCCAGCGATCATCTGGAGGAGGTGGGCGTCATGCCCCGGGAAGTACCGGCCCACTGCCCCAATTGCGGCGGCCCGCTGGAGATCCGTGAGGTGGTCTGCCACCAGTGCGACACCCAGATCCGGTCCCACTACGAGCTGAGCCCCTTCGACCGGCTCGATCCCGACAAGCGCCGCTTCGCCTTGCTCTTCCTTCGGGCGGCGGGCAACCTGCGGGAGATGGAGCGGCTGCTGGGCGTGTCTTACCCAACCGTACGGAAGAAGCTGGATGAGGTCATCGAGGCGCTGGGCGGGCCCGTGGAGGCGGGCGAGCCGGGCCACCGCGGGCGCCGCAAGCAGATCCTCGAGCAGGTACGGCTGGGGCGCCTGAGCGTCGATGAAGCCCTGTCACAACTGCGCCAGCTGGGGGAGGAACCGGAATGAGCGAGCGGATTCAGACGTTGGAAGGAGCGGGCATCCGGCGCGTTGAGATCGTGGCCGGGCGGGCGGACGTGGAGCTTCGCCAGGGCGGCGACGCCCTGATTTGCGAGGGCCCCGCCGATGCCCGCGCCGAGCGGCAGGGAGACACGCTGATCCTTCGCCTGCCGCGGCTGCGGGGGTGGTTACTGCCGGCCGCCGAGCGGCTGGCCGTGACCCTGCCAGGCTCCGTGGCGGCCTGCCGCGTCGAAACCACTGGCGGTGTCGAACTCCGGCACCTGGGTTGCGATTGTACGGTTGAGGTCCGGGCCGGGAACGTGCGCTCGGAGGCGGGGCGCGGCCGTCTCCGGATCAGGAGCGGGGCCGGGGATGTGGAGGTACGGGACCACGAAGGCGAGCTGGACGTGACCACCGGCGCCGGGGACGTGGAAGTCACCGGTGGCCGCCTGACCGCCCTGGCCATCCGCACCGGTGCCGGGGACGTCTGTTTCCGGGCGTGGCTCGAACGCCGGGGCCAGATCACCACCGGCGCCGGCTCCGTCGAGTTGCGTCCCCTGACCGACGGCAACGCCGATCTGGATGCTCGGTCGGGCTTCGGTAACATCGTCCTGGAGCGCACCGGCATCGCCGGTGGCCGGCTCGAACTACAGACGGGGGCCGGGAGCATTCATGACGCCACCGGCATTCAGGTAGGGCGCCGCGGCGGGTTCGGCCTGCGGTCGGTGGACGTGCTGGGCCCGGGCGACGGCGTCATCCGCCTGACCACCGGCGCGGGCAGCATCCGCGTGCTTGGGAAGCGGGCGGAAGCCAGCTCGGCCGGTGAGCCGGTCAGCGGCAACGCGACCCAAGGCGCCGCCGCGGACGCGGCACCCGCTCCCTCGGGGCAGGACACCCCCGCCGGCCAGGAGACCCAGGTGGCGCCGGCGCAGCAGGCACAAGGGGACGCGCGGGGGTTGTATGGCATCCACGCCGCCCAGGGAGAGCAGGCCACCGCGGGGCCTGGGCCGGGAACCGGCGCCGCCAGGCCCCGCTCGGCCCGCGACGTGCTGGAGGCACTGGCGCGGGGCGACATCGATGTGGACGAAGCGGACCGGCTGCTCCGGCAACTCGAGCGGGGAGCATGAATACCGCCGCCGTTCCCGGGGAATGCTGCACTTGGCCCTGGGTGGTGCTGCCTGCCATCCCACGAGGCGCGGCGCCACCCAGGGCAGGGACCAAACCCGCACCTGCCGCACGGCACCAGCCCCGCTCCCTCGCCACCCTTCACGCCCTGCGGGATATGGAGGTTCCGAACCCGTGCACGTGTGGATGTTCGACCCCGAGAACACGAGCTGGCACTACGGATACGTTCCCAGCAGCGCGAGCGCCCCCGTGCAGGGGACGCTACGCCAGGTGAGCCCCGCCCTGTGGTTCGGCATCGTGCTCTCCGTTCTGCGTGGCGCCGGTTACGGGCTACCCACCCTGCCGGAAGGGAGCGCCGCGTCGGCGCTGGTGACCTGGGACCGGGAGGGCAATGCTTCCGTCTTCCCTCTCGGCAAGGACGCCGCCGACCGCTGGACGGAACTGGGCCACGTGCTTCACCGTGTCGCCCAGTCTCTGATCGAGGACCCGGAAGCATGGGAAAGCGCCGTGATCGAGCCCGATCACGGCGACGGGCGCAATAGCTGAGCCGGTTGCCGGCCGCCCGGGTCGATGGCCTGCCGGAGGGACGCCACGAACTCGGCGGCCGCCGCAACCACGGCGGATGCCCGGCCGTCCCCTTCCGGGCCGGCACCGGCGCCGGCATCCTGAGGGTTGCCGGCCGCCCGGTCAATGCGTTCCACCAGTGCCGAGCCCACGATGATCCCATCCGCATGGGCCGCCAGTTCCCGGGCCTGCTCCGGGCCCGAGACGCCGAAACCGATGGCCAC
>DATCKH010000094.1:0-5565 GCA_036562425.1 Thermaerobacter sp. | reverse complement strand
GGCGAGATCGAGGCAGGCCTCGAGCAAGGCGGTGCCAACGCCGCGGCCCTGGTAGGCGTCGTGGACGCTCATCCCGAACACGGCGGCGTGCCGGCGGGCTCCCTCGTAGGGATGCAGGCTGATCTCGCCCACGACTCGCCCCTCAACCTCTGCGACAAGGCAGTGGGCACGGCCGTAGCCTTGCACGAAGGTGCGCATGCGTGCCTCGGCCTGCGTCGGTACGATCAGGGTGCCCCAGATCACCTTGGGCTGAACGGCCAGCTCCAGCAGGTCGGCGAGGTCCTGCGGTCGCGGCGGGCGTATCCGGATCACGGCCCTTCCCCCTTCGCGGCCAGCCCCGACCGGGGAGCTGGCTCGCAGCGATCCCCGAGCTCGGGCTCCGAGCGGTGAGCACGGCCCATCGCAGTCCATCGCGGTGACGTAGCCGCCAAGGCGTTGTCGCGCGGCTTCGTGATAGCGGCGGTTCGCTGCACGCACGCCATTCCCTTCCATCCCCCGAGCGGGGGATTCACCTGCCGACGCCTGGCGCGGGCGTTGAAGCGGTCGTCGGCGCACCAGCAAACCGCGGGTCTGGACCTCATCGCACCCTGTCTCCTTGACACGGGCCGGGCGTCGTGGTAAGTTCCCATCAGTTTCCGGTATATAGACGTCTATAGACCTCTCTAGTCCTACCTCTGCTGGGGAAGCATGGGTATGGTCGCGGGCACCTGTGGCGGGCCGGGGATCGGCCAGGGCCGCGGGTGCCCGCGGACCGGGGGGAACCAGCGGCGTGCAGGCACCGAACTTCGACCGTACCAGTCCCGTGCCCCTGTACCTGCAGATCAAGGAGTGGATGCTGGAGCAGATCCGCACCGGGCGCTGGCCGCACCGGTACAAGCTGCCGGCCGAGGAGGATCTGGCCGCGGACATCGGTGTGAGCCGGGGAACCCTGCGCAAGGCCATCCGCAAGCTGGTCGCCGAGGGCTTCCTGGAGCAGATCCACGGCAAGGGCACCTTCGTCACCGCGGGGGGCATCGAGCAGCCCCTGGCGCAGCAACTGGCGGCTTTCTCGGAGCTTCTGGAGGAACGCGGCATCCCCTACAGCACGCAGGTCCTGCGGCAAGAGGTCATGGTCCCCGAGCCGCGGGTCGCCGCCCTGTTGCGGCTTTCCCCCGGCGAGCCCGCCGTGTTCCTGGCCCGGGTCCGCCTGGTCGAGTCCCGGCCCGTGGCCTACATGGAGAACTACGTACCCCGGCGGCTGGCGCCCGGCCTCGAAGAGGTGGACTTCACCCGCCACGGCCTGTTCGCCACCCTCGAGCAACGATACGGGCTCACCCTCTCCTGGGGCCACCGGACCTTTGAGGCCCTGGCCGCCGATGGCCGGCCGGCTGAATATCTGGATCTCCCACCGGGCGCGCCCGTCTTCTACATCCAGCAGGTGGTCTACCTGGCGGGAGGGACGCCCGTGGAGTACTCCGACGTCTGGTTGCGCGGCGACCGGTTCCGGCTGTCCGCGGTGGTGCGGAGGAGGCCCTGGGACGCCCGTGACCGCGGCCCGGCGGGTGCCGCGGCGGGTCCGCAGCGGGCGAGCACCGGCAGCGATCAGTCCGGGGCCGGCGGTAGCAAGCTCTGGTTCTGATTGGTGGGGAGGATTCCCGTTGGCGGGAGGAGGTTGGTGCCCGTGGAGAATTCCGCAGACCGGCGCTCGGACTCCGGGGGGCCGGGCGCTGCCGGACGGGCGCCTGTGGTGACCGTCGTTGGCAGCTTCGCCGTCGGGCTGACCCTGCGGGCGGAGCGCTTCCCCGTCGCCGGGGAGACGGTGATCGGCGGCGACTTCGACCAGGGGCCCGGCGGCAAGGGCAGCAACCAGGCGGTGCAGGCGGCCCGCCTGGGGGCGGATGTGGAGTTCGTCGGCCTGGTGGGCGACGATCACTTCGCCGCCATCGCCCGCGAGCTCTACCGCGCCGAGGGCGTGGGCACACGCTACCTCGGCGTGGTTCCCGATCGTAACACCGGCGTGGGCTTTATCGTGCTGAACCGGGAGGGGGAGAACTTCATCATTCTCGATCCCGGTGCCAACGCCTGCCTCCAGCCCGCGCACGTGGAGCGGGCCGGCGAGCGCATCCGGGCCAGCGACGTGGTACTGACCCAGCTGGAGATCCCTGTGCCCGCCGCCGTCCACGCGCTACGCCTGGCCCGGGAGGCCGGTGTTCTGGCCATCCTCAACCCCGCGCCCGCCCGGGCGGTACCCCTTGAGCAACTGGCCCTGGCCGACATCATCACGCCCAACGAGACGGAACTTCGAATCCTGCTGGGGCTCCGCCCCGATGACGCGGCCGATTCCCTGGACCTCTGCCGGCGCCTGCTGGCGGCCGGGGTGCGGACGGTGGTGCTGACCCGCGGGGCCCGCGGCGTGCTGGTGGTGGAGGAAAACGGCGTGACGGAAATCCCGGCCTTCCCGGTAGACGTCGTCGATACCACGGGTGCCGGCGACGCCTTTAGCGGGACGCTGGCCGTCTCCCTGGCCGAAGGGCGCCCGCTGGCGGAGGCCGCGCGGCGGGCGGCGGCGGCCGGGGCGCTGGCTTGCACGGCACTAGGGGTCATCCCCGCGTTGCCGCGGCGCGAGGCCGTTGACCGGCTGGCCGGCATCCCGGCCTGATCGGTGGCGCCTGGGGTCGAGCCCGCCGGGGCGTGGCGCGGACCTATCGTGGTCCGGGAAACCGACGCCGTTCCACAAAGTCGATCCCTGTTGAAGTGTTGAAGGAGGAAACTGAGCGTGCCCGTGCGCCTGATCGTCGACACCGACACCGCCGGCGACGATGTCAATTCGCTGCTCATCGCCCTCCTGCATCCCAACATCCAGCTGGAGGCTGTCACCATCTCGGTGGGGAACGTGGGCTTCGAGCAACAGATCGAAAACGCCCTCTACACCATCGAGATGGCGGGCCGCAGCGGCGAGGTGCCCGTCTATCCCGGCTGCGCCGTGCCGCTGGTCAACGAGTGGGTGGCGGCCGACTACGTGCACGGGCGGGACGGGATGGGGGACTCGTTCTTCCCCAAGGCGAAGCAGCGGCCGGAGAACAAGCACGCCGTGGACGCCCTGATCGAGCGCATCAACGCGGCCCCCGGCGAGCTGACCATCCTGGCCCAGGCGCCCCTGACCAACATCGCCGCCGCGGTCATCCGCGATCCGTCCATCGCCAGCAAGGTCAAGACCCTCTACATCATGGGCGGTACCTACTTCGCGCCCGGGAACATCACGCCGGCGGCCGAGTACAACTTCTACGTCGATCCCGAGGCGGCCCGGATCGTGTTCAAGGCCGGGTTTCGCATCCGCCTGGTGGACTGGGGAGTGTGCGTGCGCAACGGCGTGCTGACCGACGAGGACATCGAGGACATTCGCCGGCTCGACACGGAACTCGCCCGCTTCTACCTGGCGGTCAACCGCGTGGTGCGGTCCTTCAACGAAACCGTGGGCATCCACGGGATCACCCACCCCGATTCCATCGTGGCGGCCATGATCGCCGACCCGTCCATCGCCACAGGGTGGCAGCCTTGTCACGTGGACATCGAGACCCGCGGCGAGCTGACCCGCGGTGCCTCGGTAATCAACCCGGTGGCGTACGCCGGGGTGGAGCAGCGCGCGGTGGACAACGTCAACGCCGAGGTCTGCCTGGGCGTCGACACCGGCCGTTTCAAGGCGCTGCTGCTGGACATCCTGTCCCGCAGGTAAAGCGGGCGCCAGGCAGGGCGGCCGGTGAGGCGCCAGGTCTCGCCCATCATCCGGGCCTGGGGGGTGCGGGGGCGGGTGCACCGGCCGGTGGTGGAACCGGTCGGGAACCCGGTGAGGGGCAAGTGCGACGGTGAGGAGGAAGGCAGTTGGCACTCCAGCGGGATAGCGCGGCCCTGGCACGGTACATCCAAGCAACCATCATCGCCAGTGACGTGACGGAAGAGGACATCATCGACCACTGCAAGGCGTGCCTGGAGTACGGTTTTCACGCGGCCATGGTGCCCGGCCGGTGGGTCCCCCTGGCCCGGAAGCTACTGCAGGGCTCTCCGGTGCGGGTGGCGTCTTTCCTTGACTTTCCTCTAGGCTGCATGAGCACGGCGGGCCGCGTGGCGGAGGCGCGCGCCCTGGTCGAGGCGGGGGCGCAGGAACTCGACGTCATGATCCCCCTGGGCCTGTTCAAGAGCGGCAAGCTCGACGAGTTCCGGGCCGACCTGGAGGCGGTGGTCAAGGCGGCGCACCCGGCCGTAACCAAGGCCATGCTAGAACTGCCGCTGCTGGCGCCCGGGGAACGGGAGCGGGTGGTGGAGATCGCCGTGGCCGCCGGTTTCAACTGGCTGAAGAACGCCAGCGGTGGTGCCGTAGGCGTGGCAACTCCCGAGGACATTCGCTTCCTCAGGGAGCGGGTGCCGGCCGGCGTGCGGGTGAAAGCCTCCGGCGGCATCAAGACCGCCGCCCAGGCCTGGGCGCTCATCGACGCCGGTGCCGAGCTGCTGGGCACGAGCTCCGCCGTGGCCATCGTCACGGGCGGCTCGCAGGGGCAGGGGACTTACTAGCCTGCGAGCGGCCGACCCCGGGTCCCGGAAAACGCGTGCCTTGGAAGGCACACGCTTCCGGACGGGGGCATCCGGCCCGGCAGGCCAAACAAAAAGGACAAACCAGAAAGGAAAAGATGGGCGAGGAGAGCGCCACTTCCGGTAGCGGCCCGTCGCTTGCGGGCCGCTACCGCTTTCGGCGGGCAGGGGCCTGCCCGGGTGGGCGGAAGTTTCAAGGGAAAGTTCCAGCTCGAGACAGAACGAGCGGGGGATGACGTCCATGCAACGGGTTCAGCTCACGGGGCGTATGCATTACCTCCACGGTGCGGTCAATTCGGGCCTGGTGGAAACCGAGCGAGGCCTGCTGGTGATCGACAGCGGGCTGGATCGCGGGGCCGCCAACAGGATCCTGCGCGCCGCCGATGAGCTGGGTCGTCCGCTGGTGGCGGTGCTCAACACCCACGCCCACGCCGACCATTTCGGCGGCAACGCCCAGCTGGTGCGCAAGGCCGGGATCCCCGTCTACGCGCCGGAGGGAGAGGACGCCGTGATGCGGCAGCCCCTGTACGAGCCTGTCTACCTGTTCGGCGGCGCCGCACCCATCGCGGCCTTGCAAAGCCGCTTTCTCCTGGCCGAGCCCTCACCGGTGGACCACCTGGTCCGGCCGGGGGAGCGGGTGGTGATCGACGGGGTGGAGATCGAGGTCATCGACCTCTCCGGCCACAGCCTGGCCCAGGCCGGATTCCTGGTGGACGGCGTGCTGTTTGCCGCTGACAGCTTCGCCGGGCCGGGTGCCGTGGGCAAGCACCCCATCCCGTACCTGGTCGACGGCGAGCGAACCCTGCAGGCGCTGGATCGGCTGGCCCGGGTGGAGGCTCGCTGGTTCGTCCCCGGGCATGGTGAGGCCGTCGGCGACGCGGCGACCTTGGCCGAGGTGCTGGCGGCCAACCGGGCGCTGATAGAGCGGATGTTCGAGTGGGTGACGGGGCGGCTGCGCCAGGGACCGGCCGGAACGGAAGATCTCCTGGCCGGACTGGCCGC
>DATCKH010000093.1:0-7973 GCA_036562425.1 Thermaerobacter sp. | reverse complement strand
GGAGGAACCGGCGAGGCGGGCCAGGGCCGCGGGTGACGCCCCGCACGCATCAGGGAGGGGGAGCGACCGTATGGAGGAACGCCTGGAGGAGCAGGAGGGCCGGGCGGGGAACGGGCCCGGCGCGGCCGAGGCGCGGATTGCTCGCGAACCCGAGCATCTTCCTGCCCGGCGGGAAGCCACCCTCCGCTGGTTACGCGCCGAGGTGGAGCGGGAAGCGGACTTCCGCCGGCTGGCGCAGGCCGTCTGCAGCCACCTGTACCGCAACTACGAGCATTACTCCTGGGTGGGCATCTACATGATCGAGGGGGACCGGCTCAAGCTCTGGGCCTGGGACGGGCCCCAGCCCACCCAGCACGTGGAGATCCCCCTGAACGCCGGCCTCTGCGGCTGGGCGGCCTCGACGGGCCGGGTTGCCAACGTGCCCGACGTCAGCAAGGACGAGCGCTACCTGCAGTGCTTCGCCTCCTGCAAGTCGGAGATCGTGGTGCCGATCGCCCACCAGGGGCGGGTCTTCGGCGAGATCGACATCGACAGCGACGAGCTGGCTGCCTTCGACGTCGAGGACGAGCGGTTCCTCCAGGACGTTTGCGCCCTGCTGGGTGCCCGGTACGCGGCCACGGGTGCGGCGTAGCGCCCGGGGCACCTCACCTTGACCCCCGGCGCCGGGCAGCGAGACGATAGAAGCCGGAGGTGGGCAGCATGGCCGGCAAGCGCGTGGCGATCCTGGTCGACGACCTCTACGAGGACCTGGAACTCTGGTACCCTTACTACCGCCTGCTCGAGGCCGGTCACCAGGTGGACATCGTGGGCGGCGAGAAGGATCGAGTTTACAACAGCAAACACCATTACCCCGCCAAGGCCAACAAGTCCATCGACGAAGTGACGGCCGACGAGTATGACGGCGTCGTGATCCCGGGCGGGTACGCTCCGGACAAGATGCGCACGAAGGAGCGCATGGTTCGGTTTGTCCGCGAGATGCACGAGCGGGGCAAGCTGGTGGCGGCCATCTGCCACGCCGGCTGGATGCTGGTCTCGGCCGACATCCTGCGCGGCCGGCGGGCGACCAGCGTCCGGGCCATCCGCGACGACATGCGCAACGCCGGTTGCGAGTGGGTCGACGCGGAGGTCGTGGTGGACGGCAATCTGGTGACCTCGCGCACCCCGGTGGACCTCCCGGCGTACATGAAGGCCATCCTCGCCAAGCTGGGCGAGGCCTGACTCCGTGACTGCAAGAGGGCTTCGAGCTCACGTGGCAACGCTCGAACTCACGTGGCAACGAAGGACGGCGAGGGTGCGGCGGCCTCATGGCCGCCGCACCGCCGTTCTTAAGCTGCTACCAAGTAAGGGGCAGAGGAGCGGGGAGTTCAGGTCCTCGTAAGGGGTGGCGGCCCTCCATCCTCAGGCTCGGCGCGGAAGCCCGATGGTTACCGGCTGCGAGTGCTTTCCGCCATGTTACGAGGGCTTTCATACCAGCACCGCCACCTACATACGGTCGTGGTGGAGGAAGCAGCCTGGCTGGGGGCGGGTGCCCGCGGGAGGAGGAGCCGCCATGCGGGTCCTGCGGTACGGGCTGGCGGCAGCGATCGTCGTGGCGGCGTTGTGGGCGGGCCTGGCGGGGTGGCTGCCGCGCTGGAAAGGAGACCGGGTCCCGTCCCGGGTTCCCGCCGGCGTGCACGTGGGGCCCATGGCCGTTGGGGGCTGGCAGCGAGAGCGCCTGCGTGCCTGGCTGGAAGACCTGGCCCGCGAGATGAAGATGCCGCCCGTCGACGCCCGGCCCGATCCCGCCAACCGGGCCGTGATCCCCGGCCATGCCGGGCAGGAGCTGGACGTGGAGGCGAGCCTGGAGGCCATCCTGCGGGCCTCGCCCGGTAGCCACGTGCCCCTGCGCTTTCGCGTGATCCCGCCCAGGACGACCCTGGACTCCTTCCCCGGCGCCCCCATCTACCACGGCAACCGCCGCAAGCGCGCCGTCACCTTCCTGGTCAACGTGGCCTGGGGTGAGGAGTACCTCAAGCCGATGCTGGACCGCCTGGCCGAGGCCGGCGTCCGCGCCACCTTCTTTCCGGTGGGCCGGTGGGCGGAGGAGGAGCCCGGCTGGGTGCTGGAGATCGCCCGCCGCGGCCACGAACTGGGCAACCACGGCTATTCCGACGCGCTGGCCCTGGAAGGGGCGGGACGGGCGGTCGTCCTGGCCGACCTTCGCCGGGGAGCCGAAGCTGTCGCCAGGGCGGCCGGAGTCCCCCCCAGCCGCATTCGCTTCTACAGCACCCACCGGGGGGTGCGGACCCCCGCCATCGAGCAGGCGGCCGCCGAGGCGGGCGTCCGCCTGATCTTCTGGAGCCTGGACACCGTCGACTGGCAGAAGCCCCCGCCCGCCGTGATGGCCCACCGCATCGTCACCGGTGCCCGGCCCGGTGACCTCATCCTGATGCATCCGACCAAACCGACCGTGGAGGCGTTGCCGGCCATGATCCGTGGCCTGCAACGCCGGGGGTTCGCGATCGTGCCCCTGGGAGAGCTCCTATCTCCCGAGCCGGCGCCGGATCCCACCCCGCCCGTCCGGGAGGCCGCCCCGGTGCTGGCCGGGCCGGAGACGCCGGGGGCGTAGCGCCCGCCAGGTAGCAGGCACCGTGGCCGCCGTCGGGCCAGCGGGCAGGCGTCGAACTCCGGCGACCCACTCACCGGCCCGCCCATCCTCCGGGCCCGCCACCCCACCGATGCCCCGTACCCGGCCGCACGGGGGCGGCTACCCCCGTCCCCGCCCCTTCCGGCCGATGGGGGCGGGTTATCCCGCGCTGCCTTCTTCCCGCACCGTCCCCCTTTCCAGGAGGTACCTCTGGGCGTGTTATACTAGTTGACGTGCCGTCGAACATGCTGTGCCCGGCACGTGCCGTCCGGACGCCCGGCTGGAGGGCCGGAATCGAGCCGGAGGAGGGCCGTCATGGTCGAACTGTCCCACGTCAGCAAGCGTTTCGGTGAGCACAGGGCCGTGGAAGACCTGACCTTCACCGTCGGCCGGGGGGAGATCGTCGGCCTCCTCGGGCCGAACGGCGCCGGGAAGACCACCACCATGCGGCTGATCACCGGCTACATGCCCCCTAGCGCGGGGACCATCCGCGTCGCCGGTTACGACACGTGGGAGCACCCCCTCGAGGTCAAGCGCCGCGTGGGGTACCTTCCCGAGAACCCGCCCGTGTATCCCGAGATGACGGTGGAGTCCTACCTATTGTTTGTCGCCGCCCTCAAAGGGGTGCCGCGCCAGCGCCGCCGGGCCGCGGCCCAGGCGGCGGCGGAGCGGACCGGCGTGGACCACGTCTGGAAGCGGCTGATCGGCAACCTCTCCCGCGGTTACCGGCAGCGGGTGGGGCTGGCCCAGGCCCTCATCGGCGAGCCCGATGTCCTCATCCTGGACGAGCCCACCGTGGGCCTCGACCCGACGCAGATCGTGGAGGTGCGGCAGCTCATCCGCTCCCTGGCCGGGGAGCACACGGTGATCCTGAGCTCCCACATCCTGCCCGAGGTCCAGCAGACGTGCCAGCGCGTGCTGATCATGAACCGCGGCCGGCTGGTGGCCCAGGACACGCCGGAGGGGCTCACCCAGGCGCTGCGGGGCGGCTCGATCCTGCGCATGACCGTCCGCGGGCCGGCCCGGGAGGTGGCGCAGCGGCTGCGGGCCATCGAGGGCGTTCAGTCGGTGCGCGTGCTGGAGGTCCAGGAGCCCGCGCCTGCTTCGTCCGCAGCGGGACGGCAGGAGGGGAGCGGAGTCCGGGAAGCTGAGGGTGCCGGTGTGAGCACGGACGCGGGACATGCGATCGTGCGCCTGGAGGTCGCCACCGATGGCCGGGACGTCCGGGAGGAAGTCTTCTTTGCCCTGGCGGGGAAGGGCTGGCCGCTCCTGGAGCTGCGGGTGGCGGAGATGACCCTGGAGGACGTGTTCGTCCAGCTGGTGACGGAGGAGAAGGCCCCGGCGAAGCCGTCACGGGAGGGCCGCCGGGCCGGCGGGGGGAGGTGACCGGTGGTGAGGTGGCACGGGCTGTGGGCGCTGTGGCGAAAGGATGTGACGTCGTTCCTGCTCTCCCCCCTGTGGTGGGTGGTGGCCGCGGTCTTTCTGGCCCTGACGGGGTGGTACTACCTGGCCGTGGCCGTGAGCGGCCAGGCGCTGGACCTGCGCTTCCTGCTGGACCACATCGTGGTGTTGTTGCTGTTCGTCGTGCCGGTGCTGACCATGCGCCTCTGGGCGGAGGAGCAGCAGCGGGGCACCGCGGAACTGCTGCTGACGGCGCCGGTCACCATCACCCAGGCGCTGCTGGCCAAGTTCCTCGCCGTACTCACCCTGCTCACCGTCCTGTTGCTGGTGACCGGGGTATATCCCGCGGTGACGGAGATCTACGGGCGGGTGGAGTGGCCGGCGCTACTGGTCGGCTACCTGGGTGTCTGGCTGGTGGCGGCCGCCTTCGCGGCGGTAGGGCTGTTCGCGTCCTCGCTGAGCGACAGCCAGGTCATCGCCGCCGTGGCCGGCTTCGGCATCCTGCTGGGCCTGTACATGCTGGACTGGGTGGCGGGGTCCGTGAGCGGTACCACCGGCGACGTGCTGCGGGCCGCCTCGGTCTGGCAGAACCTGAGCGATTTCGTCAACGGCGTGTTCGACACCCGGCGCCTGGTCTACTTCCTGACGCTGATCGTCGGGTTCCTGTTCCTGGCCGTGCGCAACGTGGAGCGCCGCACGTGGGCCGCGTGAGGTTCGCGCCGCGGGCGGCCGTGCGGGCGGCCGGCCGGCGGGTCCGGTGGGTGGTGCCGGGAGTCGCCCGCTCGCAGTGGCACTTGCCCCTGCCGCGGTACGTGAGGTTCGCGCCGTGGGATAGGGGCCGAGCCGGTGCAGAGAGGCAGCGTCTTGGCGCCCGGCCGGGTGCGAGCGCGGGAAAGGGGGGCCGTGGATGCAGGACGTGCATCGGCGCCGCGTTCTGTGGCGCGGTACCAACACGGTCGTGCTGACCGTGGCGGTCCTGGCCCTGCTGGTGCTGGCCAACATTTTCGCGGGCCGGTTTTCGTGGCGCTACGACGCCACGGCCAACAAGCTGTACACGCTGTCCGATTCGACGCGCCAGGTCCTGGCGAGCCTGGACCGCGACGTGACCATCTACGGGTTCATCCAGGAGAACTCGCCGGAGGGACAGTCGCTGAGCAAGCTGCTCAACGAGTACGAGCTGGCGTCGCCGCGTGTGCAGGTGGAGCTGGTCGACCCCGAGCGCCAGCCGGCCCTGGCTCGCCGCTATGAAGTGGACATGGTCAACAGCATCGTCGTCAAGATCGGGGACGACTTTCGCAAGATTGACCCCTTCAGTCTCTTCGGCTTCGCCCCCGAGGGAGGCGTGGAGATCCGCGGCGAGCAGGCCATCACCCGGGCCCTGCTGGAGCTGACGGGTCGCGGCGGGAAGAAGATCTACTTCCTGACCGGACACGGCGAGGGCACGCCCGGCCGTGAGCTCAACGTGTTGCAGAGCCTGCTCGAGGGCGAGGCGCTCAAGGTGGAGACCCTGAACCTGATCCAGTCCGGGAAGGTGCCGCAGGACGCGGCGGTGATCGTCATCGCCGGCCCGACCCGCGACCTGGTGGAGAGGGAGCGGCAGTTACTGGAGGAGTACGTCCGCAAGGGCGGCCGCCTGCTGATCCTGTACGGCCCGCAGCCCCCGGGCCAGGAACTGCCCCAGCTGGAGCAACTCCTTGCCTTCCTGGGCGTGGAAGCCCAGCATGACGTGGCCGTGGATCCGCAGCGGGCGTTCCTCGGGCAGGACCCGCTGTCGCCGGTGCCCGTGCTGGAAGCCCATGAGATCGTCAACCCCCTGGCGGAGCGGCAGCTGGAGCTGGTACTGCCCGGCTCGCGAAGCTTGAAGACCCGTGAGGAGGGGCAGTTCTCCGCTACGGCGCTCTTGCGCACCAGCGATGAGGCCTGGGGCGAGACCGACCTGGGCAATGAGCGGGTCTCCCGGGGCGACGACGATCTTCCCGGTCCCCTCACGCTGGGCGTGGCGGTTACGCGCAGTGCGGGCGGAGAAGAGGACGGGGGTAACGGCGCCGGTGAGGGCGCGGGCAGCGGGGGGAACGGTGAAGGTGGCAGCGATGGGGGCGGCGACGGGGCCGGCGGCGCCCAGCCCGCGGCGGTGATCGTGGGTAGCGCCGCCTTCGTTGGCAACGACTACCTCCAGCGCATCCCGGGCAATGCCGACTTCGCGGTCAACGCCGTCAACTGGCTGCTGGGTGACGCCGACCGCCTGACCATCCGGCCCAAGGTGCAGAACACCGAGCCCATCCTGCTGACACCCGGCGCCGTCGCCGCGGTGTTCTACGGCCTCGTGCTGGGGTTGCCGGTGCTGACCGCCCTGGCCGGCGTGGGGATCTGGTGGAGGAGGCGGCACCTGTGAAGCGGCAGGCCGTGGTCACCCTCCTGGTGCTGGTGCTCGCCGCCGGCCTGGCCGTGTACGCCTGGGCGACGCGGCCCGCCGGTGACCAGGCCGCCGAAACCGATCCGGAGCTGGTGATCTGGGACGCGGGCGAGCACCAGGTGCGGGAGATCGTGATCGAGCGCGAGGGGGAGCAGATCGTCCTGCGCCCGGGCCCGCCGCCGGAGCTGGTGGCCTCGCCCGACATGCCCTTCGGCGGCCAGGGTCCCATGGCGGCGGAGCAGATCGGCGGGCTGCTGTCTCCCGACCGGTGGTGGATCCACCGGCCCCGGCCCGTACCGGTCGCCAGCGAGTACGCCTCCACCCTCGTCGAGAACCTGCGGCGGCTGGAGGCCGAACGGGTGATCGCGGAGGCGGCCGCCGACCCGGCGGAGTACGGACTGGACCGGCCGTCGGCGCGCATCACCGTCCGCTTCGCCGGCTCCGGCGAGGCGCGGGTCCTGGAGCTGGGCGGCGACAGCCCCCTGACCGGCGGCGGTGCCTACGCGCGGGTGGCGAATGGGCAGAAGGTGTGGACGGTTTCCTCCGAACTGGCCGATACGCTGCGCATGAGCATCGACGAGCTGCGAGAGCTGATGTTCGTCCCCTTCGCCGACGAGCGCGTGCGGGTGGTGGAGATCCGCTGGGGGGAGGAACGGCTCGCCTTCCAGCGGGAGGAGACGGGCACCAGCTGGACGATGCAACGGAACGGCCGCGACGCCGGCAAGCAGGACAGCGGGCGGCTGTCGGAGTTGTGGTTCGCCCTGCACCAGTGGCGGGCGGGGGAGGTCGTCTCCGACCGCGCCGGGGGGGCGGCGGAGCAGGGCCGCTACGGGCTGGACGAGCCCTTTGGGGAGATCCGCCTGCGCTTCGGTTCCACCGGCAAGGGGGCTCCGGAACTGGTCGTGCGCGTCGGGAAGAAGACGGCTGCCGGCGGGCGGTACGTGACCACCAACGAGGGCCCGTGGGTGTACGCCCTCGACCCGGACGACCTCCAGTACTTTGAGGAGCAGGTGCTGCCCCCCCTGCGGGAGCCGGCGGCCGGGCAGGACGGGGCGGGCGCAGGCGGGGACGGCGGCCAGGAGCGCTAGTCCCGGTGGCCCAAGCCTCCCACGCGCCCGCGCCGGTGGGCAGGAGAAGCCGATCGAGCAGGAGAACGGGCAGGGAGCCGCGAATGTCCAAAAAGGTCGCTTCGCGGCTCCTCTTTTTATGCCGGTGTCCCGACCGAACGGTCGGTCGAAGCGCCGAAGCGCCCATGGGCGGCCGGCCGGGCGTGCACGCCGCGGGGCCGCCAGCACCCGCTCCTGCCGCCCCGCGCCGGCGGGCGGCGGGGACGAGGGGAGGCCGGCGATGGGTACGCGGGAGCAGGAGATCGTCGAAGCAGCGCGCAAGTTGTTTCGGGAAAAGGGCTATTACGCAACGACGATGCAGGATATCGCCGACGCCGTCGGCCTGCAGAAGGCCAGCCTCTACCACTACATCAAGAGCAAGGAGGCTCTCCTGCTACGGATTGCCGGCGAGACGATGCGCCTGTTC
>DATCKH010000092.1:0-2873 GCA_036562425.1 Thermaerobacter sp. | reverse complement strand
GGGCGCCACGGCCACCGCGGAGGACCTGATCGAGCACGCCCGCCAGCGCCTGGCGCCCTTCAAGGTGCCCAAGCGGGTGATCTTCGTGGACGACCTGCCCCGCAACGCCTCCGGCAAGATCCTCAAGCGGGAGTTGCGGGCCCGGTTCGCGAAGGAGATACAGGCCACCGGCCCGGGCGCCTGAGGAAGCTGGCGGGCCCCGGACCGCCGGCGGCCGCCCCGTCCCCGGATCCGCCACCGGCCGCACCGGCCCGGGGCGGAGTCCCTGTCTCTGCAACTGCGGCGGGCGGGCGAGCCGCGAAGGGGGGATTCGCATGGGAGAGCCCGTGATTGTGGAAGCGGTGCGTACGCCCTTCGGCCGGCGGGAGGGCGTGCACCGGGCCACACGCCCCGACAAGCTCCTATCCCTGGCCCTGCGCGGCCTCCTGGAGCGGGCGGGGATCGAACCGGAGCAAGTGGACGACGTGATCACCGGCTGCGTGACCCAGACCGGCGAGCAGGGCGCCAACGTGGGGCGCCTGGCCGTGCTGCTGGCCGGGTTCCCCGTGACGGTGCCGGCGGTAAGCCTCAACCGCATGTGCGGCTCCAGCCAGCAGGCAGTGCACTTCGCCGCCCAGGCCATCGCCGCCGGTGACGCACGCTACGTCATCGCCGCCGGTGTCGAGAGCATGACCCGGGTGCCCATGTTCAGCGACATCCGGGGTGGCTTCGAGACGCTCAACCCCGAGCTGTTCGAGCACTACGAGCTGATCCACCAGGGCGAGAGCGCCGAGCGCATCGCCGAGAAGTGGGGCATCACGCGACGGGAGGCCGACGAATTTTCCGCCGAGAGTCACCGGCGCGCCAGCGCCGCCGCCCGGGAGGGGCGAAACCGGGAGATCGTGCCGGTGGAGGGGCTCGACCCCGACGGAAACCCGGTCACCGTCACCCGGGACGAGGGCATCCGCGACCGCGTGGACCTGGAGCGCATGGCCGCCCTGCCCCTGGTGTTCCGGCCGGAGGGGAAGGGCATCGTCACCGCGGGTAACGCCAGCCAGATCTCCGACGGCGCCGCGGCGGTGCTGGTGGCCGATCGGGAGGCGGCCCTGGCGGACGGCCTGCGGCCCCGCGCCCGGTTCCGCGCCCGGGTGGTGGTCGGGGACGACCCCACCATGCAGCTTACCGGCGTCATCCCCGCCACCCGCAAGGTGCTGGAGCGGGCCAGGCTTACGCTCCAGGACATCGACTGGATCGAGATCAACGAGGCCTTCGCCTCGGTGGTCCTGGCCTGGGCGCGGGAGTTCGATCCCGACATGAGCAAGGTCAACCCCTGGGGCGGCGCCATCGCCCACGGCCACCCGCTGGGCGCCACCGGCGCCGGCCTGATGGCCAAGATGCTGGCCGGCCTGGAGGCCACCGGCGGCCAGTTCGGCCTGCAGGTGATGTGCATCGGCCACGGCATGGCGACGGCGACCATCATCGAAAGGCTCGAGTGAAGGCGGTCATCGCACGCAACGATCATTGCACCCACTGGACCACTCGAGGGAAAAGGAGGCATGCCCATGGAACTCCAGAACTCCACCTTCCTGGTCACCGGCGGCGGGTCCGGCCTCGGTGCCGCCACGGCGGAGCTGCTGGCCGAATCGGGCGCCAACGTGGTCATCGCGGACATCAACCGCGAGGCCGGCGAGGCTGTAGCGGCCAGGATCGGGGAGCGGGCCCGGTTTGTCCCCACCGACGTCACCGACCCGGAGAGCGTGCAGCAGGCGGTCCGGACGGCGGTGGAATCCTTCGGTGGCCTGCACGGTGCCATCAACTGCGCCGGCATCGCCATCGCCGAGAAAGTGCTGGGGCGCAACGGCCCCCACGACCTGGACCGCTTCCGCCGGGTCATCGAGGTCAACCTGGTGGGCACTTTCAACGTGATCCGGCTGGCGGCGGCGGTGATGGCGGAGGCCGAGCCCAACGCGGAGGGCGAGCGGGGCGTCATCGTCAACACCGCCTCGGTGGCCGCCTTCGACGGCCAGATCGGCCAGCCCGCCTACTCCGCCTCCAAGGGCGGCGTGGCCGCCATGACCTTGCCCGTGGCACGGGAGCTGGCCCGCTACGGGATCCGGGTGGTGGCCATCGCACCGGGCATCTTCGACACACCCATGATGGCCGGTCTACCCGAGCCCGCCCGCAAGTCCCTCGAACAGCAGGTGCCCTTCCCCTCCCGCCTCGGCCGGCCGCGGGAGTACGCCCTGCTGGTCCGGCACATCATCGAGAACCCGATGCTGAACGGAGAGGTCATCCGGCTGGACGGGGCGCTGCGGATGGGGCCGCGCTGAGGCGCGGCCCCGCCCTCCCGCCCAGGCTGGCGCACAGTGGATGGGAGGAACCTGGAGTGGATCCGCGTATCGAGCGCTTCGCCCGGGTGCTGACGGAATTCTCCCTGCCGCTGGCACCCGGGGACTACTTCGTCATCATCGCACCCCCGCTGGCGGGGGACCTGGTGAGGGCCGTCTACCGGCACGCCGTGCGCAAAGGGGCCCATGTGGACGTCCACGGCGTGCTGCCCGGCTTGCGGGAGATCTTCTTCAAGGAAGCCTCGGACGAGCAGCTCCGCTTTGCGAGCCCGGTGGAGCGGTTCCTGCTGGAGCACGCCAGGCACCTGCTGTCCATCAACGCGCCCGTCAACCTCAAGGAGCTGAGCAATGTCCCGCCCGAGCGGGTGGCTGCGGCCAACGCCGCCCGCTCCGAGCTCATGCGGCGGTTCATAGAGCGCTCCGCAGCGGAGGAACTGCGCTGGTGTTCCACCGTGTTTCCCGTGCCCGCACTGGCCCAGGAGGCCGGGATGTCGCTGTCCGAGTACGAGGACTTCGTCTTCGAGGCCGGGTTCCTCCACCTCGACG
>DATCKH010000090.1:0-16957 GCA_036562425.1 Thermaerobacter sp. | reverse complement strand
GTCAGGTCGCGCCCCCGGTACAGGATGCGCCCGGCGGTGGGCTCCTGCAGGCGGAGGATGGTGCGGCCCGCCGTGGTCTTGCCGCAGCCGCTCTCGCCCACCAGGCCCAGGGTCTCGCCCTCGTACAGGTCGAAGGAGATCCCGTCCACGGCCCGGATCCATCCCTCGACGCGGCCGAAGATCCCGCGGCGGATGGGGTAGTACTTCTTGAGATCCCGGACCGCCAGCAGCGGCTCGCCGGGGTTCTCCGGCCGCTCGCCTTCGGAAACCCGGCCGCTGGCGGGCTCCGGCGGCGCCTCTTCCCGGGCCGGGTTCGTCCCCCTCTCCGGATCCCGGCGGGTGAGCGGGGTCGCGGTCATGATGCCACCTCCTCCGCGGCGTGCAGCCAGCAGCGCACGCGGCGATCACCTTCCATCTCCAGCAGCGGCGGTGCCTCCCCGTGGCAGCGGGCCAGAACCCGCGGGCAGCGGGGCGCGAAAGCGCATCCGGCCGGGCGCTGGGAGGGATGCGGCACCGAGCCCTCGATGGCCGGCAACTTGGTCTTGCGGGCCGAATCCAGCCGGGGGATGGATTCCAGCAAGCCCCGCGTGTAGGGATGCCGGGGCGAGGAGAAGAGTTCCCGCACCGGCGCTTCTTCCACCACCTCGCCGGCGTACATCACCACGACCCGGTCGGCCATCTCGGCCACCACGCCCAGGTCGTGGGTGATGAACAGGATGCTCATCCCCAGCTCGTCCCGCAGCTGCCGCATCAGGTCCAGGATCTGCGCCTGAATGGTCACGTCCAGGGCGGTGGTGGGCTCGTCGGCGATGAGCAGCTCGGGGCGGCAGGCCAGGGCCATGGCGATCATCACCCGCTGCCGCAGGCCTCCCGAGAGCTCGTGGGGGTACTGGTCCAGGCGCCGCTCGGGATCGGAAATGCCCACCTGCCGGAAGGCCTCCAGGGCCAGGGCCCGGGCCTCGGCGGCGCTGCAGCGCCGGTGCGTCCGGATGGCCTCGGCCACCTGGTGGCCGCAGGTGTAGACGGGGTTCAGGCTGGTCATGGGCTCCTGGAAGACCATGGCGATGCGGTTGCCCCGGATCCGGCGCAGCTCCCGTTCCGGCGCCCGCGCCAGGTCGACGCCCTTGAAGTCGATCCGCCCGTCCACGATGCGGGCCTGGGGTTCGGGCAGCAGCCGCATGATGGAGAGCGCCGTCACGCTCTTGCCGCACCCGCTCTCGCCCACCAGGGCCACGGTCTCCCCCGCCCGCACCTCGAAGGTGGCGCCGCGGACGGCGCGGATCCGGCCCTCGTCGGTGGCGAATTCAACCTGGAGATTTTCGACGCGCAAGATCACCTCGGACATAGCCTCACACTCCGCACTCGGGCTGGTCCGCCCGGGGCTTCGCCGGTGTCTCCCGGGGGCTGCGGCCTGGGCATCAGGGGGAGGGCGCGGTGGGGCCCCTCTCCGGCCCCGGCCGCAGGCCCGGGGCCCGGTACGGACTTGCGGTGCTCAGAATCCCAGCGCTTGCCCCCCGTCCCGCGGGTCCGCCGCGCCCTCGTAGACGCCGTCGTCCAGCTTCCGGATCAGCATGGCCGACCCGCCGGCCGCCCAGGGACCGACGCCGCGGATGACGTGGCCCTTGCGCTGCAGCACGGCCGCCGTCTCCGGCGGGAAGCGGGACTCCAGGCGCAGCTCCATGGGGGCCGAGAGGTTGATGGGGTCGGTGCCCGGGAAGCTGGTCCAGCGCGGCGCCGCCAGCGCCCGGTAGGCGTCGAGGCCGAAATCCAGCACGTTGACCAGGGCCTGCAGGTTCCACTGCGGCTGGCCGTCCCCGCCGGGCGTGTTGCCCACCAGGACCAGCTCGCCGTCGTCGGTGCCGGCGCCGGTGCCGGCGTCGTCAGAGCCACCGCGGGCGCCGGTGCTGCCGGCGCTGGCCGGTTCGTCCACGGGCCGGGTGACCAGGTAGACGTTCAGGGTGTGCATGGTGCGCTTGCGCGGTGCCAGCCCGTTGGGGTGGCTTTCATCCAGGACGAACCCGCGCCCGGCCCGGTTGTTGAGCAGGATGCCGGTGCCGCGGGCGACCACGCCCGCGCCCCAGAGCGCCGAGATGCTGTGGATGAACGAAACCGCGTTGCCCTCGCCATCCACCGCGACGAAGGAGGTGGTGTCACCGTAGGGGTCCCCGGCCACGGGCGCGTTGTTGGCCCGGTTCAGGTCGATGTCCCGCCGGCGCCGGGCGGCGTATTCCTTGGACAGCAGTTCCTGAACGGGCGCCTGGACGAAGGCCGGGTCGCCCAGGTAAGCGTTGCGGTCGGCGAAGGCCAGCTTCTTGATCTCCACCAGCAGGTGGACGACCTCGGGGTCCGTGGGGCTGCGCCCCGTGAGGTCGAAGCCCTCGAGCAGGTTCAGCATCTCCAGCAGGATCAGGCCCTGGGAGGGCGGTGCCGTCTCGAAGACGCGGTAACCCCGGTAGGTGGTCACCAGGGGCCGGTAGACCTCGGTCTGGAAGGCGGCCATGTCATCGGCCGTGAGCAGGCCGCCCGCGGCCTGCGAGGCGTCCCCGATGGCCTGTGCCAGCCGCCCGCGGTAGAACACGTCCGCACCCTCGTCCAGGATGGCTTCGAAGCTGGCTGCCAGGTCGGGGTTGCGCAGGATGGTCCCGGGGCGCGGCTCGGGCCCCGCCGCCAGGTAGATGGCCGCGGCCTCGGGGTCGCGGGCCAGCTTCTCGGCGCCGGCGGCGATGTTGGCGGCCAGGCGGGCGTCGATGGGGAAGCCCTCCCGGGCGTAGCGGATGGCGGGTTCCCAGAGCTCGGACAGCGGCAGCCGCCCGAAACGGGCGTGCATCTCCAGGTACACCCCCACCGCGCCCGGGACCGCCACCGACCACCAGCCCTCGAAGGGCATCTCGCGGTGGCCGGCGGCGCGGTACCGCTCCACGGTGGCCTCGGCCGGTGCGGGCCCGCTGCCGTTGAAAGCGGTGACCGTCCGCGTGCGGGCGTCGTAGACCAGCGCAAAAGCGTCCCCGCCCAAGCCGCACATCTCCGGCATGGTGACGGCGGTGACGGCGGCCATGGCCAGGGCGGCGTCCACGGCGTTGCCGCCCCGGGCGAGAGCCTGCAGGCCGGCGGCCGCCGCCAGGGGTTGCCCGGCGGCCACCATGCCGTTGCGCGCCCAGACGGGGCGGCCGGGATCGGAGGTCAGGGCGGGATCGATCATGGCGTTCACCTCACTCGGGTACGTTCGTACATCACATCTTGAATACGGCGCCCACCAGCAGGGCGCCGGCTACCACCAGGGCCGGGTTGACGCCGGCGAAGAGGAGCACCGTGCTGGCGATGCCGATCAGCCAGGTGGCCGGCCCGGGGAAGGACTGGGTGCCCAGGTCCCAGGCCACCTGCAGCATCAGGGCCACGGCCACCGGCTTGACCGCCTTCAGCGCCCCGGCCACGGCGGGTGAGTCATGGTAGGCCTGGAACAGCCCGAACAGGGCGATCATGGCCGCGGCCGTGGGGGCGACGGCAGCCGTGGTGGCCGCCACCAGCCCCGCCACGCCCGCCACCTTGAAGCCGATGAAGGCCGCCAGCTTGGTGGCGATGGGGCCCGGCAGGGCGTTGCCCAGGGCCAGGGTCTCGGCGAAGCTGGCTTCGTCCATCCAGCGGTAGTGGTCGACCACCTGCTGCTTGATGAAGGGCACGACGCCGGGGCCTCCGCCGAACCCCAGCAGGCCGCTCTGGCCGAAGGCGAGGATCAACTCCCACAGGCGCTGCCACGACACGGGACCTGCCATGGAACCACATCTCCCCGTTCCGGGCGGGGCACCACGTCCCCGGTGACCCGGGCGCGGATCAGGTCTTCAGCCGCGGGTCCAGGAGGTCGCGGAGCCCGTCGCCCAGCAGATTGAAAGCCAGGACGGTGACGAAAATAGCGGCGCCGGGCCAGTAGGCAAGCCAGGGGGCCACCGTCAGATAGCCCTGGGCCGCCCGCAGGGACGTGCCCCAGCTTGGATGCGGCGGCTGGGTGCCCAGGCCCAGGTAGCTCAGGCTCGCCTCGCTGATCACCGCCGAGGCCAGGCTCAGCGTGACCTGGACCAGGATCGGGCTGCTGATGTTGGGCAGGATATGGCGGGCGATCTGCCACAGGTGACCGGCGCCCACCGCCCGGCCTGCCTCCACGTATTCGTGCTCCCGCACAGCCAGTACCTGCCCGCGGACCAGCCGGATGAAGGTGGGCGACAGGCTGATCCCGATGGCCACCATGGCGTTGGTGAAGTTGGGACCCAGGACGGCGGCGATGGCCAGGGCCAGGATCAGGGAGGGGAAGGCCATCAGCGCGTCCGTCAGCCGCATGATCACCACTTCGTCCCAGAAGCCCCCGACGTAGCCCGAGACCAGCCCGAGGGGCAGCCCGATGGCCAGCGCGATGCCCACCGAGATCAGCCCGGCCAGGATGGACAGGCGGGCCCCGTAGATCAGGCGGGAGAGGACGTCACGTCCCAGCTCGTCGGTCCCCAGGGGGTGGGCCGCCGATGGGGGCTGGAGGACCGCCGAGTAGTCCTGGGCCAGCGGGTCGTAGGGGGCCAGGACGGGGGCGAAAATGGCCACGAGCACGAGCAGCGCCACCACGGCGGCGCCCGCCGCCGCCAGGCGGTGGCGGAGGAACCGGCGCCACGCCGCCCGGCGCCCGGGCCGCGGCTCCGGCCCGGGCGCCGGGCGGCCACCGGGAGCGGCAACCGGCTCGGGATTCGGCATCACGCTCACGCCCGGGCACCTCCCGTCACCTTGATGCGCGGATCCAGCCAGGCGTAGAGGACATCGACCAGGAAGTTCACGGCGACCACCATCGTCGCCGCCACCAGCACGGCACCCTTGAGGGTGATCAGGTCCCGGTTGAGGATGCTGTCGACGATCAGGCGCCCGAAGCCGGGAATGACGAAGATCTGCTCGGTGATCACCAGGCCACCCAGCAAACCGGCCAGTTGCAGGCCGCTGACGGTGAGTACCGGCACCAGCGCGGTACGGGCGGCATGGCGGACGATCACGCCCCATCCGCCCAGGCCCTTGGCCCTGGCGGTACGGACGTAGTCGAGGCGGAGCACCTCCAGCAGGCTGGACCGCATCATGCGCATGAGCACGGCGGACTCCCGCAGGCCCGTGACCAGGATGGGCAGCAGCATGGTCTTCAGGTTTTGCACCGGGTCCACCGTCAGCGGCACGTAGCCCGACGCCGGCAGCCAGCGGAGCCGCACGGCAAAGAACAGGATGAGGAGGATGCCCAGCCAGAACTGGGGCACCGAGAGGCCGGCCAGCGCCAGCACCGTGCTAGCGTGATCCACAGCCGTGCCCCGCCGCACGGCCGCCAGGATGCCGGCGGGCAGGGCGATCAGCCCGGCCACCAGCATGGCCCCCACCGCCAGTTCCACCGTGGCCGGCAGCCGCTGGGCGATCAGCGTGCTCACCGGCGTGCCGTCCACCAGGGACCGGCCCAGGTCGCCGCGCAGCACACCGGCCAGCCAGCTCAGGTACTGCACGTGCAGGGGCCGGTCGAGCCCGTGGGCGCGGTTGAAGGCGGCCACGGCCTCGGGAGTGGCCTCGGGCCCGAGGATGGCGCGACCGGGGTCCCCCGGGACCACGTGGATGAGCATGAAGACCAGCACTGTCACCAGCAGCAGCACGGGGACGCTCAGCAGCAGGCGCCGGATGAGGAACTGCAGCAAGGCGTCACCCCCTCAGCGAGCGGGATGGCCCCAGCGACCGGGAAGGGCTCCGGCACCGGGCACCCTGCTCCGGCCCCGGGATGGGGGCCGGGACCGGCCGTTTCCGGGCCGGCCCCGGCCGGCGCTCATTTGCTCAGCTGCTCGGTGCGAATGATGCCGTCGGGGTAGAGCACGAAGCCCTTCACCGCGGCCGAGTACGCCCTGACGTTCTTCGGGTAATACAGGTAGATGTACGGCGCGTCCCGGTGGACGATCTCCAGGGCCTGCCGGTAGAGCTCCACGCGCTGGTTCATGTCCAGCACCTGGCGCGCCCTGTCCAGCAGCCGGTCCACGTCCGGGTTGCTGTAACGGGAGTCGTTCTGGCTGCCGCCGGTGTACAGCCACGGGTAGATGTTGCCGTCGGGGTCCGGGCGGCCGCTCCAGCCCAGGGCGGCGGCTTCGTAATTGCCGTTGTCGGTGTCGTCCAGCAGGCTGCCGAATTCCACCTGCTGGATCTCCATCTCGATGCCCGCCTCGGCCAGCATGTTCTTGAGCGCCTGGGCCACCTGCTGGGTCACCGGGCTGGCCGCCGTCTTCAGAGTGAAGCGGAAGCCATCGGGGTGGCCGGCCTTTGCCAGCAGGCGCCGCACCTCATCCAGGTTCCGCTCCGGCGGCTCGCCCGAGGCCGCGGCCGCCGGGCTGCCCGGCGGGAAGGGACCGTAGCCGGGGTCGGCGGTGTCCTGGAACACCACCCGCACCAGCGCCTCGCGGTCAACGGCCAGGTCCACCGCCCGCCGCAGGTCGGGGTTGTCGAAGGGCGGCCGGGTGGTGTTCAGGTAGATGCCCTGGAAGCCCAGGCCGGGGCCGATCTCGACCTTGAGGTTGGCGCTGGACCGCAGCTCGTTGACCGACTGGGCCGGCACCGTGTCGATGATGTCCAGCTGCCCGGCCTTGAGGTTCACCACCTTGACGTTGTCGTCGGTGACCACCTTCCACACGATCCTGTCCGCCTTGGGCAGGCCCTCCCGCCAGTAGTCGGGGTTCTTCACCAGGACGATCTGGTCGCCCTTGGTGCGGCTCTCGAACTTGAAAGGCCCGGAGCCCACGGGGTGCTGGGCGAACTGGTCACCCTTCTCCTGGATGGCCTTGGGGGAGGCGATCATCCCCGCCCGGTCCGTCAGGGTGTACAGCAGCGGGCTGTACGGCTGTTTCAGGACGATGCGGACGGTGTACTCGTCCACCTTTTCCACCCGCTCCACCGCGGACAGCTCGCTGTAGCGGGCGGAGTCGGGGTCGAGGTAACGCTGGAGGTTGAACACCACCGCGTCGGCGTTGACGGGCGTGCCGTCGTGGAACTTGACGCCCTGGCGCAGGCGGATGGTGTAGACCTTGCCGTCCTCGGAGATCTCGGGCATGTCCTCCGCCAGCTCGGGCACCACCTGGAGCTGTTCGTCCAGTTCGTAAAGCTTGTCGAAGATGCTGTTTTGCACGTAGCGGTCCACCAGGGCGCTGGACTGGGCCGGATCCAGGTTCGGCGGGTCGGCGTTGATGCCGATGGTGATGGTCACCGGTCCGGAGGCTCCCTGTCCGCCGGCCGGGGCCGGAGCGCCGCTCGTGCCGCCGCCGCAAGCGGACAGGATCAGGCTGGCGACCAGGACCACCAACCATAAAGCGCTCCCCAGTCGGGTGCTGCGGCGGATGCGCATGGCTCTCCTTGCTCCTTCCTTCTGGATTTCGGCTCGCGCCGTCGTTTGGGCCCGGGCCTGCCGGTAGGGCAAGGCCCTGGGCGAGTCCGGGCTTGTGCCCGGCCACGGGTCCTCGCCGGTGTGCCTGCCTACGGGGACGCCGCCGGGCTGCCGGGGTGCCGGGCGGCGGCCCGGCCCGAGGGCCGGGGGCGGGGCGGCGGTGGCGGCCACGGGCCTTGCCAGCCCAGCTGGCGGGTGAGTCCCCGGGCGGCTTCCTGCACCGCCGCGATGATGGTGGCGGCGGGCAGCCGCTGGAGCCTCTCCCGGGGACCGACGGCACTGATGGCGCCGATCACGGTGCCGGTGGCGTCGAACACGGCCGCCCCGTAAGCCTGGATGTCGGGCTCGACCTCGGAATCGCTCTCCGCGTAGCCGTTGCGCCGGATGGCGGCCAGGTTCGCCAGCAGCTGGTGCCGGTCGGTGATGGTGCGCGGCCCGCGCCGCACGAAGTAGGGGGAGTTCAGATAGGCCTCGATCTCCTCCTCGCTCATGTGGGCGAGGATCGGCTTGTTGGAAGCCCCGGAGTGCAGGGACGCGTACCGCCCCACCTCGGCCGCCATGCGCACGGGATGGGGGCTGTCCACCTTCGCGGCACAGATGCTGCGCCAGCCGGCCCGCAACATCAGCACGGACGTCTCGCCGCTGATCTCCGTCAGCCGCCGGAGGAACGGCCCGGCCAGCCGGGCAACGTCGAGGCCCGCCACGGCCACCTGGCCCGCCACCAGGAAGGCGGGGCCCAGGCGGTACCGGCGTGAGGCCGGGTCCTGGACCAGGTAGCCGTGTTCCTGGAAGGTGGCCAGGATCTTGGACACCGTGGCCTTGGGTATGCCGGTGGCCGCCGCCAGCTCGCCGACGCTCCACTCCGACTGCGACGCGGAGAATTGCTGCAGGACCCGCAGGGCCCTGGCGAGTGACTGAATCGTCGTCCGGCTCGCGAGCATCCCCTCCTTTCGACGTTTCTTATTAAGAAACAGCGTTTCTCAGATTATTGGAGGACGTCTATTCGCGGCCTGGTCCGGGTCTCCTGCCGGATGACCTGCATTTTTATGCACTTTTTCCGAGGGGGGAGGGAGCCGGAGCGGGCAGGCCCCGGTGAGGGGCGGCAGAGCGGCGGGGGCCGGTGGGGAGCCGGCGGCCCGGGGGCCGTGCACGTAGGTTGCGGGACGGGGTAGAGGGGTAGGGATAGGAAGGATACGAAGGCCCGCCCCACCGGGGGAGGGCCCCGCGGGGGAACGTCCGGGCGGGCCGGGCCCCAGCCGGTGGGGTGGGCGGAGCGGCCACCAGGGCCGGGAAGGCCGGGACGGCCCGGAGGGCCGGCAGGGCCGGCAGGCCCCACAGGTTCGGGACGAGCCTAACCGACCCGCAGGACGATCTTGCCGATATTCCGGTTGGCTTCCATGTACCGGTGGGCGTCCGCCACCTGTTCCCAGGGGAAGACACGGTCGATGATCGGGCGCAGGCGGCCCTCCGCGAACCGGGGCAGGATGCGGGTGGCGAACTCCTGGGTGAGCCGAGCCTTATACTCCGGGCTGCGGGACCGCAACGTGGTGCCGGTCACCTGCAGCCGCTTGGCCAGCAGCCTGCGCAGATCACACCGTTCCAGCACGCCGCCGCCCATGGTGGCGATGAGCACCAGCCGGCCGTCGGTGGCCAGGCACTCGAGGTTCTGCTCCCAGTAGGGCGCCCCGACGAAATCCAGGACCAGGTCGACGCCGCGGCCGCCCGTGGCCTCGAGGACGCGGGGGGCGAAGGGGCCGTCCTTGTAGTTGAAGGCGTGGGACGCGCCCAGGGAGCGGCAGGCCTCCAGCTTGGCCTCCGACCCGGCCGTCACCAGCACCTCGGCGCCGGCGTCCCGGGCCAGCTGGATGGCGGCGGTACCCACCCCGCTGGCGCCGGCGTGAACCAGCACCCGCTCGCCCGCCTGCAGGCGCCCGATCCAGAACAGCGTCTGGTAGGCGGTGAAAAAGGCCTCGGGAATGGCGGCCGCTTCTTCGAAGGTGAGCTTGGCGGGGATGCGCATGGCCATCCCGGCGGGTACGGTGACGTACTCGGCGTAACCACCGCCCGGCAGGAGGGCGAAGACGCGGTCACCGGGTTGCCACCCCGGGCAGCCGGGGCCGGTGCGTTCCACCACGCCGGCCATCTCCAGCCCCAGGATCGGGCTGGCCCCGGGCGGTGGCGGATACAGGCCCCGCCGCTGCAGGATGTCCGCCCGGTTGAGGGCGGTGGCACGCACCCGTACCAGCAACTCGCCCTCGTGGGGTTCCGGCGTGGGGTACTCGCCCAGGTACAGTTGCTCGGGGCCCCCGGGCTGGCGCACCAGGACTGCGCGCACGGTTCCATCCTCCTCCCGGCACCGGACCCGCCGGCGGCGCACCCGCCCCCAGCATCCCGCGGGCCGGGCCCTTCCTGGCCCCGGAAATTCCCCGCCGGGGGCGGGCGCTCCTGCCCTCCTTCAACCCACGTAACGCCGCAGGATCCGGTCGACGGCGGGGCCGTAACTCTCTCCGAAAAGGACGAGGTGGGCCAGCAGGTAATAGAGCTGGTAGAGGGGGCGGCGCTCTTCGTGGCCGGGCGGGAGCGGGCGCCGGTCGGCATAAGCCTGGAAGAACGAGGGTGGGAACCCGCCGAAGAGGGCGGCCATGGCCAGGTCCACTTCGCCGTCGCCGTAGAAGACGGCGGGATCGATGAGGTACGGGCGTACACCCCCGGCCGCGGCGGTGCTTGCGGATGCCGAGGCCGCGCCCCCGGCCGCCCGCGCCCCCGTGCCGCCGGCCGCTGCCCTGTCGTCCCGGGCGACCGCTGCTGCGGTCCCCCGGCCGGCCATCCAGTTGCCGCCCCAGAGATCGCCGTGCAGGAGGGAGGGCTTCGGCCGGTGGCCGAGCCACTCCTCCATGCGATCCAGCAACCGGTACAGGCGGCGGGCCCGCAGGGCATCCAGCCGCCCTTGCCGCCCCGCGCGTTCCGCCAGCACGGCCAGCCGCCGGTCCCGGTAGTACCGGGGCCAGTCCTCGTCCCAGCCGGCGGGGAAGCGCAGCGGGCCCAGGAAGGTGTCCCGGTCGAGGCCGAAGGCGGGGCCCGTTACCTCGTGCTGGTGCGCCAGGGACCTGCCGAGCTGGCGGGCCAGTGCCTCCTGATCACCGGACGAAGGCTCGATCCACTCCAGCAACAGGAAAGACGGCCCCGCCGCGATGACCGCGGGGACTCCCGCGCCGCTGGCCCCCTCGCGATGAGCATGGGCCAGGCGCCGCAGGCCATCCGCCTCGGCCGCGAAGAAACCGGGCGGGGCATCTTCCCGCCACTTGAGGAAGTAGTGGCGGCCGCCGGCCGTGATGCGGGCGGCCCGGCAGATGTCCCCGCCGGCCACCGGGGTCCCTTGCAGCTCAAGGTCCGGCAGACCCAGTTGTTGCGCCAGTGCCTGACGGACTTCCGTTGCGATGGACTCGGGCAGGTGCATGGCTGGTGGATCCTCACCCTCGCGTGGCTGGCGGCGGCGCGGTCAGGCAGCTGGCCATGGCGTTCCCGCCGGCCGTCCGGTGCGGCCCCTCCCCCCTGTGTCACGGGCACGGGGAGGCGGGCCGGGCGCGGTCACGCCCCGCTGCCGCCGGCGGCTGGGCGGGACGCCAGTTCCTCCCGAAGCCGTTCCAGAAGGGCCTCGCAGCCGGCTCGCACCAGCTCGTAGACCTCGTCGAAGTTCCCCTCGTAATAGGGATCGGGCACGTCCCGAGTCGGGGCATCGGGTACCAGCTCCAGCAGGCGGAACACCCGCGGGCCCCGGCGCGCGCCGTTCCGCCCCGGCCCGCCGTTCGTGTTCAGGCCCAGGCGGCGCCGGATCTCGCGCTCATTGGCGGCGTCCATGGCGATGATGTAGTCGAACCGCTCTCCGTCGGCGGCGGAGAGCTGCCGCGCGCGGATCCCCGAGTAGTCGATGCCTTCACGCTCCAGGACGCGGCGGGTGCCCTCATGCGGGGGCTCGCCCACGTGCCAGTCTCCCGTGCCGGCGGAATCGACCTCGATCAGCCCGTCCAGGCCGGCCTCCCGGACCATGTGCCGGAAGACCGCCTCGGCCATCGGGGAACGGCAGATGTTTCCCATGCAGACGAACAGGACACGAATCATCGGTCATGCCTCCCGAATCCCAATCATACCACGCCCCTCCGGCCACGGCCGGCCGCTGGCGGTCGGCCGCACGCTGCGAGACGGTACGCTCCCCATACCACGGCGGGTGCGCGTCCCGGCGTGACACACGTTGCCGCCTGCCGCCGGACCGGTTCCGTCCCCGCCCGGCGCTCGTCCTTCCGCGTTTCAGGGAGCCCAGCGGCGCACAGCCCGCTGGTAGTCCTGAGGGGTGTTGACGTTGATCAGGCTGCGGAGTTCGGGGTCGAACCGGCGCAACGCCGGTTCTTCCACCCAGCACACCCGGACCCCCGGGGCTTCCAGGATGAGCCGTAACGGGCCGCCCCCCCGGGCCAGCAGGTTCTCCACCACCGGCACCAGGTGCCGGCCGTAGATGGCCAGCAGTGGTTCCGGACGGCCGCCGTGCCGGGGCACAACGGCGTCCCAGGCGGGTGCCTCTTCCAGCGGGCCGGGGCCGGGGTTGGGCGCCGGGCCTGGCCCCGGTTCGCCGGCTGGTTGGGGTTCCAGCCGGCGGCTTCGTCCGTCCTCTGGTGCTGGTCCCGGTATGGATGCGGGTCGCTGCCCTATGTCTGACTGCCCGTCCCCGGCACCTGCCCCCGCCCTGGCAGGCAGGGTCACCAGCCCGGCCAGGTATCGCAGCAGGGCGGGCTGGAGGAACGGCATGTCGCAGGCGACGAAGAGCCCGTAGGGCCGTGGCAGGGCCAGAAGGCCCGCGTGCAGGCCGCTGAGGGCGCCGAAACCCGGCTTCCGGTCCAGCACCACGGGGAGGCCCAGGAAGGCGTAGCGGTCAGGGTCCCGGTCTACCACCAGCACCTCGGCACACACGCGCCCCAGGGCCTCAGCGACGCGAGCGATCATGGGCCGGCCGCCCAGGTCTAGCAGGGCCTTGTCGCGGCCCATGCGGCGGCTGTGCCCGCCGGCCAGGATCACGCCGGTGATGGGGGCCAGCGCCGTCTTCATGGCCTCTTTCCTCCGACGTTCCTCCGACGTTCCCGCCTCAGGGCGCAGCAGCACCCTGGTGGCGCCTTGACGGGGTCGTCAGGCGCCCGGTAGGCTAAATTTGGTAGATCGGGTTGACCGGGCACGGCGCCACGGTATCCGCAGGTTCTCCTTTCATATCCTTAGAGTAGCATCCACGCGACCGAGTACAGGGGCGGCGCGGCGGTATCCGGGCCGCCTGCCGGGGGCGGCGGTGGGAGTCGCGACGGCCGGTCAGTGACCTCGCGGAGGCGCGGGTCGAGGCCGGCATGGGGATTCCTGGGGGGAGGCGGGGGCGGTGAAGGCCATTCGCACCAGCACGGCCCGGCGCCGCGTCCAGCGCTGGCGCGAGGGACGGCCCCGCTGGGCGGATGACGTGCTGGTCACGGAAGAGCCTCTGGAGATCCGGCTGCGGCCGGCGGGCACGGACGAACCGGTCCGCGTGGCCGTGACCATGCGGACGCCAGGCAATGACTTCGAGCTGGCGGCCGGTTTCCTCTTCACGGAGGGCATTCTCGACCACCCCGACCAGATCCAGGCCATTAGCTACTGTACGGATCCCGACGTCGACGGCGAGCAGCAGTACAACATCGTCAATGTCTGGCTGCGGCAGGGCACACCCTTCGATTCCTCCCGCCTGCAACGGAACTTCTACACCACCTCGAGCTGTGGTGTGTGTGGCAAGGCTTCCCTGGAGGCCATTCATGTCCGCGGGGCGTGCCCGGTGGCGGACACGTCGTTTACCATCGAGCCCTCTGTGATCGCCCGGCTGGGTGACGCGCTGCGGGAACAGCAGCGGCTTTTCGAACGCACCGGGGGCCTGCATGCTGCCGCGCTGTTCGATGCCAGCGGCCGGCTCCTCGAGCTGCGCGAGGACGTGGGCCGGCACAACGCCACCGACAAGCTCATCGGCCACTTCTTCCTCCAGCGCCGTATTCCCCTGGCGAAAACGATCTTGATGGTCAGCGGGCGGGCCAGTTTCGAGATCGTGCAGAAGGCGGTGGTTGCCGGCATCCCGGTGGTGGTGGCGGTGTCGGCGCCCTCCAGCCTGGCATGCGACGCGGCCCGGGAGTTTGGCCTCACGCTCATCGGTTTCGCCCGCGGTCACAGCTTCAACGTCTACACCGGTGCCGGGCGGGTGCGGCCGGCCGCCGGGGTTGCCAGCACCAGCGGTGAGCCGACGTGATCGACCTGGAGCAGGCTTTCCGCACACTGATGGAGGCCATTTCTCCGCTGCCGGCGGAAACGGTCCCCACGTGGGAGGCGGCGGGTCGCGTGGCGGCGGCAGACGTCGTGGCCCCCCAGGACGTGCCGGGATTCGCCCGGGTGATGATGGACGGGTACGCCTGCCGGGCGGCCGACATCGCCGCCGCAGCGCCCGAGCACCCCGTGGCCCTGCGGCTGTCTGGTGAAGTGAACGCCGGCCGGTTACCGGCCGGAGGACCGGGTCCTGGGGAGGCATGGACGGTGGTGACGGGCGCCGTCCTGCCTCCCGGCGCCGACGTGGTGGTGCCGCTGGAGCGGGTGCGCCGCGAGGGGGATCGCGTGCTGGTCCGCCAGCCGCTGCCTCGTGGACGGCACGTGGCGGCTCCCGACGAGGACATGCGCAGGGGAGACCGGCTGGTGGAGGCGGGTGAACCCATGGGGCCGGCGGCGGTGAGTGCGCTGGTGGCCGCGGGGATCGCCAGCGTGCGGGTGGTCCGCCGGCCGCGGGTCCTGGTCCTTGCCACGGGGGACGAGCTGGCCGACCTGCGGGGCAGCGGTGAGGAGCCGCCGGACCAGCCGCAGGTTACCGGACCGGGCGAGGTCTATAACAGCAATGCCGCCGCCCTGGCCGCGGATCTGCAGGCTGCGGGCATGGACTGCACGGTGGCTGGGATCGTACCCGACGACCCGGAGGCCCTGCGGGCCGCCTTCCAGCGGGCCCTGGCCGCCGGTACGGACGTGATCCTGACCACGGGCGGCGTTTCCGTGGGCCCGCGGGACCGCGTGGCCCGGGTGTGGATCGAACTGGGCGCCCGGCGCCTGCTGGGCCGCATCGATGTGAAGCCAGGGGGGCCCTTCTTCGCGGGGAGGTGCGGGGACACGTGGGTCATCGGGCTGTCGGGCAGCCCCGCCTCCTGCCTGGCCACCTATCAGGTACTGGTGCGCCCCTTTCTCCTGCGGTTGGCGGGGCGCCGGCGGGTGGTGCGCCCGGTGGTGCCCGCCGTCCTGGCGGCGCCCTTCCCCAAGCCGGCCGATCGCCCGCGGTTGCTGTGGGCCCGCCTGCGGGGCGGCACGGCGCCCTACGAGGCTCTCCTCCCCGGTGCGGGCGAGGGGCGCCTGACCGCCATCGCGAGGAGCAATGCCCTCCTCTGGATGCCCCGGGGGACGCCGCCCCTGGAGGCCGGGGCCCGGCTACCGGCCCTGCGCCTGGACCTGCCGGAAGACAGGGAGACGCTGGATTGGTTCGAGACCGCTGGTTCCGGCCGGCCGCTTTCCGCCGGTGGCGGAGGAGAGCCACGGGCCGCCGGTGGGAACACTCCCGCGGCACATCCGGGCGGGGAACTGGGCGGGGAACTCCCCGTGGTGGCCGTCACCGGGCCCTCGGGCGCCGGCAAGACCCAGGTTCTGGCCGGGCTGATCCGCCGGCTGGCGCAGCAGGGGGTCCGTGTGGTAGCCCTCAAGCACGCGGCCCACGGTTTTGAACTCGACCGCCCCGGCACCGATAGCCAGCGGCTGGCGGCGGCCGGGGCGGCGGTCGTCGGCCTGGCGGGCCCGCAGGAGGGTGCGCTGCTGTTGCCCTCCCTGCCGGCGGCCGCGGGCGGCAGCGGCCCCTCCTGGCGGGCGTGGGTCGCGGCCATGGTGGCGGCCCACCGGGCGTTGTTCGGCAGCGCGCCGGGGCTCGTGCTGGTCGAAGGCTTCACGGAGTCCGACCTGCCCAAGATCGTGGTCGGGAGGCCAAAGGTGGAACCGGTGCGCGGGGAGGTGATCGCCTGGCTCCCGGCCGGGAGCGGTGAACAAGAACTGGATCGCCTGGCATCGCGGTTGCTGGACCTCCTGCCGGACGGGCCCGGAGGAGAGCAGGCCGGCGCCGGGGCAGGGCAGAAGCGGGAGGTGGCGAGCGGGGGATCGTCACGGAGGCAGTGCTAGCGCGGGTGCTCCAGGGGGTGAGTACCCGTAGTGGGGGAGGGGTGACACGTGCAAGCGGAACCGCGTGCGCAACGGCGACGCCGGTTCGACCCCAGGCACTGGGCGGGGCTGTCGCCGTACGGGCTCGGTCAGGTGAAGCCCAACCACTACAAGGAGATCGTCAAGGCCGTTTGGGAGAATCGCGACCAGCTGGCCTACGCATGGCGTATCTTGCGCGACGGCTGCTGTGACGGCTGCTCGCTGGGCACCTCGGGCATACGCGACTGGACCATGGACGGGATCCACTTGTGCACCATCCGCCTGAAAATGCTGCGCCTCAACACCATGCCCGCCGTCGACCACCGCGTGCTCGAGGATCCGGCGTCCCTGCGCGGCAAGACCAGCAAAGAGTTGCGGGAGATGGGCCGGCTGCCCTACCCGATGGTGTGGCGGAAGGGCGAGCGAGGCTACCGCCGTGTCTCCTGGGACGAGGCCATCGATCTCGTCGCGATGCGTATCCGTGAAACGGTGCGCCGGGATCCGGACCGGCTCTACTTCTACGTGACCTCCCGCGGGATGCCCAACGAGGCCTACTTCGCCTTTCAGAAGGTGGCGCGCTTCCTGGGTACCAACAACGTCGACAACGCCGCCCGCATCTGCCATGCCCCCAGCACGGTAGCGCTCAGCAAGGCCATCGGCTACGGGGCCACCACGGTATCCTACAAGGACTGGTACGGCTGTGACCTGGTTGTGCTGGTAGGCACCAATCTGGCCAACAACCAGCCTGTGACCACCAAGTACCTGTACGAGGCGAAGAAGCTCGGGACGCGAGTGGCGGTCGTCAACCCTTACAAGGAGGAAGGTCTCGAGCGTTACTGGGTGCCGTCCAGCCTGGAGAGCGCCCTGTTCGGTACCCGCATCATGGACGAGTTCTTCCAGATCGCCCAGGGGGGCGACGCGGCCTTCTTCAACGGCGCCTTGAAGCATCTGATCGAGACGAACCAGCTGGACCACGAGTTCATCGCCAGGCACACGGCGGGGTTCGACGAGGTCAAGGCCTACGTCCAGGGGCTGTCCTGGCGGGAGCTGGAGAAGTCGGCGGGCACCAGCGAGGCGGAGATGCGCCGGTTCGCCGATCTCTACGCTTCGGCCCGCACCTCCATCACCGTGTGGAGCATGGGCGTCACCCAGCACCGGCACGGCACCCACAACGTGCTGGCCATCATCAACCTGGCGCTGGCCTTGGGCCGGGTCGGGCGGCCGCAGTGCGGGCTCATGCCCATCCGCGGCCACTCGGGGGTCCAGGGCGGC
>DATCKH010000085.1:0-9861 GCA_036562425.1 Thermaerobacter sp. | reverse complement strand
GCCTGGTCCTCGGGACGTGCTCATTATAGCAAGTGCTCACACGCCGCAGATAAGGCTGTCCAGGTCGCGGGGGTAATAGGTCAGCATCTCGATGCCGTCCTCCGTCACCAGGACCGTGTCCGAGTGGCGGAAACCGCCGAGACCCGGGACATAGATTCCGGGCTCTACGGTGAAAACCATCCCGGGCTGGATCACCGTCTCGTCACCGATGTCCAGGAAGGGCGCCTCATGGCCCAGGAGGCCGATGTTGTGGCCCACGTGATGCCGCCAGTACGGCTGGAGGTCGTGTTCCGCATAGAAACGCCGCACCTCGCGGTCCACGGCCGCACAGGGCACGCCCGGCTTGATGGCGCCCAGGGCCACATCCTGCAGGGCCACCATCAGCTGGAAGAACCGGGCCTGCTCGGGACTCGGCTCGCCGACGAACATGGTCCGCTCCAGCTCGCTGCAATACCCGCCCACGTAGGACGTGGCACCCGTGACGAGGACGTCACCCTTTCTCAACGTGGCGTTGATGGTCACCGCGTGGGGCAAGGCCGAGTTCGCCCCGACCTGGCCCCGGAAGCCGGCGTAGGCGCCAACCCGGCCCACGGGACGGAAGGACCGCCCGAAGGTTTTCAGCATGGCCATCGTGGCCTCGTGGGACGCGCGGGCCGAGATCTCCACCTCGCTGGCCCCGGCGCGGGAGTATTCCTGGAGCAGCTCGTGGGCCAGGTTGCCCCAGCGGCAGCTCTCACGGATCAGGGCGATCTCCTCGGCCGATTTCACCATGCGGTGCCGCTCGATCAACCTGGCGTCCACCGTGACCCGGGCGTCGGGAAGGAGTTCCGCCAGGGCCGGGCCATCGTAGCCCCAGTGGGAGGAATAGCCCGCCGCCTCGGCCAGCAGGTTGGCGGCGCCCAGGCCCAGGTCCCGCAAGAGACCAGCCAGCAGGGTCATGGGATGGGCGTCCCCCGGGTATTCGGGGTAGTCTCGAACCTCATCAACCCGGGCGACCAGCTGGGCGTGTTCCAGTTCCAGCCGCGGCACGAAGAGGACGGCCCGGTCCGCCGCCGTCAGTATCAGAGCGATGGGACGCTCCGTCGGGATGAAATAGAAATTGGTGAGGTAGAAGATCGAGGTGGGGTTGTAGGTAACAAAGGCGCCGGCCCCGCGATCCGCCATCTCTTCCAGCACCCGTCGCCGGCGACGGGCGAGCTCCGCATCGCTGATGCGCCACACGCGGGATAACCTCCTGACCTGTCCAGGTTGAGATTAGCCGGGTACGCCCCGATATGCGACCCGCCCCCTGGCCTGGTCCAGCGGCCGGAAACAGGCCAGCCTTCAAACAGTCGCGAACCGGTCCAGGATGCGGATCACGTGCTCGATACCGCGGTAATAGTCGTCCACGTACACGTTCTCGTTGGGAGCATGGACCCGGGACCCGTGGTGGCCGATGCCGACCCCGTCCACGGTAGCGGTCAGACCGGCCCGGTGGAACAGGTACATGGGGCCGGTGCCCGCCATGCGCGGCCGCAGGACGGGTTCGCCGCCGTAAACCTCCCGGGCGGTTTCCAGGCAAACACCGACCAGGGGGTGGGACAGGTCCGTCTGCGCCGGGTCTTCGGGCCCCAGAACGATGACCTCCAGGTCAGCGAAACCGTGACGGTCCAGGTGCGCCCGCAGCTTGCGCAGGATGTCATCGGCCCGCTGGTCGGGCACCAGCCGGAAGTCCAGCTTCGCCCGTGCCTCGCGAGGCAGGACGGTCTTCGTGCCCGGGCCCGTGTACCCCGACACCAGGCCACAAATGGTACAGGTCGGCTCGTAGAGGAGCTTCTCCTGAAGCGCTACACCGCGCAAGCCGTGGAGAAACGCGTCCAGCCCCCAGCTGCGCAGCATGTCCTCTTCGTCCAGCGGGTATCGCTCCAGGAGCTCGCGCTCGACCGGGGTGGGCGGGCGCACGTCGTCGTAGAAACCTTCGATCAGCACCCGATCCGTAGCCACGTCCTTGAGGGTGCCCAGGGCCTGGACCAGGCGCCAGGCCGGGTTGGGCACGATGGCCGCCACGCTGGAGTGCAGATCCTGGTTGGCGGCCCGCGCCACCAGCTCGACATACAGAATTCCCTTGCACCCCGCAGCGATGACCGGCCGGCCTCTGGCATCCTTGCCGCCGGACTCCCACACCACGCCGTCGGCAGCCAGGCGCCCGGCGAAGCGGTCCATGAACTGATCCAGGTGGACGCTGCCGATCTCCTCCTCGCCCTCGATCACGAACTTGACATTGACCGGCAGGCGTCCTTCGCCCCGCAACCACGCCTCCACCGCCTTGATGCGGGTCATCAGGTTCCCCTTGTTGTCGGCCACGCCGCGGGCGATGATCCGTCCCTCCCGGATCTCGGCGGCAAAGGGATCCACCACCCATTCTGCGAGCGGCTCCGGTGGCTGCACGTCGTAATGGTTGTAGAACAGGAGGGTCCGCGGCGCGCCAGCGTCGATCTCGCCGTAGACAACGGGGTAGCCGCCTGCCAGCGGCACCAGTTCGACCTGGGCCCCGACGTCTGCCAGCATCTGGCGGACCAGTTCCGCGCATTGCTCCATGCCCAGCCCCTGGGCAGCCACCGACGGTTGCCGCAGCAGGGTGCGCAAGTCATCCAGCATGCGGTCGCGGTTGGCCTTGAGATATGCCAGTGCGCCTCGCAAGGAGCGAGCCTCCTCTCGACCCTCAGCCCAGCGGGTAATGGCACGCCACCTGGTGGCCCGGCGCCAGCTGGCGCAGGACCGGTTCCTCCTCGCGGCAGCGCGGCTGTGCGAAGGGACAGCGCGGGTGGAACCGGCATCCCGCAGGGGGGTTGGCCGGCGACGGCACGTCACCCTGCAGGACGATTCGCTCCCGCCGGCGGTGGGGGTTGGGCACGGGAACCGCGGACAGGAGTGCCGCCGTGTAGGGGTGGGCGGCATGTCGGAAGAGTTCCTCCGCCGGCGCCACCTCAACCAGCTTGCCCAGGTACATGACGCCGATCCGGCTGGAGAGGTGCCTGACCACGCTGAGCCCGTGGGCGATGAACAGGTAAGTCAGGCCGAGCCGCTCCTGCAGGTCGGCCAGCAGGTTCAGGATCTGGGCCTGCACCGAGACGTCCAGCGAGGAGACGGCCTCGTCGGCCACGATGAACCGGGGATTGAGGGCGATGGCCCGCGCGATACCGATGCGTTGCCGCTGGCCACCGGAGAACTGGTGGGGGAACCGCCGGCGCCAGGCGGGATCGAGACCGACCATGCGCATGAGCTCGATCACCCGCTCCTCTCGCTGGCGCCGGTCACCGATCCCGTGCACCCGCAGCGGCTCCCCGATGATGTCCGCTACGGTGAACCGCGGGTTCAGCGAACCGAACGGATCCTGGAAAATCATCTGCATCTGCCGCCGGGCGGCCCGCAGCTCGGCCCCCCGCAGCGCAAACAAGTCCCGGCCGTCGAAGTACACGCGGCCGGCGGTGGCCGGCAGCAGGCGCAGCAGGAGCCGCCCCAGGGTGGATTTGCCGCAGCCCGACTCCCCCACCAGGCCGAAGGTTTCGCCCGGCTGGATCTCCAGCGACACGCCGTCCACCGCGCGCACGTAGCCGGCCGGGCGGCCCAACAGGCCCCGCCTGATGGGGAAGTACTTGGTCAGCCCCTCCGCCCGTACCAGCGGCCGGACCGTGCCGCCGGATGCCCCCTCCGGCGCGGGTCCCACAGGGGTTGCCGGTGCGCGTACGGTGGCCGTCATGACTCCTTCACCTCCGCCGGCGCCGCCAGTTCCTCCGCCAGCCAGCAAGCGACCCGCCTCCCGCCCACGTCCCGCAGGGGCGGTTCGTCCGCCCGGCACCGCTCCTCAGCGTGGGGGCAGCGCGGGTGAAACCGGCACCCTGGCGGCATGCGGCCGATGCCGGGTACCGCGCCGGGGATGGCCCGCAGGCGCCGCTGGCGCGGGCCCTCCAGGTCGGGCACCGAAGCCAGCAGGCCCATGGTGTAAGGATGGCGGGGCGCGTCAAACACCTGATAGACCGTACCCTCTTCCACCACCCGGCCGGCGTACATGACCACGATGCGGTCCGCCATCTCGGCGGCGACGCCCATGTCATGGGTGATGAGCAGGATCGACATGCCCAGCTCGTCCCTGAGCCGCCGCAGCAGGTCCAGGATCTGTGCCTGTACGGTGACGTCCAGGGCCGTGGTGGGCTCGTCGGCAATGAGCAGGCGGGGCCGGCAGGCCAGGGCCATGGCGATCATGGCCCGCTGGCGCATGCCGCCCGAAAACTCATGGGGGTATTGCCGGGCGCGCACCTCGGGCTCGGGGATGCCCACCAGCCGCAGCATCTCCACGGCCCGCCCCATGGCCGCCGTCCGGTCCAGGCCCTCATGCAGCATCACCGCCTCGGCGATCTGGTCGCCGACGGTGAACACTGGGTTGAGGGCGGTCATGGGCTCCTGAAAGATCATGGCGATGTGCCGGCCGCGGATGCGCCGCATCTCCTCCTGGCTCTTCGTCACCAGGTCCTCGCCGTCCAGGAGGATCCGCCCGCCGGAGATGAAGCCGTTGTCGTACTCCAGCAGGCGCATGATGGCCAGGGAGGTCACGCTCTTCCCGCTGCCCGACTCTCCCACCAGGCACACCGTCTCGCCGGCGGCAATGGTAAAGGAGACGTCCTCCACGGCCACCAACGGCCCGTCGTTGGTGTAGAACCCGGCCGTGAGCTCCTGCACCTCCAGCAAGGGCCTCACCTGCCGTGCCCCCCTTTCGCCGCCGGGCGTCGTGCCGCCACGAAGGCCGGCCGGGCCGCGCCGCCGGTACCCACCGTACCCCGGCCGAAAGCCGCCGCCAGCAGCCGCAGCCGCCGCGGCCGTACCCTGTGCCGCGGGTCGAAGGCGTCCCGCAGCCCGTCGCCCACGAAGTTCACGGCGAGCACGGTCAGGAAGATGCAGGCACCGGGGTACACGGCCAGCATGGGGTTCGTCAGCATGTACTGCTGGGCGTTGTTGAGCATCTGGCCCCAGCTGGTCTGGGGCGGCTGCACGCCGAGCCCCAGGAAGGAGAGGGCCGACTCTGCCAGGATGGCCCCGCCCACCATCAGCGTGGCGTTCACGATGATGGGGGCGGTGGAGTTCCGCAACAGGTGGTTGAACATGATCTCCCAGGCGGGAGTCCCGATGGCCCGCGCCGCCTCCACGTACTGCATTTCCCGTAGCTGGAGAAACTGGCCGCGCACCAGCCGCGCCACGCCCATCCAGCTGGTCAGCACCAGGACGAGGATTAGGTAGCGGAAATGTCCACCGAAGATGGCCAGCACCAGGATGTTCAGGAAAAGCACCGGGAAGGACAGCATGACGTCGATGATGCGCATCAGGACGGTATCCACCCAGCCGCCGAAATAACCGGCGATGGCCCCGACCACCACGCCGATGACCACGGCGCCCGCCGCCACCGTGAACCCCACCAGCAATGACACCCGGCTCCCGTAGATCAGGCGGGAGAAAATGTCGCGGCCGATGCTGTCCGTTCCCAGCGGGTGCTGGGGGCTAGGCGGCGCGTCTACGTTCAGGAGGTCGATCTGCTCGGGGGGGTAGGGCGCGATCCAGGGCGCGGCCACGGCGACCCCGACGAACAGCAGGAGGACCAGCAGGCCCGCCACGGCCAGGGGATTGCGGAAGAACCGGCGCCAGGCCTCCCGCCAGGGCGTATCCGAATCCGGCAGGAGCCCCGTGCCGGTGTCGCCCGCTCCCGGCAAGCTGCCCGCAAGGTCCGCCGCGGGCGGGCCGAAGGCACCGCGCCCCTGCCCGGCCTCCGGCCCCGGCCCGGCGGGAATGGAGCGGCTCATGCCGTTTCGACCCCCTTCCCGCCGAGGCGGACGCGCGGGTCGACCACGGCATAGAGGATGTCTGCCAGCAGGTTGCCCAGCACCACCACGACGGTGACGATCAGGGTGATGGCCATGAGGACCTGATACTCCCGGGAGTACGCCATCTGGACGAAGAGCTGCCCCATCCCGGGCCAGTTGAACACGGCCTCGGTGAGGGCGGCACCGGAGACGATGAAGGGCAGGTCCAGCCCCAGGATCGTGATGATCGGGATCATGGCGTTACGCAGCGCATGGCGGAAGACCACGCACCGCTCCGGTACGCCCTTCGCCCTGGCGGTGCGGATGTAATCCTGCCCCAGCACCTCCAGCATGCTCGACCGGGCGTACTTGAGGTAGGCCGCCAGGTTGATCAGCACCAGGGTGGTCACCGGTAGCACCATGTGGTGCAAGAGGTCCAGCACATCCCCTTCCTGGCCGTAGGTATACATGTTGGAAAGGGGGAACCAGCCCAGCTTCAGGGCGAAGGTCTCCTGCAGGATGATGCCCAGCCAGAAGGCCGGCATGGCGAACCCGGCGTAGCCGATGAGGGCCGCGCAGGTGTCGGACAGCCCGTACGGCCGCGTGCTGTTGTAGATCCCCCAGGGGATGGCGATCAGGAGCGTCAGTACCCAGGCCGTGGTCATCAGGATCACGGTGTTCTTGAAGGTCGGCCACACGATCTGGCCCACGGGGATGTGGCCTTTGAAGGTATAGCCCAAATCACCGCGCAGCAGGTCTCCCAGCCAGTCCAGATACTGGATGGGAATGGGCCGGTCCAGCCCCAGGTTCTTGATCTGCTGCTGGGCGGCGGCCGGTGACAGGCCTGGCTCCAGAAAGATCTGGACCGGCCCTCCCGGCGCCAGGTGGATCAGCGCGAAGGTGACGACCGAGACAAGAAACAGGACCAGCAGCGACTGCAGGAACCGGCGCACCAGGTACTCGGTCACGCGTCGACGCCCCCTTGGCGCTGGTAACCAGCGGCCCGGCCGGTCCTCCGGGCGCGCAGGGCCTGTGCCCCGCAAGGGCGGCAGGCCGGGCGGCGCCCAGCCGTCGGACAAGGCGCCGCCCGGTGCGTCCGGTTACAACGGCCCGCCCGTCACCGGCCGTTGCCGGCGTCCGCCAGCCACCACTTCGTGATGTGGTACTGCCACCCGTCGGGCAGGTTCAGCGCGGGCTGGTCCTCGGGCTTCCACTGCACGCGCTCCCGGAAACCCGCGATGATGTTCTGCTGGTAGAGGAAGACGTAGGGCAGGTCCTCGGAGATCTTGCGAGCCAGTTCGGCGTAGACCCGCTTGCGCTCCTCCTGGTTGACGGTGGAGTAGCCCTCCACCCAGAGCCGGTCGATCTCCTCGTTCTTGTACCAGCCCGAGTTCTGGCCGTTGGGCGGGAAGTACTTGGAGCTAAAGATCGATTCGGCGTCCGGGTCGAGGGTCAGGCGCCATCCGATCAACACCGCCTGATACTTGCCCGGAATGAGATGGTTCTCCACCCAGCTGGAAAACTCCAGCGTCTCGATGTTGACCTTGATGCCGACCTCGCCCAGGTTCTGCTGGATGATGGCGGCCACCTGCTCCCGCCGCTCGTTGCCGGCGTTGGTCTCGAGCGTGAACTCGAACTTGTGGCCGTCCTTCTCCAGAATGCCATCGGGCCCGGGCTTCCAGCCGTCTTCCGCCAGCAGTTGCTTGGCCCTTTCGACGTTGTACTCGAAGTTGACGGCAGTGCCGGCATCGGCCCAGCTTCCGGGAAGGAACGGGCCATTCAACAGCTTGCCGTGGCCCTTGAGCACGCTGTCCACCATGCCCTGCCGGTTCAGCGCGTGGGCGATGGCCTGGCGCGTCTTCTGGCTGGCCCAGGGTACGAAGCCGCCGGGGAAGTTGTCGGGGTTGAAGTTGAAGCCCAGGTAGTCATACACGGGGCCGGCGTCCTCCAGCACGCGGATGCCGGGCTTGCCCTCCACGGCTTCGAGGTTGTTGACGGGGATCTGGGTCATGATGTCGACATCCCCGTTGAGCAGGGCCTGGGTCAGCGTGTTCTGATCGGCGTATACCTTGAAGACCACCTTGTCGATGTTGGGCTCCGGCCCCCAGTAGTTCTCGTTCCGTTCCAGCGTGACGTACTGCTTCTGGGTCCACTCCGTCCACTTCCACGGCCCGCTGGTGACCGTCTTGGCGGGATCGGTCCCGTAGGGATGCTTCTGCAACTCCTTGGGGCCCACGCCCTCAAAGACGTGCTTCGGGAGAGGCTGGAGCTCGGCGAGCGTGTACAGGAAGGGAGCGTATACCTGTTTCAGCGTGATCTGGACCGTGTGCTCGTCGAGGGCCTTGACCTCCTTGACCTTGTCAAAGCTGGCAATGGCCGGCGAGCCCACCTCGGGATTGGCAAAGGCTTGAATGGTCCAGGCCACGTCCTCGGCGGTCACGGGGCGGCCATCGGTCCATTTGGCCGTCTCCTTGAGCTTGACGGTGTAGGTCAGGCCGTCCTCGCTGATCTCGGGCAGCTCGGCTGCCAGTGACGTGTCCTCAACGATTACGTTGCCCTGCCGGTCGAAGTTGTATAGAGGCGCCAGGACGAGGTTGGCGACCTCCTGGGAGGGCACATCGTCAATGAACAACGGGTTGAGGGTGCGGATATCGGAAATGGTCCCTACCGTCAATGTGCCCCCCTTGACGGGTTCACCCTGTGTAGCACCCGGCTGGCCCTGCTTGGCACTCCCTCCCCCCTGGCTGGCAGGTGTGCCGCCCTGCCCGCAAGCGGTGAGGAGAAATGTCACTGAAAGTACGAGCGCGAGGAATGCCATCCGGCGACGGATGCGCCGTGGCACGGTATTGATCCCCCCTCAGAAGCGGCGAAGCACCGCATCCTGACGTCCCCGTGGTGTCGTCGAGTAACGGCCACGTGCTGATGACAGGCGTTGCGAATTCCGGGCCGGTCACGGGACCATCCTGACCCCTCCTTTCACGGCAGGAAGCGGGAACGACGGTTCAGTGACTCTTGGTTACTTGAGCAATTGACTACCACGATTCCAGCGAATTTCCTCCTAAAACCGGTTCTATTCTACGTTTTTCGACATCACTCAACATGATTCGATGGTTTTCGGGTGGTCGACGAATCGGGAACTCGGCCAGGCGCGCTGAGGCTGGCAACGGAAACTTCCCGGCCGCAGGCGATACGATTCGGGTGCCGCGACATGATCCGGGGTGGGGGAAAAGCGGCATGATCCGGGATGGGGAAAAACGGAACGGGCCCCGACGGGGCCCGTTTGGGCAATCCGTTTTCGTGTTTGGTTGTGCGGTTGCGTCAGGCGTGCGCGTGCGTCACGCAGTACTTGCTTCCGCTGACGTGACAGCGCGCCAAACGTAGCCTCAGGCCGCTCCGTTTCGCGCCACCAGGTGACAGGCAGCCCAGTGCCCGGGCGCGACCTCCACCAGCTCCGGCCGCGCCTCGAAGCAGATCTTCTCCGCCAGCGGGCAGCGGGTGCTGAAGGGGCAGCCCTGCGGCGGGTTGACCGCGCTGGGCAGCTCGCCCTTGAGGACGATGCGCTCGCGCGTGCGCTCCACCCGGGGATCGGGGATGGGCACCGCGGACAGCAGCGCTTGGGTGTAGTGGTGCTGCGGGCGCCGGTAGAGCTCGTCGCTGTCCGCCAGCTCCATGATCTTGCCCAGGTACATGACCGCCACGCGGTCGCTGATGTGCTTGACCATGGAGAGGTCGTGGGCGATGAAGATGTAGGTCAGCCCGAACTTCTCCCGCAGATCTGTCATCAGGTTTACGATCTGGGCCTGGATGGAGACGTCCAGAGCGGAGATGGGCTCGTCGGCGATAATGAACTCGGGCTTCACCGCCAGGGCCCGGGCGATGCCGATGCGCTGCCGCTGGCCCCCCGAGAACTCGTGGGGAAAACGATTGGCGTGTTCGCGGTTCAGCCCCACCAGGTTCAGCAGCTCATGGATGCGCTCCATCCGTTCCTTGCGGCTCTGGTACAGGCCGTGCAGGTCCAGGGCCTCGCCGATGA
>DATCKH010000084.1:0-7693 GCA_036562425.1 Thermaerobacter sp. | reverse complement strand
ACCGGAACACACCCGGGCAGTATGCTCCGCGACGGAGCTATAGCCCCGGTAACGCCGGCTACTCCAAACATCCGAATAGCCGCATGTAGATAAAGGTGGTCACCCACCGTCGGATGGACCATCCAATCCGTAAGGTATACGCTGCCTGCCCATATGAGGACGGTAGCCATTAGTATTCTCGCAGCACGGACGGCACCCACCCATTGCCCACTCCTGGCGTTCCCGATGTCTACTCACCTCCATCTCACCCATTGTCCCTCCCACTTCTGATCGTTGGAGAACCGTTAAGCCGCAGCCGAAGCGATCGCCTCGATACAGGCGAATTCAATGGGAGGCTCGGAGCTCCTGCCGAGTCGAACCTCGCCCTGCGGTGTTGGATCCCGTGGCCCCCGGCGGCAACACGCCCTGCATGTAACCGGCGCCTCGCTTCCAACATCCGGCGGTCACCCTGGCTAAAACGGGGAAAACCGGACGGTCGCCCGGTTCTCGGGGCCGGAGACCGGGTGAACGCCCGGGTGATTCGGTTCACCGCGGGAGGAATTTTCACCTTAGACCCGAACTCACTTGCACCGAACCACGGCACTGCGGCTGGGGGACAAGGGGCGGTGGGCCGGTCGAACGCTGTTGCCCGGCGCGATCCCCCCGTCAGCCTGCGTACGGGCAGCCTCCTCCCGCTTGCATGCACTGCTCCCGCCCCTGGCGCCCGATCGGGTCGGGCGGCCACCCCTTCTCGCGTGCCCGGAATCGTTCCCGGAATAGGGGGAGAGTCATGATTACGCCGCCTTTCGACTACGTGGCACCGCGTACGGTGGAAGAGGCGGTGCAGCTGTTGCGTAAGCACAGCTATGAGGCCAAGGTCCTGGCGGGCGGTCAGAGTCTCATCCCCATGCTGCGTTTTCGGCTCCTGGAGCCCGCCCTGCTCGTGGACATCAACCGCATCGAGGATTTGGCGTATCTCCGCGAGGAGGACGGGTTCCTGCGCATCGGCGCCTTGACCCGCCACGCCGATGTAGAGCACGCGCCCGGCCTTGCGAAGCGCTACCCGCTCCTGGTCGCCACGGCGCGGGTCGTCGCCGATCCCCTCGTTCGGAACCGGGGGACGGTGGCCGGATCCCTTGTCCACGCTGACCCTGCCGGCGACTGGGGTGCGGCCATGCTGGCCGCGGGGGCGCAAGTGGTGCTCACAGGGCCGGACGGTTCCCGCACTCTGTCTGTCGACGAGTTCCTGGTGGACACCTTCACGACGGCCCTCGGCGAGGACGAGCTGCTCACCGAGGTGCGGGTGCCCGTCCCGCCGGAGCGGACCGGTGGGGCCTACCTCAAGCTGGAGCGCAAGCTGGGCGACTTCGCCATCGCGGCCGTCGGCGTGCAGGTCACGCTCAACGCGGCCGGTGAGTGCACGCGGGCCGGGATCGGCCTCTGCGCGGTGGGGCCCATTTCCCTGCGGGCCAGCAAGGCGGAGGAATACCTGGTCGGCAAGCCGCTGACGGCGGACACCATTGCCGAGGCTGCCCGGCTGGCCGCCGAGCAGGCCGAGCCCAGCTCCGACCAGCGTGGTCCGGAGGAGTACAAGCGCGACATGGTGCGGGTGCTGACCCAGCGGGCCCTGCAGGAGGCTGCCGAACGGGCCCGGGCCGCGTGAGGAGGTGTCGTGGTTGGAGACGATCAAGAAGCGCATCAAGGTGACCGTCAACGGCGTGACCTACGAGCGCGAGGTGGAGCCGCGGCGCCTGCTGGCCTACTTTCTCCGTGAAGATCTGGGCCTGACCGGTACCCACATCGGCTGCGACACGACCAGCTGCGGCGCGTGCACCGTGGTGATGGATGGGCGCGCCGTCAAGTCCTGCACGGTGTTCGCGGTGCAGGCGGACGGTAGCGAGATCCTGACGGTGGAGGGGCTCGCCCGGGACGGCCAGCTCCACCCGTTGCAGAAAGGCTTCTGGGATCAGCACGGCCTGCAGTGCGGCTACTGCACGCCGGGCATGCTGATGAGCGCCTACGCTCTCCTGCAGCGCAACCCCAACCCCACGGAAGAAGAGATCCGGTTCGCCATCTCCGGCAACCTGTGCCGGTGCACGGGTTACCAGAACATCGTCAAGGCCATCCAGCAGGCCGCGGCGGAGTTGCGCGGGGAGGCTCAGGCGACTGAGGCCACCGAGAGTGTGGCCGCCGCGGTGGAGCCGGACGCGCGAGGGGGGAAGTGACGGATGGCGGTCGCTGAGCGCGCTCTCGGTCAACCCATCAAGCGCAAGGAGGACCCGCGCTTCATTCAGGGCGCCGGTCGCTATCTGGACGATATCGTGCTCCCGCGCATGCTGTACATGGCGATCGTGCGGAGCCCGTATGCCCACGCCCGGATCAAGGCCATCCCCAAGGAGGCGGCGCTCTCCGTTCCCGGGGTCGTGGCTGTGATCACCGGCGAGGATCTGGAGAAGGCCGGCCTGGCCTGGATGCCCACGCTGGCCGGTGACAAGCAGATGGTCCTGGCCGTGGGCAAGGTTCTCTTCCAGGGCCAGGAGGTGGCCGCCGTGGTCGCCGAGACCCGGGAGGCCGCCTTCGACGGCGCCCATGCGCTGGCCCAGGTCGTAGAATATGAGCCGTTGCCGGTGGTGGTCGATCCCTTCAAGGCGCTGGAACCGGACGCGCCCATCCTGCGGGAGGACCGGGAGCAGAAGACCAACCTCGCCTGGCACTGGGAGGTGGGCGACCGCGAGCGGACGGAGCGCGCCTTCGCCGAGGCGGAGGTGGTCGTCAAGCAGGAGGTCTACTACCCGCGCGTCCATCCCGCCCCGCTGGAGCCGTGCGGGTGCATCGCCGACTACAACAAGGCGACGGAGAGGCTGACCGTCTACGTCACCTCCCAGGCGCCGCATGCGCATCGCACGCTTCTGGCGCTGGTGTCCGGGCTCCCGGAGCACAAGATCCGGGTCATCTCGCCCGACGTGGGTGGCGGCTTCGGCAACAAGGTGCCGGTCTATCCCGGTTACGTGGTGGCGGTAGCGGCCTCGCTGCAGCTGGGGCGGCCGGTGAAGTGGGTGGAGACGCGGACGGAGAACCTGCAGAGCACGCATTTCGCCCGCGACTTCCACATGACGTGCGAGATCGCAGCCGACCGGGACGGCCGGGTCAAGGCACTGCGCGTCAAGACCATCGCCGACCACGGCGCCTTCGACGCCGCGGCCAACCCGTCCAAGTTCCCCGCCGGCCTGTTCAGCATCGTGACCGGGTCCTATGACTTCCCCACGGCCTTTGTGGAGGTGGACGCGGTCCTCACCAACAAGGCGCCCGGCGGTGTCGCTTACCGCTGCTCGTTCCGGGTGACCGAGGCGTCGTACTTGATCGAGCGCACGATGGATGTGCTGGCCCAGGAGCTCGGGATGGATCCGGTGGAGTTGCGTCTGAAGAACTTCATCCCGCCGGAGAAGTTCCCGTACACGTCGCCCCTGGGCTGGACCTACGACAGCGGCAACTACGCGGAAACCCTCAAGAAGGCGCTCGACATCATCGGCTACTGGGATCTGCGCAAGGAACAGGCAGAGAAGCGCAAGCGCGGCGAGCTGATGGGCATCGGCGTTTCGACCTTCACCGAGATCGTCGGTGCCGGCCCGAGCCATACCTTCGACATCGCGGGCATCAAGATGTTCGACTCGTGCGAGATCCGCGTGCATCCGACGGGCAAGGTGCTGGTGCGCACCGGCGTCCGGCACCAGGGCCAGGGCCACGAAACGACCTTTGCCCAGATCGTCGCCGATGAACTGGGCATTCCCGTGGACGACGTCCTGGTGGAGGAGGGCGATACGGACACGGCTCCCTACGGTCTCGGCACCTACGCCAGCCGCAGCACGCCCACGGCCGGTGCGGCGACGGCCATGGCGGCGCGCCGGGTGCGAGACAAGGCCCGCAAGATCGCCGCGCACCTGCTGGAGGCGTCCGAAGAGGACATTGTCTGGGACAACGGTCGCTTCCACGTGGCCGGCGCGCCCGGGCGGTCGGTCACCTTCCAGGAGGTGGCGTTCGCCGCCTACACCAACCCGCCCGAGGGACTGGAGCCTGGCCTGGAGGCCGTCTACTACTACAACCCGCCGAACCTGACGTTCCCGAACGGGGCGTACATCTGCGTGGTGGACATCGACAAGGGCACGGGCCAGGTGAAGGTGCGCCGCTTCGTAGCCGTGGATGACTGCGGCACGGTGATCAACCCGCTGGTGGTGGAAGGCCAGATCCACGGCGGGCTCACCGAGGGCTTCGGCATCGCCTTCATGCAGGAGATCGTCTACGACGAAAACGGCAACAACCTCTCCAGCGACTTCTCCAGCTACCTGCTGCCCACGGCCATGGAGACGCCCAAGTGGGAGACGGACCGGACGGTGACGCCGTCGCCGCATCACCCGATCGGCGCCAAGGGTGTGGGCGAGTCGCCCAACGTCGGTTCCCCCGCCGCCTTCGTGAACGCGGTGGTGGACGCTCTCTCCCACCTGGGCGTGCGCCACATCGACATGCCCATCACGCCGTGGAAGGTTTGGAAGATCCTGCGCGAGCACGGCATCGAATGAAGCGAGCCCGCGGGAGGGCCACCGGCCGGGCCCGGCCGGTGGCCCTCCGGGCGGGTGTGTGACCCGCCGCGCGGGCCCGCGGGAATGGGGGAGGAGACTGCATTGCACCTGCACTACGACGGCGAACTGACCATCCAGGCGCCACAGGACGAGGTTTGGGCATTCATCAACGATCCCAACCGGGTGGGCCGGTGCCTCCCCGACCTGCAGGAGCTGAACGCGAAGGACGACCGGCACTTTGATGCGGTGGTCCGGATCGGGGTCGGCCCGGTGCGCGGCCGGTTCAAGATGGAAGTGGAGTTGCAGCCTGAGGAGCCGCCGCGCCGCGGGGGCCTGAAGCTGCGCGGTAGCGGCATGGGCAGCGGCCTGCACCTGACGGCGCGCATGGAGCTGGAGCCCGCGGGCGACAGTGCGACCCGCTTCCGCTGGGAGGCGGACGCGGACGTGAGCGGGCCGCTGGCCACCGTGGGCGGCCGCCTGCTGGACAACCAGGCGCGCAAGGTCACCGAGCAGCTGTTTGCCACGATCCGGGCGAACCTGGAGGGCAACGCCGGTTCCGCCTCGGCGGGAGCGGGTGGCGCTGGCGGGGGGGCCTGAGCCCGGTGGAGCTGGGCACGGCAGGGCGTCCTGATGTCGTCCTGGCCCGGGCGGCCGAGCTGCGCGCCCAGGGCCGCTCTTTCGCCCTGGCCACGGTGATCCGTCGCCGGCCCCCCCTCTCATCGCGGGCCGGGGACAAGGCGTTGATCACCGCCGACGGGCACATGGAGGGGTGGATCGGCGGCAGTTGCTCCGAGTCCATCGTCCGGCGGCAGGCGCTGGCTGCCCTGGCCGACGGCCGCCCGCGCCTGGTGCAGATCCGGGTCGACGCCCCGGCCGATGCCGCCACCGGCGGCGAGCATGAGCCCGGGGCGGCCGGCGCGGAAGGGGATGCCCGTGTCGTCACGGTGGCCATGACTTGCCCCAGCGGCGGCGAGGTGGACGTCTACATCGAGCCCTTCGTGCGGCCCCCGCAGCTGATCGCCTGCGGAGACACGCCATTGGCGCACACCCTGGCCCAGATGGCCGCCATGGTGGGCTTCGAGCCGGTGCTGGTGTACGGGCGGGAGGCGCCCCCCGAAGGCGCGCTACCAGGCGGGCGGGCGCTCTCCGTGGACGAGCTGGAGAGCTTCGAACCGGTCCCGGAGGCCTACGCCGTGGTGGCGACCATGGGGCACTTCGACGAGGAGTGCCTGCAGCGCTGGCTGGCCGCCGGCGTTCCCTACGTGGCACTGGTGGCCAGCCGGAAGCGGGCGGCCGCGGTCAAGGAAGTCCTGGCCGGGGCGGGTGTGCCCGCTGCGGACCTGGAGCGGATCCGCAATCCGGCTGGCCTTGACCTGGGCGCCGTGACCCAGGAGGAGATCGCCGTCGCCATCCTGGCTGACATCATCCGCCAGCGACGGGCCCGGTTGCGGGCCCACGCGGGGATGGCCGCCGGCGACGAGGCTGCCCGCGAGCCGGGGGATGCGGGTCAGGGCGAAGCGGCGGGGGCCGGGCAGGGGGCTGTTGAGCAACCCGCCACCTCCTCGACCCACACGGCCGCCCGGCCCGGCTCGGCCGGCGCCGCGGCGCAGGTGGCCGCCGGGGCAGGCGCCTCAGGGGCGGCCGGAGAGAAGGCCGAACTGCCAGCCGTCGCTCGCGATCCGGTATGCGGTATGGAGGTCGTGCCGGGGGAAACCCGCCACGTCGTCGAATACGAGGGGCACCGGTACCACTTCTGTTGCCCCCACTGCAAAGCCACCTTCCTCAAAGATCCGGAGCGCTACCTGGAGAGCGCGTGAGGGCACGATCGCCAGAACAGCCACGCCGGGACCCGCCTGCCTGGCAGGCCACGCGGTCCCGGCATTCTTCTTTCCTTTCCTTATCCTGTTTGGTTTGCGGGCCGCTCAGGCGCTGTCCCACCAGTCCCGGATCTCCGGGGGAAGAGCGGCCCGCACCGCCTGTTGGGTGCCCGCGTCAAGGCGTTCTTTGAGGGTGCCGAATACTGCCTGCATCCGGGTGGCGGCGTCGTCGTCCATATAGGCGGCCACCAGGTCCAGGCCACCCACGGTCTGGTCGTAGCCGTACTCGGTGTCCATGTGGTTGACCAGCGGCCCCACGAAGACCTGGCGGTCGATCAGCGGGTCGGGCCGGTCCGGGGCCCGCCCCAGCTCGGCAGCCAGTTCGGCCGGCAGGGCGGCGGCCAGGGCTCCCGCGGCCTGCCGGCCGAGCACCTGGGCCATGCTGTGCAGGGTCATGCGGGTGGCGGCGGCCGCCTCCTCCAGCGATGCCAGCCGCCCGCGCCGCTGTACCGCCTGGTAAATCTCCCGCGCATCCACGCCAGCGACGCCTCCTCACAAGGACTTCGACCTGCGAAGGACCTCCGCCGACCTCCGTTTCGCAGACTTCCAGAGACCTCCAGGGACCCCCAGCGACCTTCAAGGACCTGCGGAGCTGCGGAGACCTCACATGAACTCGGCCTTGAGACGCTCCAGCCCCTCCTCGCCCAGCTCGTCCAGGGGGCGTTCCACGATGGGAGGTTGCGCGGCGAACCCGGGGATCCGCTCCTCATAGCTCGGGACGCTCTCATCACGCCACAGGATACCGACGGGGATCCGGTCTCCCCACTCGTTGCACTTCGCCCAGGCCGCCGCGGGATCGGTGGGATCGTGGCCCTCCTTCTGGACGTCGTAGGCACGCTGCCCGTACCAGTCGTAGGTGTTGAGCTTGTTGAAGGTCACGCAGGGCTGCAGGACGTCCACCAGGGCATACCCCTTGTGCCGGATGGCCGCGGCGAAGATGGCGGCCATCTGGTGGGGTTCACCCGCAAAGGCGCGAGCGATGAAGGTCGCTCCGGTGGCGAAGGCGATGCGCGTCGGCAGTACCGGATCTTCCGGCGCGCCGGTGGGCGAGGTGGTGGTCTTGAAGCCGCGCTCGCTGGTGGGCGAGTACTGCCCCTTGGTCAGGGCGTAAATCTGGTTGTTCTCAATGATGTCCGTCAGGTTGATGTTCCGGCGCATGGCGTGCAGCCAGTGGTTGCCCCCGATGCCGTAACCGTCGCCGTCGCCATGGACGACGACGACATGCAGCTTCGGGTTGGCCAGCTTGATGCCCGTGGCCACCGC
>DATCKH010000081.1:0-8435 GCA_036562425.1 Thermaerobacter sp. | reverse complement strand
CTCGACGTCGATGTCACGCCAGCACCGGCGCCGGTGGCGTGGTGGGCGCCCATCGCACCGCCGGCCCGGCCCCAGGAGGATGGACGCCATGACCCCGGACGAGGCCAGGGAACGGGTCCGGCAGGCGCAGGCGCGCGTGTCACCACCCGGCGGTTTCGATGCCTGGCTGCACATCCTGGCCGCTCCCGCAGGCTCCGGTGCAGCCACAAAGGGGGGATCCGGCGGGGACGGCACGGCGGGAGAGGTGTGGTCGGAGACCGTCAGCCTGACGGCTCCCAACGATCCCGGTGATCCCCTCTCCCTCTTCTTCATTCCACCCGAACGTGTGGCGCGCGTCCTCGCCCAGCGCCTGGCGTGCCTGGGGGAGTCCTGCGCCCGGGCCGGGGACGAGTGTGCCGGGTATGCGGTGCAGGCCGGCCTGAGCGGCATGGAGTACCGGGCACTGGCACCGGCGCCGCCCGGCTTCGTCCCCCGCTACCGGCTGCCACGCCGTTCCCTGGACGAACCCATCTGGGCGGGCGAGCCCTTGTGGTGCCCGCGGGAGCGCCTGAGCGGCGAGCCCGGCCGCATCGCCGCCGAGCTCGTGGCCGGCCTGGCCGCGCGCCTGGAGGGTTCATCGTGATCACGTGGACAGGGTGAGCACGCGTGGAGTTGTCGCAAGCGGAACGGGAGCGGGTCGCCCGCATCCGCGCCAAGCTGGCCCGCATGTACCCTCGTGCCACCACCGCCCTGATCTGGCGCACGCCCTTTGAGTTGCTGGTGGCCACGATCCTTTCGGCTCAGACCACCGACGCGGCGGTCAACCAGGTGACGCCGGCCCTCTTTGCCGAGTGTCCCACCCCCGAGGCCATGCTGCGGCTCAGCGAGGACGAACTGGCGGACCGCATCCGGAGCATCGGCCTCTATCGCAGCAAAGCCCGGAACATCCTGGCCACGTGCCGGATCCTGGTGGAGCAGTACGGGGGCGAGGTGCCCCGCAGCCGCGAGGAATTGATGAAGCTGCCCGGCGTGGGCCGCAAGACCGCCAACGTGGTGCTCAGCAACGCCTTCGGTGAGCCGGCCATCGCGGTGGACACCCACGTGTTTCGCGTGGCGCGGCGGCTTGGCCTGGCGTCCGGTGACACGCCGGAGCGCGTGGAAGAGGAACTCATGGCCCGGTTACCCCGGGAGGAGTGGTCCCGGGCCCACCACTGGCTGATCTGGCACGGGCGGAAGATCTGCCACGCCCGGAACCCGCGCTGCGAGCTATGCCCGCTCCTGCCGGAGTGCCCCACCGGCCAGCAGCAGGCCGGTCACGCCGGACAGCCGGGCGGGGAGGCCCGGCCCACCCGGGAGCGGCGCTCACCTTGAACAGGTTGGCGCAGCTGGAGGTGGAACGGCCGGGAACGCCCGTGCAGGGCGGTTCCCGGCCCGATCTGGGGGAACTGCGTACCCGCCGCCAGTGCCGGCCATCTTGCCGCCGGGTTCGGGCAGGTTTCGGCCCGGACCCGGCGTTCCTTCCCGGACCGGGGGAACACGTGGTGACGGCCTTACCCGGCCGGGGCCGCGCCGACGGGTATGCCGCGCGGCCCCGCCGGTGTGGCCGCACCCTCAGCTCTCCTGGGTCCTGGCCTCGTAGACGGCCAGGCGCACCCGGAAGGGCCGGGAACCGGCCGCCCCCACGAAGCTGGTGATGCCCTCCAGGTAGCCGGCCAGCGTGGTGCCGTCGAACTCGCCGTCGAGGGTCAGTGCCAGGCGGTTGCCGCCCGCCTCGCCCTCCAGCCCGGCCTCGGGATCCATGATCGGGGTCACGCCGGCCCGCAGCCGGATCGGCTCGAGATGGACGTTGCCCCCGCGGTCCTTCTTGATCCCCAGACGGTAGCGGAGATTCCGCACCTGCCACTGGCTCATGCCGAACAGGGCGCCGATCTCCTCATCGTTACGACCATCCCGCACCAGTTCCAGCAGCGCCTGGCGCTGTTCCTGTGGGGGCAGGCGGTGGAAGTCGATCTTCCGGCCGGGAGCCGCGCCCTGCTCCTGAACGGCGGGCTGCGCCGCTGCCGGCTGGGCCGGGTGGACCGGCCCCGTGTACACCGGATTCCCCATCGGTTCTGCCATGGCTCGCCCTCCTGTCCCTCATGTGACATTCGTTCCGCCGGCGGTTGCCTGCTTCGCTTTGTTGCCCGGGCACGGGTGAGTATGGCCACCAAAGTGGTGCTTCATACATTCCGGCGGCCTCAACTTGTGCAAGCAAACCCCGCAGCAAACAACGGGCGCGTAGCGGGCGGGCACCGGCCGTGTAGCAGGGGGGAGCGGCGCCTGGCGAGGGGCACCGGCGCACGGCGGCCGGGCAGCGGGCGAGGGGCGGGCGGGCGCCGTGTACGCAGCCTTCTTGGTGACCACGCTACAGCAGGGCGAACCGGCGCCGCCGGCGCGTCGGCGCCGGTTCGCCCGACCGGGTCGGCGGCTCAAGGCAGGTTGGACCAGGGGGGATCAGTGGTGCCAGCGCGAGACGAGCAGCAGGGCACGGGGCCGGGCGCGGCGAGCCCCGGCGGGCCGGGCACGCGGCACAGACCGCGAAGGGAGCACCAACCGGCAGGGGAGCACCAGCCGGAGGCGGCCCGCGGCGACGACGATGACTATGACCAGGTGGTGGAGGCGACGTTTCCCGCCAGCGACCCGCCGGCTACCATGGCGGCGCCGCGGTCAGCGGCACCGGCCAGCTTCCGGGGACGGGACGGCAGCGGCCCGCGGGCGGCTGCGCCTGATGAGGGGGCAGGAGGAGCGGGCACTGCCGCGGCAGCGGAACGGGGGACCCCGGAACCGGACGCGGCAGCGGCAGGCGGGGACCGGGAAGCGGACGCGGCAGTAGAGAGCGGGGACCCGCCACCGGATCGCCGGGAGTTGTGAGCACATCAGCCCCCGGGGGCGCATATCGTTCCAGCGGGTCGCGGGCCCACCGCGGCCTGGGCATATGGCCGTCACCGGGGGCGCCCGCCGCCTGCCGGCACGGGCTGGTGGTTCCTGCCGGCCCAGCCCCGCGGTCGCACCCGGCCGCGTTCGGCCGGCGTGACGCGCCGGAGCCCGCCGTGCGCGCGCCGGCGCGGCGGCGGAGATGACGGGGGAAACGGGGAGAGGAGAACCATGCACACGCACGCGGGGTGGGGAAACCCTGCCAGGGCGCGGGGTCTCCCGAGAAAAGGGGTGCCGGGATGGCATGCCCTGCGGCTGGCCATCCCGGCCCTCCTGACCATCCTGGCGCTGGCCCTGGCGGCTTGCGCGGGGCCCGAGGCACCGGGTTCCGGCACCCCTGGCCAGGGCGCGCAGGGGGCGGCACCGGGCAGCGGGCAGGGCGCCGCCAGGGAGGGCCAGGAGACCGGTCCCACCGGCGACCAGCCGCCGCTCACCTACCTGATTTGCTTCGAGCCGGGCGGCCAGTCGGACATCGAGGCGCGGCGCCAGCAGCCGCATCTGGAGCGGATCCTGGGCCGGAAGGTGGTCATCGACTACAAGGTGGGCGGCGGGGGCGCCCTCTGCTGGAGCGAACTTGCCCGCAGCCGGCCGGACGGCTCCATGGTGGCGGGCATCAACCTGCCGCATATCATCCTGCAGCCGCTGCAGCAAGAGACCGGCTACCGCACCGAGCAGATCGAGCCGGTGGCCTTCTTCCAGTCGACCCCGCTGGGCCTGGCCGTGCTCAAGTCCAGCCCGTACCGGACGCTGGCCGACCTGCTGAATGACGCCCGCGAGAAGCCGGGCGAGATCAGCGTCGGCGGTTCGGGCACCTTCTCCGGGCATCACGCGGCCACCGTCCGGCTGGAACGGGCCGCGGGGGTCGACCTGGCCTACGTGCCCTTCAACGGTGCCGCACCGCAAATGACGGCCTTCCTGGGCGGTCACGTGACCGCCGTCGTCGCCAACTCCAACGACCTGGTGAAGTACGCGGATCGCATCCGGGTGCTGGCCATCGCCGCCGAGGAACGCTTCCCCGGCCTGCCCGACGTGCCTACCTTCCGTGAGCTGGGCCTGGACGTGGTTGAGCGCATCGACCGGGGCGTGGGGGTCCCCGCCGGCACCCCCGAGCCGGTGATCCGGGAACTGGAGAAGGCCTTCCTGCAGATCGCCAGGGATCCCGCCATTCGCGCCCAGATGGAGGAGGAAGGGTTCGTGCCCCTCGCCCTGGGCCACGACGAGAGCAAGAAGCAGATCCAGGCGCTCACCGAGGCGTACCGCTCCCTGGCTACCGATTTGCGCCAGTGAGGGCGGCGGGGTGACCGCCCGGCCGGTCGGCCCGCGGGGTACCCGGTGGCGCAGCCCGCAGGGCCGTCCGGCCGTAGACCTCCCGGCGGAGATCGCGCCCGCCCGTCAACGGCACGGCGCGAACCTGACCTGCCGGGGACTGGGGAAACGGGGGCTCGACACGCATGCGGACGGCTGATCTTGCCAGCGCATTCGTCCTCATCGGGCTGGGCCTGGCGGCGGTTCTGGGTTCGCCGCGGACCGGCCCGCTGGCGGGGGTTCTGGGGCCCGGCGCCCTGCCGGCCTGGACCGGCTGGGCGCTGGCCTGCGCGGGCGCGGCCCTGGCGGTGGCGGCCTGGCGGCGCGGCGACAGCCGCGGCCCCCAATGGCCCGGCCGGGCAGGAGTGCGGCGGGTTCTGGTCGTTCTGGTGGCCACCGCCGCCTACTGCGGCTCGCTGGAGCCACTGGGGTTCCCGGTGGCAAGCCTCGGCTACGTGGCCTTCATGGTCTGGTACCTCGGCGAGCGCCGGGCGCTGCCGGCGCTGGGGTGGGGCGTGGTGGCGGCGGCGGGCCTCTGGCTGTTCGGTGTGCGGCTGCTCGGCCTGCCGTTTCCCCACGGGCCGCTGCCGGGGACCGGCTAGGCGAGGGCGGCGGGCGGTGGCAGGCCCGCCGCCGGTGAGGTGGGGTGGGAGGCCCGGCAGGGCCGGTTCCCGGCCGGGTGCCGGCCCTGCCCGCGGCCGTACCGCAGGCGGTCCCCGTGCCGCGGGCGGTACGCGCGCAATTGGAGGTGCTCGTTTTGCCCGCGCTGGACTGGCTGCTCCACGGCTTTGCCCTGGCTCTCCAACCCGAAACCCTGCTGTACGCGCTGGCCGGCTGCGTGCTGGGCACCCTGGTGGGCGTCCTGCCGGGTATCGGGCCCACGTCGGGCATCGCCATGCTGCTGCCGCTGACCGCCATCCTGCCGCCCCTGCCCGCCATCGTCATGATGGCGGCCATCTACTACGGGGCGATGTACGGGGGATCCACCACGGCCATCGTGGTCAACATCCCCGGTGAGGTCTCGTCGGTGCCCACCGCCCTGGACGGCTACCAGCTGGCCCAGCAGGGGCGGGCGGGGCCCGCCCTCGGGATCGCGGCCATCTCGTCCTTCGTGGCGGGCACGCTGGCCGTCGTGGCGCTGACGTTCTTCGCGCCGGCGCTGGCCGGGGTGGCGCTGGCCTTCGGGCCGCCCGAGTACTTCGCCCTCGAGCTGCTGGCCCTCAGCCTGGTGGCCAGCCTCTCCGGCCGGGCCCTGCTCAAGGGGCTCGTCTCGGCCCTGCTGGGGCTGCTGGCGGCCATGGTCGGCCTGGACCCGGTCACCGGCACGGCCCGGCTGACCTTCGGGGCGGTGCCGCTCATGGCCGGCATCCACTTCATCAGCGTGATCATCGGCCTGTTCGCCGTCAGCGAGGTGCTGCTCCACGCCGAGCGGGGATCCACCCACCTGTACCAGGCCGAGGTGCGCGGATGGCTGCCGACCCGCGCGGACCTGCGGGCCTGCTGGGGGGCCATGCTGCGGTCATCGGGCATCGGCTTCCTGCTGGGCCTCCTGCCCGGCTGCAGCCCGGCGGTCACGACCTTCATCGCCTATGACGCCGAGCGCAGGGTTTCCCGGCACCCGGAGCGTTTCGGGCGCGGCGCCATCGAGGGGGTGGCCGCGGCGGAGGGCGCCAACAACGCCACCTCCACCGGCGGGTTCGTCCCGCTGTTCGCCCTGGGCCTGCCGTCGGGCCCGGCGCCCGCGGTGCTGCTGGGCGGGCTGATGATGTACGGCCTCGACCCGGGCCCCGAGCTGTTCAAGACCAACCCCGAGTTCGTCTGGACCGTCATCGCCAGCATGTACGTGGGCAATGCGATCCTCCTGGTGCTGAACCTCCCCCTGGTGGGTCTCTGGGCGCGGGTTGCCCGGATTCCCTTCGCCATCCTGGGACCGGCCATCGTCGTGCTGGCCGCCGTGGGCGCGTACAGCGTTCGCTACCTGGTGCAGGACGTCTGGATGGCGCTGGCCTTCGGCGTGCTGGGGTATTTCATGCGCAAGCTGGGCTACCCCCTGGCGCCGCTGGTGCTGGCCAACGTGCTGGCGCCGATGCTGGAGGAGTCGCTCCGCCAGTCGCTGGTCCTCTCCCGCGGGTCGCCGGCCATCTTCTTCACGCACCCGCTGGCGGCGGTCTTCATGGTGCTGGCCGCCATCGCCCTGGCCGGGGGCCTCTGGGCGGGGCGCCGGGCCGCGGGAGAGCCGCTGGTCGGGGATGCGGACGCCGACGCCTGACGGGCTCGCGGTGCCAGCGCCCGGGACGCGGCCTTGCCGCGCCGGCCTCCTTCGGCCATAGTGATAGCGGAGCCAAGGGGGTTTGAGCGTGGAGCACGACGAGGAAGTCCTGCGCACGGCCGTCATCGACGTCGCCCTGAAGGGCGGGGAGATGCTGCGCCACCACTTCGGGGCGGCCGCGCGCGTGCGGACCAAGACCTCGCGCTACGACCTGGTGACCGAGGCGGACGAGCAGATCGAGAAGGAGCTTACGGACTACATCCGCCAGCGTTTTCCCGATCACGCCGTCGTGGGGGAGGAGGACATCTCGCGCCGGATGCTCTCCGGGCAGGCGGCCACGCGGGAACGGGCGGTGGCCGACGTCACCGGGGAGCGGTCGTGGGAGTGGCTGATCGATCCCATCGACGGCACCACCAATTTCGTCCACGGCATGCCCATCGTGGCCACCTCGGTGGCCCTGATGTACCGCAACGAGGTGGTGGCGGGCGCCGTCTTCAACCCCATTCAGGATGAACTGTACGTAGCGGTGCGCCGCCACGGGGCGACCCTCAACGGGCGGCCCCTGCGGGTCTCCCGGGAGTCGGACCTGGCGGAGAGCCTGCTGGCCACCGGGTTCCAGTTCGACCCCGTGGCGGGGAGGCGGCTGAACCTGGACCTCTTCGCCAGCGTCCTCAACGCGGCTCGCAACGTGCGGGCCATCGGGTCGGCCGCCCTATCGCTTTGTTATGTCGGCGCGGGCCGGCTGAGCGGCTTCTGGGAGCTGCGCCTCGGGCCCTGGGACCTGGCCGCGGGGGCGCTGATCGTCCGGGAGGCGGGGGGCCGCCTGAGCCGCCTGGACGGCCAGCCCTTCGACGTCTGGCAGCCCACCGTGGTGGCCACCAACGGACGCATCCACGACCAGCTGGTCCGGGTGCTGAACGGCGGGGGAGCGGGCGACGCGGGCGGCGAGCGCGGCGCGTGAGTGACAGGGGGCCCGGCGGCCCGGCCGGGCGGCAGCCTAGTGGGCGGCTTCCCAGGCCGCCAGGACTCGCTCCGTGCCCGGTACCAGCCGGTATTCGGAGAGGCGGTGCCGCGGCACCCAGACGGCCTCGGCGGCGTCGTCGCTGGCGCGGAGTGTGCCCCCCACCGGCCGGGCGGAGAAAAAGAGGATCACGTAGTGGAAGCGTACGCGGTCGGCCGCATCCCGGTTGACCGCGTCCTTGTACATGAGGAAGCGCTCGATCTCCACCTCGAGGCCCGTTTCTTCCCGCACCTCGCGCCGCAGGGCCTCGGCCACCGTCTCGCCCAGTTCCACGGCCCCGCCGGGCAGGCCCCACCAGCCGCGATAGGGCTCGCCCCCGCGCTTGACCAGCAGCACCCGATCCCCGTCCCACACCACCGCGTGACACGAGGGCCGGGGGTGTACGGGATACTCCGCCTTGGTGCCCACCGTGATTCCCCCACCAGCTCCCGGCGACGCGGGAGCCCAGTGTGCCGTTCCCGGCGAGAAGGCAGTGCCGGCGCGCCGGGTCAACCCCCAGTATAGAACCGGGCGGAACCGCTGTCACCCGCGCGGCCGCCGGCATGGGGTGCGCCGGGATCGGGGAAGGGGAAGCGCCCGGGTTATATTGGATTCGGAAAGTGAATCTGGCAGGACACCGTGACCGACCCTGGAAGGATGAAGGGGTTCCGTTCCGGCGCCGGCAGGGCGCAACCGGGAGTGCGCCGGGGACGGCGTATCCTGCCGGCCGGCCCCGTGCCTCCACCGCCCGCCGGCCCGGACGCGACTGCCGGCGGGAGCCCTCGATGGGAGGCGAGATCGCTTGGGCGACTACGGGCCCGACATCGCGTTGATCGCCGCGCTGATTCTGCTCAACGCCTTCTTTGCCGCCAGCGAGATCGCCGTCATCTCGGCTCGTGACGTCCGCAT
>DATCKH010000077.1:0-30007 GCA_036562425.1 Thermaerobacter sp. | reverse complement strand
GTAGCCGCCTTCCCGCTCGAACCGTTCCTGCAGGCGACCGTACCGCTCCAGCAGTTTCTCCACCTCGTCGCCATGCCCGGGGCCGCCGGCGCCAGCCCGGGCCAGCCTCTGTTCCAGGGCGCCCAGCTGGCGGCGCAGGTCCAGGAGCTCGCCAAACCCCTCCAGGACCGTGTCCAGGACGGTGGCCCCCACGTCGCCCGTGAACTCCTGGGCGAGATAGCCGGCGCGCACGCCCCGCCCCCGCACCACGGTGCCCGTATCCGGCTCCAGGACGCCCGCCAGCAGCCGGAGCAGGGTCGACTTGCCCGGCCCGTTGGCGCCGACGAGGCCGATGCGCTCCCCGGCACGCACGCGCAGGTCGACCCCGGACAGGATCTCGTGCCCGCCCAGGCTTTTCACCAGGCCCCTGGCTTCCAGCCACACGACGGCCTCCACGCGCAGCCGGCCTCCTTCCCCGCGACCTGCCGGCCCCCGCGGCGCGGCCCCGGGACGCCCGCGCCCGCGCTGGGGCAACGACTCCATGGTAACCCGGCCGCGCGGCCGGCGACCAGCGCCGGCGTCGCTTGACCTCCTCGTAACAGGCGCCGTCGTGACGGGGACGCCTGCCGCCGTCCCTGCCGCGGCGGCCTGCCACTTCTCTGCCCGGCCGCGACGGTGCGCAGGATTTGTCCCGCGCCCGGCGAAGGATGGCGCGAGCCGATGCGAATGGGGGGATGCGTCCATGGAGGAGTTCCGCATCGAGGTCCCGGAGCTCTACAACTTCGCCCGGGACACCGTGGATCGCTGGGCGGAAGACCCGCAGAGGCCGGCTATGGTGTGGATCGACGCAGAGGGCAACGGGCGGCCTTTCACCTTTGCCCACTTCGCGCAGCGCTCGCGCCGGGTCGCCGGCATGTTGCGCTCGCTGGGGATCCGCAAGGGCGACCGGGTGCTGGTGGTGCTGGGCCGGGAGGTGGAATGGTGGGAGGCGATGCTGGGGCTCATCCGCCTCGGCGCCATCCCCGCACCCGGCACGACGCTGCTGACCGCCAAGGACCTGCTGTACCGCATCCAGCGTACCGAGGCCGCGGGCATCATCACCGATGCCGAGGGAGCTGCCAAGATTGATGAAATCGCGGGCCAGTGCCCGTCCCTGCGGGTGCGGGTGCTGGTGGGTGGCGAGCGGCCCGGCTGGGTCTCCTACCAGGCCGCCGTTGCGGCCGCGACGCCCGACGAGGGCGAGCCGACCCGGTCTACCGATCCGATGCTCATCTATTTCACGTCGGGTACCACCGGTTTCCCCAAGATGGTGCTGCACGAGCACAGCTACCCCCTGGGGCACCTGGTCACCGGCAAGCTGTGGTGCGACCTGCGGGAGGGCGACCTCCACTGGAACATCTCCGATACCGGCTGGGCCAAGGCCGCGTGGTCCAGCTTCTGCGGGCCCTGGGTGGCGGGTGCGACGGTGCTGGTGGACCACAAGCCGGGCAAGTTCGACCCCGTGCGCACCCTGCAGCTCATCGAGCGCCACCGGCCCACCAGCCTCTGCGCGCCGCCCACGGTGTACCGGCTCCTGGTCCTGGAAGACCTCCAGCGTTACGACCTCTCCAGCTTGCGTTCCTGCGTTTCGGCCGGTGAGCCCCTGAACCCCGAGGTCATCCACATCTGGCAGCGTGCCACCGGCGTCACCATCCGCGACGGCTACGGGCAGACGGAAACCGTGTGCATCGTGGCCAACTGGCCCGGAATGCCCGTCAAGCCCGGGTCCATGGGCAAGCCCGCGCCCCACGTCGAGGTGGCGGTGATCGACGAGCAAGGTAACGTCCTGCCGCCGGGACGGGAGGGCGACATCGCCGTCCGGGTGGAGCCGCAGCGACCCGTGGGATTGTTCCGCGAGTACTGGCGCGACCCGGAGGGTACGGCTGCCCGCCGGGTGGGTCCCTGGTACATCACCGGCGACCGCGGCATCGTCGACGAGGACGGCTACTTCTGGTTCGTGGGGCGGGCCGACGACGTGATCATCAGTGCGGGCTACCGTATCGGGCCTTTCGAGGTGGAGAGCGCCCTGGTGGAACACCCGGCGGTGGCGGAGGCCGCGGTGGTGGCAAGCCCGGACCCGGTCCGGGGCAGCATCGTCAAGGCCTTCGTGGTCCTGGCGCCGGGGTATGAAGGCAGCGAAGAGCTGGTCCGGGAGCTCCAGGAACACGTGAAGCAGGTGACGGCGCCCTACAAGTATCCGCGGGAGATCGAGTTCGTCAGCGAGTTGCCCAAGACCATCTCCGGCAAGATCCGCCGGGTGGAGCTGCGGGAACTGGAGGAACGGCGCAAGCGCGGCCAGGTAGCCGGCTGACCGGCCGCCCGCGGCCAGCACCAGGTTGCGCCGGCAGCCGGGTGAAGCCGCGCGTGGCGTGCCGGGGCGGGGCGGCACCCAGCCGCCCCGCCCGCCTGTTCTCTCGACCCCGGAGCGCGGGGATCCGGCTCTAGACGGCCACGGGCCCGATGCCGCCCCGGTACACCTGCCTGTACCGATCGAAATCCCAATCCCGGAAGAACCGCTCCGCCGCCTCCCGTCCCGCCTGGTATAGCCGCCGCCTCGTGGCCAGGTCGATGTGGAAGTCCATGGTGCGCACACCCAGGGTAGGCACGGCGATGGTGCGGGCGGCACTGTGGGCGTTGGTCAGCTCTTCCCGTGCTTCCAGCGCCGTGCTGATCAGCGCCTGCAGGTACCCGATCGGCCCTGCGAAGGGCACCGGTTGATCCGTGGGGTCCGCCAGGCGAAAGCCAAAGGTGGGCCACGGCGGGACCCCGGGTACATCGAAGAGCCAGACGGGGAAGTTGGCCACCAGGCCACCGTCCACGATCAGGCTGGTGGCCGGGCCCTGCGGCGTTGCGTAGCGGAGCTCCACCGGCTCGAAGACGTAGGGCAGGGCCGCGCTCATGCGCACGGCGCGGGCCACCGGAAAATCGCCGGGGTCCAGCCCGTAGTCCGGCAGGTCGCGGGGCAACACCAGCATGCGCCGGCGCGTGATGTCGGCAGCCACCACCTGTAAGCGATAGCGAAACCGCGGGTCGTTGCCGCTTAACGCCGGAGGCAGTTCCAGGTCCCGGAAGAAGCGCACACCCTTCCGGGCCAGCGCCTCTTCAAGCCACGACTCCAGAGCGTTGCCCTCGTAGACGCCCTTTTCCAGCAACAAGCTGATCAGCGGGCCGATGAGGGGGATCCGATCCAGCAGGTCCCGGTCCTTGAAGCGAGTGAAGTCGAGTTCTTCCATCATGTCCCGCAGCTCGCGGGGCGTGTAACCCGCGGCCCGCAGGGCGGCGACGATGGCGCCACCGGAAGTGCCGCCCAGGTTCACCCATTCATAACCCTTCTCTTCCGCCACCTCGAGGGCACCGACCAGGGCGATGGCCCGAACGCCCCCACCGGAAAAGACCGCGTCAGCACGCATCCCATCGTGCCCCCATTCCTCGCCGGGCTGGCAACCGATCCCGGTCCCCGGAGCCACCTGCTTCTCGGACCGCACAAAGGGCCCTTACAGGGGATGGCCCGGCCACCACCCCGGCGGCCGCACCGCGCGACCTGGACTCAGCGTATGCGCCGTCCACCGTTCCTCTCCTCACCCGCCGTGCAAAGGGTCAGTCGCCGTTCCGGGTGGAACGGCCGCACGCAGGACATGCTACACCCGGTAGAGGGGGTATGTGGCCCTGGCTCGCTTCCCTTCCGGCCGCAACAAGACCGGAGAGCATTCCCGAGCAGGCGGCCCGCCCGCCAACCGGCAGCGGGGGATTCGCTACGACGGCCCGGCCGGTTGGTGGGCGGTCGGCACCGCCACGTCCGCCGCTTCCACCGGCGGGCCACAGCGGGGCGAGGCGCCGGCCGAGGACACGCGCCTCTCTGCACGGGGGGTTATCCAGCGCTTGCGGCGGCGCGCGCGGCGGACCCTCTCCGCCATCGACACCCTCCTGGAACACGTCCGCATGGCTCCCGGCGGGCAGCGCCGGCCGGCCGCCACTCCCAGGCAGGACGTCAAGCTGGCCCGGCGCCAGCTTGCCTATTACATCGGTCCCAGCGACGACATCGTTTACCGCCGTTTTGACTTCGGCACCGTGGCGGGGCTGGTGGCCTACGCCGAGGGCCTCGTGGACCCCAAATTCGTCAGCGTGGCCGTGCTGGAGCCCTTGCAGCGCATGGCGGCGGGGCTGCAGGTGCGTCGCCCGGCCGAGATCACGAACCGGCTGCACCACGCCGTCACCATCGCCACCCAGGCGCGCCGGACGCGGTCCTATCGCGAGGCGGCCCAGGCCATCCTCGACGGCAAGGCGGTGCTCGTCATCGCCGGCTCCCCGGACATCCTGACCTTTGGTGCCGAGGGCTGGCCGAAGCGCTCCCCCGACGAGCCGGGGTCCGAACGCACCATCCGCGGCCCGCGGGAGGGCATGGTGGAAACTCTGTCGGACAACCTCGCCCTGATCCGGCGCTGGATCCGGGACCCGGCCCTCCGTGTGCGCAAGCTGACGGTGGGGCGACGCACGCGCACCCCCGTGGCCATGCTCTACATCGAGGACCTGGCCCCGCCCGCGCTGGTGGACGAGGTCTGGGAGCGGCTGCGGAGCATTGACGTCGACGGCGTGCTGTCAAGCGGGCACATCGAGGAATTCCTGGGGGGCCGGAAGGGATCGCTCTTTCCCCTGGTGCACGCAACGGAGCGGACAGATAAGATCGCGTCGGCACTCCTGGAAGGCCGCGTGGCCGTGCTCGTCGACCGCAGCCCCTTCGGCCTGTTCGTCCCCACCTCCCTGGTGGAGCTGTACCAGAGCCCGGATGATGAGTACGTCTCGTTCTGGCAGGGTACCGCCGTCCGGCTCCTGCGGATCGTGGGCCTTGTGATCTCTCTGGCGCTTCCCGCCTTGTATATCAGCCTGATCGGCTTTCACCCCGAGCTCATCCCCACCAAACTGGCGCTGGCTACAGCGGGCATCCGCCAGGGCTCGCCCATGCCGGCAGCGGTCGAGCTGGTGGTGATGGAGCTGTTGTTCGAGCTCTTCCGCGAGGGCGGCCTCCGGCTGCCGGCCCCGCTTGGCCAGACGGTGGGCATCGCGGGGGGCGTCGTGCTCGGAACGGCGGCCGCCCAGGCCGGTTTCGTCTCGGGGATTGTGATTGTGGTGACGGCCGGCACCTCTATCGCGTCCTTCGCCGTCCCCAACTATTTTATTGGCCTCACGTGGCGCATCCTGAAGTTCGCGCTGATCGGCATAAGCGCCGTATTCGGCCTGACGGGCCTGGTCACGGGCCTCCTTATGATCGCGGCGCACCTGGCCTCGCTGGAGTCGGCCGGCGCGCCCTTCACGACACCTTTTGGCCCCCTCCGGCCCGGGCGCTTGCCGGCAACCTTGGGCCGGGTGCCCCACTGGGAGAAGCCCACCACGGCGCGGCCGTAAACGTGCCGGCCACCCTGCGGCCACACAGGGGGACAAGAGCATGTCACAGCCAGTCGGAACATCCATCAGGTCGACCGCCTCGGTTTCGGATCGCGGGCTGGTGGCGGTGTTCTTCTTTACGATGTTGACATTCGCGGTCCTGGACGGGCCGATGTGGATGGCCAAGACGGCCGGACGCCATGGGTGGGTGCCCGTGGCCGTCGGTGCCGCGCTGGTGGCGCCGCCGATCCTGGCCATGATCGATCTGGCCGCCCGCTTTCCGGGGATGACGGTTTTCCAGTACTCGGTACACCTCTTGGGGCGTCCCCTGGCCTTTGTAGCCAATGGCCTGTTGATCCTCCACAGCTTCGCGTTCGTCGGCTACGTCCTCCGGCAGTTCAGCGACCTCGTCCAAACCTACCTGCTGCCGACAACCCCGTCGTGGGCCATCGTCATCCTGGTCGTCAGCGGCATGGTGATGATCCTCAGCCTCGGCCCCATCCCCCTCAGCCGCGTCGCACAGCTCCTGGCGCTGCCCGCCGGCATTTCGGCCCTCATGCTGGTGGGCGTCGCCCTGCGTAATGTCAATCTGGTGTACCTGGCGCCCGTCTTTCCCGTTCCCACCAGTGCCGTCATCGCCGGTGCCAGCATGGGTATCTTTCCTAACGTCCCGATCAAGAACCTTTTCGTGCAACTGGCTCTGGCCCGGCAACCCCGGCGCCTGCGGCGCCCGCTACTGGCCACCCACGCGGCGGTGGCCGCCTTCAAGGTCCTGGTGACCGTGGCCGCGGTTGGGATCTTTGGGGATCAGGGCGCGCGGCTGCTGTCCTGGCCCACCCTGGAGATTCTCCGCACCGTACAGGCGCCGCTGGCGCTCCTGGAAGAACTGGGCCTGCCGGGGCTGCTGGTGTACCAGGTCGTGCTCTTCGTCAGCATTGCCGTATACTTCGTGACCAGCTACACAGGCATTCCTGCCTGGCTCGGCCTGGGGCCGGGCGTCATGCCGGTGTTGCTGCCGCTCCTGGGCCTGGTCGTTGGGGGGATCGCGCTGCTGCCGCAAGACCGCACTCAGGTCGACCTCCTGCGGGCCGCGGTTCTGTACGGCGCCTATCACACTTCCGTGGGCTACCCGCTCCTCCTGTGGCTGGTCGCCCGGGTCCGGGATGCGGGGGAGCCACGGCCATGACGCGGGTCCGGGTTAGCGCTCTCATCGCCCTCTTCGCTTTTCTGCTGACGGGATGCTGGGATCTGGAGGAGGTTGACCGCCGCACCGTCATCCTGGCCGTCGCCTTCGACACGGCGCCGGGCAACGGCGTAAGGACGCTGCTAACCGTACCGGACCCGCGGGCGCTGGTCCCGGCCGGGGGCACCGTCATCGGCCCCGCGGTGCAAGAACCGGCATATATCACCCTCCAGCAAGAGGGGCGGACGGCGTCCGAGGGGCTGGCCCGGCTTCGGCACGTGATGAGCCGGGAACCCTTCTTCGGACAGGTCATCGTGGTGGCCGTCAGCCAGCGCCTTGCCCGGCAGGGCCTGGCCCCTATCTTGGAGTTCCTGATGAATAACAACGAAGTGCCCCGCTCGGCCTGGCTGGTGGTGACAGTCGGGCCGCCTGATGCAGCAGCCATCAAGCCGCCCCAGGAAACGTTCCCTGAATTCTACGTCGATAACGCGTTTCGTACCCGGCGCAACCCGACGGCCAGCGGAGGCATCCCCTACTGGCGGCTTTGGGTGTCCAGCCTCCGGCCCGGTGAGGACGCCGTGGTGCCGGTGGTGGAAGTGGGGCCGCTGGGACAATTGCGCCTGGCCCGCGTGGCCGCCTTTCGCGACGACCGCCTGGCCGGGATCCTGTCCGAGCGTGAAACCCGGCTCTACGGCTTAACCCGAGGCGCGACCAGCTTGACGTGGCAAGTAGCCCTGGGCGCCCAGCACTTCGCCACCATCCGTCCTTTCCGCGCCAAGTACGACATCCAGGTTCTGCCGGACGCGGGGCCGGGACGGCCGGCCTTCCGCTTTCAGTTGCGGCTGGAGGCGGTGCTGGCGGAAGCACACGTGGATGGCTCGCTGGAGTCCTCTGAAGTGGCACGGGTGGAAGAGCGCTTCGCCCGGGACCTGAAGCGCGCCCTCGGACACCTGATCACACGCCTGCAGCGCTGGAAGAGCGACCCTTATGGCTTTGGAGAACGCTACCGGATCGCTTACCCGGAGCGCTTCACCGCCGAGCCGTGGCCCGATCAGTGGTCACGAGCCCGCGTGGAAACCAGCGTGCGGGTGATGATCCGGCGCGGTAGCGCGGTCCAGTGAGCGACTCCTCCGATCATGCTCCCCCTCGGATCGCCCAACCCGCCACGCCCCGCGGCCATTGCCATGGGTGCCGCCCTGTGCTATTCCGAAGGGGGATTTCTTTCGGGGCACGAAGTGTTCCCCCGGCTGCCTCCAGAGGGTTCACCAGGTGTGAGCGGGCGTACGCTACGGGAGGTGACCGCGGTGCCGCCCACCGGCGCCATCGACGGGCAGAACAATGCCGACCAGCGTTCCGGCCGGAGCCGGCGTCGCCGGATCGCCGCCACCCTGTGGCGCGTGAACGCCCTGGCCGTCGTGGCCTTCGCCGTCATCACGATGGCACGGCCGCTGTTCTCCGTTTTCGCCGACCAGGAGCTGGGGGCGAACCCCACGTGGCTGGGCATCATCGCCGGTTCCTACGCGCTGGTGCCCCTCTTCCTGTCACTGCCGGTCGGCGGCATGATCCACCGCTGGGGCGAGCGCCCGCTGCTCCTGGCCGGCACAACCGGGCTGGCTCTCGGTCTCCTCCTGGCCTCCGCCAGCCCCTCCTTGTGGACCCTGGCGCTGGCCGCGCTGGTGACCGGCATGTCACAGATGCTGCTAGTGGTGTGCACCCAGACCCTGGTCACATCCCTGGGCGACCCGCGGGAGCGGGAGCACCACCTGGGATTGTTCACCACGGCGACGTCCGCGGGCCAGCTCCTGGGCCCGCTGGGCGGCGGCGCGCTGGCGGACGCCATCGGTTTCCGCGGTACTTTCATAGCGGGAGCGGTGGTCGCCCTGGCCGGCGTGGCCCTGGCCCGGGACGTGGAGCCGCCGCCGGTGGCCGGCCAGGCCATCAGCCTGCGCGGTCAGATGAGGCGGGCCCGCCAGCTCCTGCGGCTGCCGCCCATGCGACTGGCCATCTTGACCGCCTTCTCCCTGATCTTCACCCTGGGAGTCCACCAGTCGTTCTACCCGGTCTACGTCACCCGCGTGTTAGGGCTCAGCGCGACCACCCTCGGCGTCCTGCTCGCCATCCGGGCGGTGTTCGCCCTGGCCGTTCGGCTCTACATGCAGCCGCTGATCGACACGGTGGGCAGCCGCTACCGCGTCCTGCTCATGAGCTTGATCTGCGGCGCCCTGGCCCTGGGGGCGACGCCGCTACTGCGCGATCCATGGTCCCTGGCGCTTGCCGCCGCCCTCCTCGGCATCGCCACCGGCCTGACCATGCCCCTGAGCATGCTCGCGGCGGCGAACGCCGTACCGGTGGCCGAACGCGGGCTGGCGATGGGGGTCCGCCTGACCGGCAACCGGCTGGCCGAGCTGACCAGCCCCCTCCTCTTCGGGCCCCTGGCCGACGCCGTGGGCCTGGCACCCGCCTTTTATGCGGCCGGCATCCTGCTGCTGGCGGCCGCCCTGCTCTCCCTGTCGTGGCGTGACGGCCTGGACGAGGCTGACGAGCCGGTGCGCGCCGCGGCACCCGGCCGGCTCGACGCGGCACGCGGGGACGTGCCGCGGGAGGCCAGCGGACGGCCCGCCGGGGCGATGGCAGGCCTGGCACGGCGAACGGGTGCCGGCACGCCGTACTGCGGGGACCGCCCCGGCCCGCACGGCAACGGGACCACGACGGTGCCGCGGTAAGTAGGCCCTCCTGCCGGCAGGCGTCCCGGCGGGGTTCCTCCGGCACCTAAGGGCTCCGGCCGAGCCGCATCGGTGCGGGACCGGAGCCCCGCCTCGACGAATCCGTCCATCGATCGGGGAGGAGTGGGAACCCGTAGTGCAAAACGCTATAAAAAGTCTGGCACGCTACGGCGACGCCCGCTTCCCGCGTCGCCGCGCGCTGCCGCTCGTTCTGTTACGATAATTAAAAGCAGGTGTTGCGTGGGAAGGAGTTGCTCCATATGACCCAATCGAACCCCGCCGGTCTTGAAGATGTGGTTGCCGGCACGTCCGAGATCTGTTTCATCGACGGCAAGGAGGGCCGGTTGCTCTATCGCGGGTTCGACATCCGCGACCTGGCCGAGCACGCCTCCTTCGAAGAAGTCGTGTACCTGCTGTGGCATGGTGATTTGCCGACGCGGGCACAGTTGGAAGCCTTCGTCCAGCAGATCAAGGCCGCCCAGGCGCTGCCCGGCCAGGTGCTCGAGCTGATCGAGCGGATTCCTCCCGCCACCCACCCGATGGCGGCGCTCCGGACCGCCGTTTCGTATCTGGGCACCCTGGACCCCGACCAGGAAGACCAGTCCCGGGAGGCCAACCTGCGCCGGGCAACGCGACTGGTGGCCCAGTTCCCGACCCTGGTGGCCGCCATCCAGCGGGTGCGGCAGGGCAAGGAACCGGTGGCGCCCCGGCGCGACCTGTCCCTGGCCGCCAACTTCCTCTACATGCTGCGCGGTGAGGAACCGTCGCCCCTGCATGCCCAGGTGATGAACGTCGCGCTGGTCCTCCATGCCGATCACGAGCTGAACGCTTCCACCTTTGCGGCCCGGGTCACCGCCGCCACCCTGTCGGACATGTACTCCGCCATCACCGCCGCCATCGGCGCGCTCAAGGGTCCGCTCCATGGCGGGGCCAACGAGCAGGTCATGCGCACCTTGCTGGAGATCGGCTCGCCCGAGAAGGCCGAGGAGTGGGTGAAGCAGGCCCTGGCCCAGAAGAAGCGGATCATGGGCTTCGGTCACCGCGTCTACAAGACCGAGGACCCGCGCGCCACGATCCTCCGGCGCCTGTCGCAAAAGGTGGCGGAAGCCGCCGGCGACACCCGCTGGTTCGAGATCTCCCGCGCGGTGGAGAAGGTGGTCCTGGCGGAGAAGGGCCTCTACCCCAACGTGGACTTCTACAGCGCCTCCACGTACTACGTCATGGGCATTCCTTTCGAGTTGTACACGCCCATCTTCGCCGTGAGCCGCATCTCCGGCTGGACCGCCCACGTGCTGGAACAGTACGCCAACAACCGGCTGATCCGGCCGCGGGCGGAGTACGTCGGACCCACCAGCCGCCAGTGGGTTCCCATCGACCAGCGGTGACGGTTCCTCTCACCCGGCCCGGCCCTCGGTTCCATGCCGTCATAGGCGGCCGGAGCCGGCGGACGAAGGAATGTCCGCCAGAAGAGCGCCTGGATGCAGGCAGAATCCACAAGCAGGGGCAGCCGCCCGGCGGGGGCGGCTGCCCCTGTCTGATCTAGCGTCACTCCGTGCAGGCGCCGGCCTCCCCTGCGGCTTCCCCCCCGCCCCGCACCCCCGGCACCAGGACCACCTGGGGCACTCCCGCCGTGGGATGCGGGCGGACCAGCACGTCACAACCGTACACCTGCCGGATGTTCTCGGCGGTGATCACGCGGTCCGGTTCCCCCGCGGCGAACACGCGCCCTTCCCGCAGCAAGACCAGCCGGTCGCAATAGAGGGCGGCCAGGTTGATGTCGTGCAGCACAGCGATCAGGGTGAGTCCCAGCCGGGTCCGGAGGCCGGCGAACAGGTCCATGATCTCCAACTGATGGCGGATGTCCAGGTGGCTCGTGGGCTCGTCCACCAGCAGGATGCGCGGTTCCTGGGCCAGGGCGCGGGCGATCATGACCTTCTGGCGCTCGCCGGCGCTCAGCCGGGTGACCGGGCGATCGGCCAGGGCGGCTACGCCCGTTCGCGCCATGGCCTCCCCGACCACCTGCCAGTCCCGGCGCCCCTCGCGGCCCCAACCGTCCAGGTGCGGCGTGCGCCCCAGAGCCACGTACTCCGCCACCCGCAGCGGCACGTCCAGGGGCAACTCGGCCCCAACGGCGGCCATGCGCCGGGCCCTCTCGCGAACGGTGTAGGCGGACAGGGGCTGTCCCTCGATCAGCACGTGACCGGCCCGGGCCGGCAGGTAGCCGGAAATGGCCCTGAGCAGCGTGGTTTTCCCGGACCCGTTGGGTCCCAGGATGCCGAGCCACTCTCCGGGTCGCACGCGCAGTGACAGCCCGTCCAGCACGGGCTCCGCTTCGTAACCGATACGGACCCCCGCCACCTCGATGACGAAGGACACGGACCTCGCTCCCCCCAGCGGTCCTCGGGCGCGGGCCAAGACGCGGGGTCCAGGCCGCCGGCCGCCACCCTTCGCCGGGCGGCATCTCCCCCGGGACCTTGCCACCGGCCGTGGGCGCCGGGCTCACAGGCCCGTCCCGCCGGCCGCGTGGGATCGGAGTAGATACAAGAAGAAGGGTGCGCCGGCGAGGGCGGTCACCACGCCGACGGGCAGCTCGGCGGGGGCGATCACCGTGCGGGCGGCGGTGTCGCACAGCACCAGCACGGTGGCCCCGGCCAGGGTCGCCGCCGGCACCACCATCCGGTGATCCCCGCCCACCAGCAGCCGCACGGCCTGGGGTACGATCAGCCCTACGAAGCCGATGACGCCGCTGACGCTGACGGCCGTGGCGGTCAGGAGCGAGCCGGCGACCAGCAGCCGGCGCTTCAGCCGTTCCACGTCCACACCCAGGTGGTAGGCGGGTTCCTCCCCGGTCAGCAGGGCGTTGAGGCCCCGGATCTCCCGGGCCAGCAGGCCGGTCCCCAGGACGGTCGAAACCGACACCACCGCCACGTCCCGCCAGCTGGCCCCCGAGAGGCTGCCCAGCAGCCAGAAGACCAGCGGGCGCAACTGGTCTCCGCTCAGGTAGACCAGGAGGGAGACCACGGCCCCCAGCAGGGCCGCCACGGCGACGCCGGCCAGGAGCAGCGTGGTGACCGGCAGGCGCCCGTTGACCTGGGCCAGGCGCCGGACCACGGTCACAGCCGCCACGGCACCGGTGAAGGCGCTGGCGGGTACGAGGCCGAAGCCCAGGGCCTGCGCCGCCAGCGAACCGGCGCCGGCGCTGTGCAGGGCGTAGAAGGCGACCGCCGCTCCCAGGGCGCCGCCGCTGGACACGCCCAGCACGTAAGGGTCGGCCATGGGGTTGCGGAACAGAGCCTGGAAGGAAGCCCCGGCCGAGGCCAGGGACGCACCCACCAGAGCGGCCAGCAGGACGCGCGGCAGCCTGATATCCAGGAGGATCCGGGCCGCGGCCTCGCCGCCGGCAGCCTCGCCGGGCGTCCCGCCCCGGGCCAGGGCGTCCCACAGCAGGGCGAGCACCCGGCCAGGTGGCAGGTGGACGGCGCCCACCCCGATACCGGTGAGGACCGCCACCAGCAGCGCCGCCACCAGCCCACCCAGCACCACGGCCCGCCTACGCGCCAGTGTTACGGGCCGCACCCACCGGGGATCCCGCTCCCGGCTCCCGTCGCGGGCCGGTGCCTCGCGGTGGGGCTCCACGCCTCGTTCATCCCTGATCGACACGCTCATCGCCCATCACTGGAACCGGTCCGGGTAGAGCCACCGGGCGATCTGCTCGAGACCGTCCACCAGCCGCGGTCCCGGCCGGCTGATGATGTTGTCGTCGATGGCATAGATGCGACCGTCGCGTACCGCCGTGATGCCCTCCCAGCCCTTGCGCTTGCCGGCCTTGAGCTCCTGATAGGAGCTCTCCAGGGAGCGCGGCACGATGATCACCTGGGGATCCTTGGCCACCACGGTCTCCAGGCTGATCTGCGGCCAGGGGTTGCCGGCGTCGGCGGCGATGTTGATGCCTCCCGCGGCCGTGATCACGTCGTGGATGAAACCACCAGGTCCCGCGGTCATGAGCGGGTCATGCCACACCTCGTAGAAGACGCGCACCCGCCGATCGTCAGGGATGCCGGCGATCTTCGCCCGGACGGCTTCGATCCGGTCGCGCATGTCCCGGACGACCCGGGCGGCCCCCTCCTGGGCATCCACGAGGCGACCCACCAGCTCGATCCGCTCCAGGACGTCCTCCAGTGTCGCCGGCTGGATCACCACCGTGGGAATGCCCAGCTCCTCCAGCCGTTTGACCTGCTCCTCCGTGCCGCCCACGGTCAGGGCGAGATCGGGCTCGAGGGCCACGATCTGCTCGAAGTTGGTGTCCGTCAGGCCGCCTACCTTGGGCAGTTTCGCGGCTTCCGCTGGGTAGTCGCTGAAGGAGTCGACGCCGACCACGCGGTCCCCGGCGCCGATGGCAAAGAGGATCTCGGTGTTGCTGGGGGCCAGCGAGACGATGCGCTCGGGCCGCTCGGCAATGGTCACCTTCCGGCCGGCGTCGTCGGTGATGGCCAGCGGGTATCGAGTCCTGGCACCGGCTTCCCCACCGTCAGCGCCCGCCCCCTGGGCGGCGGCCGGCGGGTTGGAGGAACCCGTGCTCTCCGGGCCGCCGGTGCCGCCACCACAGCCCGCCAGCATGGCGGCCAGCACTAGCAGTACCGCCACCCAGCCGGCGATCCGCCTGCGCGGGAACCACTTTCCCATACCGGCCGTCCCGGCCCCGCTCCTCAACCGGTGACGACCTCCGCCTGCACGTGTCTCCATCCGGCCCTTCCTCCCCTTGCTGCAGCGGCATGGTTCTGCCAGGACGAAAAAACCCGGCCTTCGCGTCGGCAGGCCGGGGTCACCCAATGCGTGCGTGGACCCGGTACGTACCTCCTTTCCGCCGAAGGCGCGTACGTACACGGCCCAGGCAGGTCTCCTGGCTCCCGGATCACCGCCGGGCGCTCGGCCTTCCCATCCCGCCGGCCTCTGGGGCGGGCGGCGACGGTGGCGCGCGAGGAGCGCCGGCTCCCCGGTCACAGTGGCGGGACCGCGCCGGATTCTCACCGGACTTCCCTATTCTCCCCCGCCCGCGCGGGCGGGGGCACCTGGACCGTCACGCGACCCTATTCAGTTGTGCCCGGCATCCCGGGTGGATGCCGGTTCCATTCTAACCTTGGCGGCGGCCGGGGACAACCGGGGTGCCATACCTGCGGGGGGTCGACCCGGCCCGAGGCTGCGGCGGTACTGCCCCGCAGCGGTAGGCGCGGCGGGACCGGGGCCACGGGCAGCCGGGCATCTACGAGACAGGGGAGACAGGGCCGGTCAACCTGGCGGCGCGAGTTGTCCGGAACCTGCAGGTCAGGGCGCGGGACGCCCCTTGACGGTCAGCGGCACTCCGGCCACCAGGAGGTAGACGCTTTCCGCCTGGGCGGCCAGGGCCTGGTTCGCACGGCCCAGGAGGTCGCGATACAGGCGGGCCAGCGGGTTGCCCGGGACCAGCCCCCATCCCACCTCGTTGCTGACCACGATCACCGGGACGCCCGCATCGCGGCTGGCGGCGACCAGCGCCTCCACCTCCTCCCGGACGAGGCGTTCCGCGGCCGCGGCCACTTCGTCCGGGATGGTCGCTCCCGCTCCGGCCCCGGCTCCGGCCACGTCCCGGGCTTCCTGTCCTGACTCGTCCCACCCGGCCGCGTTCCCGGGGACCCCGGCGGCGGCCAGCAGGACGTTGCTCACGAGCAGCGTCAGGCAATCCACCAGCACCGCCCGCGCGTCACCGAGATGGAAACGCACCGCCGCCCCCACGTCACGCGGGGCTTCCACCGTCCTCCAGCTGGCGGGGCGGGCCCGGCGGTGGGCCGCGATCCGGCGGGCCATCTCGTCGTCGGCGGCCTCCGCCGTGGCAACGAACAGTACCCGGTCACCACCGTGCTGGGCGGCCAGCCGCTGGGCGAAGTCGCTCTTGCCGCTCCGGGCCCCGCCCAGCACCAGGATCAGGTGCCCGGCGGAGTCCGGGGTGCCGGTGCCGCCCGGGGCAGCGGTCACGTCCATGCCAGCATCACCCCGCACCCGTCGCCCCACGGCCGGAGCGAAGTCCGCAGCAGCAACCCATCTCGGGTGGAAACCCGTCAGAGGCAGAAACCCACCAGGACGGCGGTCTCCACCACTTCCGCCAGAGCCCCGTACACGTCGCCGGTCAGGCCCGGTAGCCGCCGCAAGACCACCCAAACCAGGACCCCGCCGGCGGCCAGGCCCGTAACGGTGGCCCCCAGCACCGCCTTCGGTCCCCCGAAGGCCACCAGACCCGCCAGCGCCACCGCTGCGGCCGCAAGGGCGGTCGCCAGCCAGGCGTCCCGTGGCCGCGCGTGATCCTTCATGGCCCGGCCGAGCCCCTCCCCCCGGGCGTACGGGAACATCACGATGGCCAGCGCCATCGCCCAGCGGGCCACCACCGGCGCCAGGAACAGGGCTACGGCGGGATCCGGGAGGCTACTGAGGGCGGCATGCTTCGTGATCAGCAGCAGCCCGCCGCCGATCACGGCGAAGGCCCCCACCTGCTCGTCCCGCATGATGCGGAGCCGCTCTGCGGGGGTGCGGCCGCCGAAGAGGCCGTCACACGTGTCCAGCAACCCGTCCAGATGCAGACCCCCCGTGAGGACGGCCCAGAGGGCCAACAGCAGGGCGGCCCCCACTCCTCCGTGCAGCCGGCCGGCCAAGACCACCGCCCCGCCCGCCAGGACCGCCCCCAGCAGGGCTCCCACCAGCGGGAACCAGCCCACCGCCCGTCCCAGGTCCTCAGCCGTAACCGGCCGCCGGGCCGGCGGCGGCAGGACGGTCAGAAACTGCAGGGCGACCAGCAGCGCGACCACGGACTCGCCCTCCCGGCCGGCGCGAGCGGCCGCCCTCCCGGCTCACAGCTTCGCCCGCTCATACTGGCGGGGCCAGGGCAGGTCGACGCCCAGCTCGCGGGCGGCCCGCAGCGGCCAGTAGGGCTCGCGCAACAGCTGCCGCGCCAGGAGGACGAGGTCGGCCTGCCCCGTGCGGATGATGGTGTCCGCCTGGGCGGGTTCCGTGATCAGCCCCACGGCGCCGGTGGCAATCCCGGCCTGCCGCCGCACCTCCGCAGCGAAGCCGGTCTGGTAGCCGGGCCCCGCAGGAATGGGCTCCGGCGGCGGCACGAGCCCGCCCGAACTGCAGTCCACCAGGTCCACGCCGCGCTGGCGCAGGGCCCGGGCGATCTCCACGGTGTCCTCGAGGGTCAGGCCGCCAGGCGCCCAGTCCACGGCCGAGAGGCGCACGAACAGCGGCCGTTCTTCCGGCCAGACGCCCCGAACGGCGTCCACCACCTCCAGGAGGAGCCGCATGCGGCCGTGCAGGTCGCCGCCATAGGCGTCACCCCGCCGGTTGGACAGCGGCGAGAGGAACTCGTGGAGGAGGTAGCCGTGGGCTGCGTGGATCTCGATCACGTCGAAACCGGCCCGCAGGGCCCGCCGGGCCGCCGCCACGAAAGCGTCCACGATGCCCGGGATCTCGCTGGTGGCCAGTTCCACCGGCGTTTGCCAGTCGCTGGCGAAAGGAATGGCTGACGGCGCCACGGCCGGCTCCGGCCCTACTCCCTTGCGCGGGGACCAGGCCTTGCGCCCCGCGTGGGCGAGCTGGACGCCCACGGGCACGCCGTGGTCGTGGCAGAACCGGACGATGCGGGCCAGGGGCTCGACCTGACCGTCATCATACAGGCCCAGATCGGCCTCGCTGATGCGGCCGCGGCTTTCCACCGCCGTGGCCTCCAGGATGATTAGGCCGGGGCCGCCCACCGCCCGGGAGCCATAATGGACGAAATGCCAGTCGGTGGCACGCCCGTCGGTACCGGCGCTGTACTGGCACATGGGCGACATGACGATCCGGTTGCGCAGCGTGAGGCCGCGGAAGGTAATGGGGTCGAACAGTCCCGGCACGGGCATCACCTCGCACGACGCCATTATCGCGCTCATGGGGGTGGGGGACAACCGGCGGGGCCGCACCCGGGCGGGGGCCGCCACCGGGAGGGATGGGGCTCGCCGGCCGCTGCGGGCAGGATCGCCTGCAGCGGGCGGTGCGGGCGGCCTGCAAGGGGCAGGTGGTCACGCGGGGAGCGGAGCCGGGGGCAACCGGCAAGCCATGCGGTCGCCGGCGCGGGGCAAGCCCGGCAGGGATCCATGCCGGCGACCGCCAATATGGCGAGCAGGTCGCGAGGGACACCTGCCACCTCGCGGGATCCACGGGGACCCCAAACCCCCGGATCCCCGAATGCGAGCGAGAAGCTCGACGGACGACGCCAGGAACGGACGGAGGCCGTATCCATGGAGCGATCCCAGCCATCCCAGGCAGCCCACCCGCCCTACCACCCGCCCGATGCCCGGGGACCGGGCCTGGATCGTCCCGTCCTCCCCGAGGCCACCTATCGGGCCCGCCAGGAGTCCCTGCGCCGCGAGGCGGCCGGCCGGGGGCTCGATGCCGTCCTGGCCGTGGGACGCGCGTTCTTCGAGCGCAGCGGCAACGTGGCCTACCTGTGCGGCCACCAGGCCCCGGCTCCCACCGCCGCCCACGTCCCCGGGTACGAGGGGTGGGGCCAGTCGCTGTTGCTGGTACCCGTGCGGGGGCCGGTCATCCTGATCGCCGACACCGCCCGCCCGGAGGTCGCCGTCTGCGACCGCCTGGAACTGACCGCCGCCCACCCGCGGGCGCTGGTAGCCGTGCTGGATGAACTGGGCCTGCGCACGGCCCGCATTGGCGTCGCGGGCAGCGACCTGTGGTCCCTGGCCGCTTACCGCGCCGTCAGCCAGGCCCTGCCCGGTGTGGAGTGGGTGCCGGCAGACGACCTGGTCACCCGCCCCCGCCGGATCAAGGACGCCGACGAGATCGCGTTGCTGGCCCAGGCGGCCCGCGTAGCCGACGTGGGCCTTCAGGCCGCCCTGGAGGTGGCCCGGCCCGGGATCAGCGAGCAGCAGTTGAGCGCCGCGGGCACGGCCGCGGCCCTGGCCGCCGGAGCCGACTTCGTCCGCTACTTCCGCGTCCACTCGTCGGCCTGGACCATGCTCTCCTTCCGTTGGCCCCAGGCCACCGGCCGGCGCTTGCGGGCGGCCGAGCCTGTCTTCTTCGACATCATCGGTGCCCGCCAGGGATATCAATTCGACGTTCTCCGGACCGTCATCACCGGCGACGACGGGACCGGTCGCGACCACGGCACGGAAGCGGCCGGGGGCTCCCGGGCTGCGGAGCTCCGCCGGCTGGCCGGAGCCACCCTGGCCTGCCTGGAGGCCGTCATCGCCCGCTGCCGGCCCGGCGTCACCGTGGCGGAACTCATCGGCGTCGCCCGCGACACGGCGGCCCGGCACGGTTTCGGTGATTACCTGGCGCCGCTCCTGGGCCACGGCATCGGCCTGGAGACGGTGGAGGAACCGTTGCTCATGCCGGGCGTGGACGACCGGCTGGAGGCCGGCATGGTGCTCTGCATCGAGCCGGCGATTCGCGTCCCGGGCCTCGGGGGCTTCAGCATCGAGGAAGAACTGGTGGTCCGGGAGGGCGAGCCCCAACTCCTGACCGAGACGCCACGCTTGCCGGAGCCCGGGCGGTAAGTCACCAGACGACCGTTACGGGAGACGGGCCCCGCCTGCCGGGCAGCGCAGGGAACCTGCCGGGAAGCGCCGGGAACCGGGAGAACAGGGCGGCTCAACGATCAAGCGTCATCAAGGAGTGATGCCGGTGTACGAAGGATTGCTGGCAGGCAAGACGGCCCTGGTGTTCGGGGTCGCCAACAAGAACAGCATCGCCTGGGCGATCGCCCGCGCCCTCGACCGGGCCGGCGCCCGGCTCGCCATCGCCTATCAAAACGAGCGGCTTGAGGAGCGCGTGCGCAAGCTGGTGCCCGAGCTGAGCCAGGACCCCATCCTCCTGCAGTGCGACGTGGCCTTCGATGACCAGATTGATGCGACGTTCCGCACCGTCGCCGAGCGCTGGGACCGGCTGGACGTGCTGGTCCACAGCCTGGCCTACGCCCCCCGCCCGGCCATGGAAGGCGCCTTCGTGGACACCACCCGCGAGGACTTCCGGGTGGCCCTGGACATCAGCGCCTATTCCCTGGTAGCCCTCGCCCGTGCCGCCCGGCCGCTGATGAAAGAGGGCGGCAGCATCCTCACCATGACCTACTACGGCTCGGAGAAGGCGGTGCCCAACTACAACGTCATGGGCGTGGCCAAGGCAGCGCTGGAGGCGTGCGTCCGTTACCTGGCCGCCGACCTCGGCCCCCAGGGAATACGCGTCAACGCCATCTCCGCGGGTCCCATCAACACCCTCGCCGCCCGCGGCGTCCGCAACCTCACGGATTTCATCAAGACCCACGCGGAGCGGTCGGCCCTCAAGCGCAGCATCACCCAGGAGGACGTGGCCCATGCGGCCGTGTACCTGGCCAGCGACATGTCCGCCAACGTCACCGGGGAGGTGCTCTTCGTGGACGCCGGGTACCACATCATGGGCGTCTGACCCTCGAGCGCGTCCCCGGCAGCGCGCCGGGTGAGAGGGGCCGGGCCGCCACCCGGCGCGCCCGGCCCCTCGCGCCCACTCCCGCTCCCGCCCCCGCCCGCAGGTTCGTCCATGTTGCCTCTCCGGCGGTCTGCGTCCTTCCCAACGCTCCGGCGGACCGGCGTCCCGCCGCCTAGGCGCCCGGGACCTCCCGCGCCCCCGCGCTCACGTCCCGCCGCCGAAAGGCCTCGCGCAAGCGCTGCAGACCGTCCTCCAGCAGGCTGTACGCCACCGGCACCAGGACCAGGGTGACCAGGGTCGAGGCCAGAAGGCCGTAGATCACCACCACGGCCAGCGGTCGCAGCAGCTCCGACGACTCTCCCGGCAGGTAGGCGAAGGGCACCAGACCCAGGTTGGTGGTCAGCATGGTCATCAAGATGGGCCGCAAGCGCACGGGGCCGGCCTCCAGGAGGGCCTCCTCCCGCCCCATCCCCCGCCGCCGCAGGACGTTGGTGTAGTCCACGAGGACGATGGCGTTGTTCATCACGATCCCCACCAGCATCAGGAAGCCCAGCAGGGCGGTCACGCCGATGGGGATGCCGTGGAGCCACAGCCCGACGACGGCTCCCACCACCGTCGGTGGCAGGCAGAACAGGATGACCAGCGGGTGGAAGAAGGACTCGAACTGGGCCGCCATGATCAGGTAGACGAGCAGGATGGCCAGCACGATGGACAAGCCCAGGGACCGGAAGGTCTCGTCCATCTGTTCCGCCTCGCCCCCAAGGGACCACGTGTACCCCTGGGGGAACGACATGCCCTCCAGGGCGGCCCGGATCTCGCCGGTCACCACGCCCAGCGGCCGTGACCCGTCTAGATTCACCTCCACCTGGACCTGGCGCCGGCCGTCCTCCCGGGTGATGGCCACGGGCGCCGGTTCCACCCCGATCCGGGCCACGTCGCCGAGACGCACCACCTGGCCCGTGGCGGTGCGCAGCGTGAGGTCAGCCAGCCGGCCGTACTCGGCCCGCACCTCGTCAGGGAGGGCCAGGCGCACGTCCCATTCATCCGTCCCCGTACGCACCCGGGCGACGGTCATGCCGCCGAAGGCCACCCGCAGGGCCGTCTCGACCTCCTGCACCGACAAGCCGTACCGCGCCATGGCCGCCCGGTCGGGGTACACCGCCACCTCGGGCCGGGAGCGATCCAGGCTGCTCTCCGCTCCGGCCACCCCGGGGAGGCGACGGGCCATCTCCGCCACCCGGTCGGCCAGTTCCCGCAACCGATCGGGATCGGCACCCGCCAGGCGCACCTCCAACTGGCCGAGCCGTATGCCCAGGGCCGTGGATTCGGCCGTGGCGTGGACCTCGATACCGGGGATGTCCCGGGCACGGCGCTTGAACTCGTCCAGGACCTCGAACACCGACCGTTCCCGCCGGTCGCGGGGCACCAGCACCGCCACCAGGGACGCCTCGTTGCTGTTGCCGGCGGTGCTGGCCGTGAAGCCGCCGGTGCCGCCGCCCACGGTGGTGATCACGCGGTCCACCTCGGGCATGCCGATCAGGATGTCCTCCAGCCGGCGGGCGGCCTCCCGGGTGCTCTCCAGGCGGGTGGCCGGGGCGGCCCGCACGGTGACCTGGATCTGCCCGCTGTCCACCTGGGGCATGAACTCCGATCCCAGGAGGGGGGCCAGGACCACCGACAAGGCAAACACCACCAAGGAGACCGCCAGCACCACGCCCCGCCGCCGCAGGCTGGCGGCCAGGAGGCGGCGGTAGGCCTCTTCCAGTCGTGCAATGGCACGGATCCAGAATCCAACCAGGCGGGCCTGCCTGTAGGTGGCGCCCAGCACCCGGGCGGCCAGCATGGGCACGAAGGTGACGGCCCCGAACAGGGCGGCCGCGTGGGAGAAGATCACCGCCAGGGCAAGGGGGGTGAACAGTTCCGCAGCCAGCCCGCCCGTCAGCATCATCGGGAAGAACACGGCGCACTGGGCGATGGCCGAGGCGGTCACCGCCGCGGCCACTTCCGCCGTTCCCTGCTCGGCCCCTTCCAGGGGCGGCGTGCCACGCATGCGGTAGCGGTGGATGCTCTCGATCACCACGATGGCGAAGTCCACCAGCGAGCCGATGCCGATCAGCAGGCCGCCCAGGGAGATGATGTTGAGGGTCTGGTGGGAGGCCGCCAGGAGCGCGAAGGTGCTGACGACGGACACCGGCATCATCAGGCCCACGACCAGCGTGGTGCGCCAGTTGCCCAGGAAGAGGTACAGCACCCCGACGGCGATGGCGGCGCCCAGCATGCCGTGGACGGCCACCGTCCGCACCGATTCCTCGATGAAATCCCCCTGGTCCAGGATGGCCGTCACCCGGACCCCGGAGGGCAACTGCCCCTCCAGGCGCGCCAGGGCCTCTTCCACACCCCGGGAAACGGCCAGGGTGTTGCCGTCGGTGGCCTTCAGCACCTGGAGCTGCACCACCGGCTCGCCGTTCAGGAAGGCCAGTTGCCGGGCCTCGGCAGGACCTTCCTCCACGTTGGCGATGTCGCCAATCCGCACCGTGCCGCCGGCTGGCGTGTTGATCACCGTGTTCTCCACCTCGGCGGCGCTGCGGTACTGGGCGTCAAAGCGAATCACCAGCTCCCGCTCGCCCCTGTCCACCGAGCCCGTCGTGGCCAGCAGGTTCCCTCCCGCTAGGGCCCGGGCCACCAGGGCGGGGCTCAACCCGTAGGCGTCCAGCCGGGCTGGGTCCAGTACCACCCGCACCTCACGCTCGGCGCCGCCGACCACGGCCACCGAGGCGACGCCCTCCACCTGCTCCAGCACGGGGGCGATGCGATCCTCCGCCAGGGATTGCAGCCGTTCCGGCGGCAGGTCTCCCGTCACGCCCAGGGTGACCACCGGCATCGACGAAGGATCCAGGGTGAGCACGCGGGGGCTGCCGACGCCCTCGGGCAGCAGGTCCCGCACGGCGTCGATGCGCTTCTGGACCTCCAGGACGGTGAAGTCCAGGTCCGTGCCCCAATCCAGTTCCAGGATCACCAGGGAGGAGCCCGTCTGGGCGATGGAGCGCACGCTCTTGACGTTGTTGACCGTGCTGACCGCCTGTTCCAGGGGCTCGATGACCCGCGCCTCGATCTCCGCCGGCGCGGCCCCCGGGTAGGAGGTGGCGACGACTACCACCGGCAGGTCCAGCTGGGGCAGCAAGTCCACCGGCATCACGGGCACGAGGAATGCCCCCAGCAGGACCATGGCGATGACGACGACGGTCACGAACACAGGCCGGTGAACGGAGAAGCGTGCGATGCTCAACGTAACGCCGTCCTTTCTTCCCCACGACCGCCGGTGCGGAAGCCGGCTCGGAGTTCATTCCGCGACGACGCGCACCGGGTCACCGTCGGCCACCAGGTCGCGACCGCGCACGATCACCCGCTCGCCTTCGCGCAGGCCGTCCAGCACGGCGACCCGGTCGGAGGTCATGCGCTCGTAACGCACCACCCGCCGGACCGCGCGCCCCTGCTCGTAGACGAAGACCTCTCCCGTGCCCGGTTCGTCCCCTTCCTGCAAAGCGTCGGCCGGGATCAGCAGCCGTTCCTCGCTTTGCTGAACGGGGACCTGCACCCGTGCAGCCTGCCCGGGAACCAGCTCATCCCCGGATTCGGCAATCTCCACGGTGACGATGTAGGAACCCGTGCGGGCGTCCGGCACCAGGGTCTTGGCGATGACACGCCCGCGGTAGGTCTTGCCGGCGACCGTCACGTTAACCGACGTCCCCGGCTTCACGGACTGGTAGAGACCCTCGGGCAAGTCCGCTTCCACCCGCGCGGGGTCCGGGTCCACGAGCACGACGAGGGGCTGCGGCGCCTGGGGCGAGGTGGGTTCGCCGACCCGGGCGTAGACGGCCCCCACCACGCCCGCCACCGGAGCGGTCACCCGCGCCTGGTCCAGCTGGCGCCGGGCCGCTGCCAGGGCGGCTTCGGCCTGGCGCACCTGGGCCCGGGGCGCGGCCAGCGGGTCGCCGGACCGGGCCAGTTCATGGGCCTGCTGGGCCGCCTTCAGCCGTGCCCGGGCGCCCTCCAGGTTGAGCTCGGCCTGCCGGACGGCGGCCCGCGCCTGGCTGAGCTGCCCGGCCAGGCCCGCACAACCGGAGGCGGAGTTGGGGCCACCGGGCCCGGTCTGACCGGGGAGGGCGGCTCCCGCACCGGCCGCTGCACCGGAGGCGGCGGAAGACGGCCTGCCGCCGGCCGCCCCCTGGCGCCCGCAGCCGAGGGCCTGCCACTGCTCCTCCAGAGCGGCCAGCGCCTCCCGGGCGCCGTCCAGCTGGACACGGGCAGCCCTTTCCGCCAGCCGCGCCTGCTCCAGCTCCGCGTCCGCCTGCAGCCGCTGGCTGCGGGCCGTCAAGTCCGCCTGGCGCAGGCCCGCCCGTGCCGCCTCCACCGCGGCCTGGGCCTGCTCCACCTGGGCCTCGGCCTGCTCCGCATCGAGGACCACCAGAACCTGTCCCTTTTGCACGCGATCTCCGACTTGGACCCGCACCTCGTCCACCACGCCGGCCACCAGCGGCCGGACGGCCACTTCCGCGTGGCCCCGGACGCGACCTACCAGCTCGACGGTCTCCTCCAGCCGGCCCCGGCTCACCTCGGCGACGGTCACCGCAACGGGCTCCTTCTGCCCGGCCGCCGACCCGGGACCTTCTTCCCCGCCCTGGCGACCGCAGGCCGCCAGGGGAAGGGCGAGGAGAACGAGCAGGGTCGCCAGCAACCTGGGACCTTTCCGCCTTGCCGGCCACCCACCCGCCTGGCCTCCCGGCCCCCTGCCCGGCAGCCTCCTCGCCAGACCCCAACAGGGCGACCCCATGCTCGCCAGGCCGGGCCGGGCCAAAAGGCTGCCGGGCCGCGCCGCCCCGCAGCCCCCATGGCTCCCGGGCGACGGGGATTCAGGTGATTGCACGCCTGCCCTCACGGAGGACCCTCCCATCCACCGGTCTTGTCACGGCATCGCCTTCTCCTGGCGGGAAGGTGATGCCGGCGCCGGAGCCGCTCCCGTCAGGTAGGTGTCCACGGCGGCCAGCAACCGCTCCATCAGGCCGGGCGGGGCCCCGCCGTGATACCACGCCGCGATGCGGGCCAGGACGATCCCTTCCAGGTCGAGCGCCAGATCTTCGGGACGGCGGTCGGTACGCAGCTGCCCGGTCTGCTGGGCTTCGGCGCACAGGCGCGTCATGAGGCGGTGGAAGATCCGCGAGGCCGGTTCCTCCACGCCGCGGCGCAGGTTTTCGATGCACCAGAGCCAGATCAGCTCGGGGTTGACGTCCTGGGTCCACGCCACCAACCGGGAGAACATCTCCCGCAGGCGGCCCCGCAGGTCGCCGGCCTGTGCCCGGGATTGGGACAGCTCGTCCTCGACGCGGGCCAGCAGGGAGACCAGCGCCGCCAGGGCCAGGTCCTCCTTGCTGGTGAAGTAGTTGTAGAAGGTGCCCTTCGCCACGCCCGCCGCGGCGGCGATCTGGTCGACGGTCGTCGCCTCAAAGCCCTGGCGCGACATCAACCGCATTCCTTCCCGCAGGAGGGCGTTGCGTACGGCCTCCCGCTGGGCCTTGCGCAAACTCACCGCGGGCTCCCCTTCCCCGGCTGCCCTTGGAACGACACCGATGCCGTGTTAAATGACCGGAGTCACAACATGACCCCGGTCATTCCATACAGGAGCAACGTAGCCGGTTCCGGGCCGGCGTGTCAATGGCCCTGTCATCCACCGGAGGCCGAGGCTAGCGGTCCACTTCGCACAGGACGATGTCGAGGCTCCCGATGATGGCCGTCAAGTCGGCCAGGAGCTGCCCGCGGGCCATGATGGGCAGGAGTTGAAGGTGAACGAAACAGGGGGAGCGCCAGTGGGCGCGATAGGGCATCACGTCACCCGCGGCCACGAGGTAGAGCCCGATGATGCCCCGCGGTGACTCGATCTCGTGGTAGACCTCGCCTTGGGGGCGCAGGGCTCGGGGCAGCTTCGCCATGACGGGGCCGTCGGGAAGGTTCTTCAGCGCCTCGCGGGCCAGGCGGATGCTCTCCAGCATCTCCCGGACCCGCACCTGATTGCGGGCGTACACGTCGCCCCCTTCTTCCACCACCGGTCGGAAGTCCAGCTCTCGGTAAGGTACGCCTCCATCGGAAGCGCGCAGGTCATGGGCGACGCCGCATGCCCGCAGCACCGGCCCGCTGGCCTGCCAGGCCACGGCCTGCTCCGCCGTCACCGGACCCACGCCTTTCACCCGGCGCACGTAGAACTCGTTCTCGAACAGCAGCCGGACGTAATCGGGCCAGGCCTCGTTTTCCATGTGCTCGAGCCATGCCAGGGCCCCCTCCACCCACCCGTCGGGCGTGTCGTTGCGCAACCCGCCGATTCGCATGAACTGCGGGAAGAGGCGGCCGCCCGTGAGCATCTGCACCAGTCCGTAGTACCGCTCCCTGTCGCGCCAGACGTGGAGGAAGGGCGTGACCGCGCCCAGGTCGAGCCCCATGGTGCCCAGCCACAAGGCGTGGCTGGCGATGCGTTCCATCTCGCACAACGCAAGCCGCAGCCAGCGGGCTCGCTCCGGCACCTCCACCCCCAGGAGGCGTTCCACCGCCTCGCAGATCAACCGCTCGTTGTGAAAGGGAGCCACATAGTCGTTGCGATCGGCGAAGGGGACGTTCATCGCGTAGGTCCGGTACTCGACCTGCTTCTCCCAGTTGCGGTGCATGAAGCCGATGTCGGGCTCGGCGTGGACCACCGTCTCGCCCTCGAGGGTGAGGACGACCCGCAGCACCCCGTGGGTGCTGGGGTGCTGGGGTCCCATGTTCATGACCATGTAGCGGCCCTCGTCGTCCAGGTAGCGAAGCTCGACGGAGGCATCGCCCCGCGGGTCCGGGAGTTTGGCGGTGTACGCGGGATCGCGTTCCAGGATGGCACTTCCCGCGCGGCCGGGTACCCGGTCACTCACCATGGCCGGCCCTCCTTCCGGGCGCTTAGGATGACCCGGGACCGGGGGCTGCATCCAGTGGTTCCGCGCGGCTCGCCCTCACCCGCACCGGGAACCCGCCGGCATGCCGGGCAGGTGGAGCACCTCGGCCAGATGTTCCACGCGCCGCCAGACGGGAACGCCGCGGGCCGCAAAGATCGATGCCGGGGTGCGGAAGGCGACGAAGCGGACCCCCGCGGCGGACGCCGCCGCACCATCGATCCAGGAGTCTCCGATGACGATGGCTCGCTCCGTGGCCCGCTTCCGGGCTACGCCGGCATCCCCGTGGCAGCGGGCTGCCACAGCGCCCGCCCGCCTTGCATGCCGGCACCCGGCGACGGCCGCCAAGCGGTCCAGGATCACCTTGAAGCCGTCGGGGGCCGGCTTCAGCGCGCCGGCGTCGTCGCGCCCCACGAGGACGTCGACCAGGCCCGCAAGGCCCGCCCGGGCCAGCGCTTCCGCCGCGGTGGCGGAAGCATTGTTCGTCCACACGGCCACCCAGCAGCCGCGGGCACGCAGCGCTCCCAAGGTCTCCCGGGCGCCCGGTTCCTCCCGCGCGGCCGCCAGTGCCCGCCGCTCGTGCTCGGCCACGATCTGCCACACTTCCGCAGCCACGCGGCTGCCGTGGCGCCCGTCGTGGACCTCGGCGGCCCGCAGTAGCTCGGCGATGGGCGGAAGGGGCTCGCCCATCGCCAGTCCCACGCCCCGCCGCCGCAGGTGGGAGGCGACGTCTCGCTTCATCCGGTCCAGGTCGAGATCGGAGCGGACCAGCGTGTGGTCCAGGTCGAACACACACAGGTGGATGCCGCTTTCGCCCGCCGCCATGACCTCACCCTCCCCCTGGCCGCGCCCGAGCCCCATCTCCAACCGGGTCACGGGTCAGCCGTCTTCCGCAGGGGTGCGCTACACTGAAAGCATGCAGAACCGTCCCGAACGTTCCAGTACCCAACGGCGCCCGGTCCTGGAGGAGCCCGGTGAGCCCCTCGGGCCCGTGATCGACCGGGACTTCTGCCGCAGGCCGGCTGAGGAGCTGGCCCGCGCGCTCCTCGGCATGGAGCTGGTCCACGAAACGGAAGAGGGCCTGGCCAGCGGAATCATCGTCGAGACCGAGGCCTACGCGGGCCCCCACGACCGCGGCGCCCACTCCTACGGCGGCCGCCGTACCCGGCGCACGGAGGTGATGTTCGGCCCGGCGGGGTACGCCTACGTGTTCGCCATCTACGGCATGCATCACTGCTTCAACGTGGTGGCCGCCGAACCCGAACAACCCGAGGCCGTGCTCGTCCGGGCCCTGGAGCCGCGGAGGGGTCTCGACCTCATGCGCAGGCGGCGCGGCCTGCCGCCCGGCCGGGAACGGCTGCTGACCAATGGGCCGGGCCGCCTCTGCCAGGCCCTGGGCATCACCTTGGCCCAGTACGGCTTGGCCCTCTTCGACCCGCGCTCGCCCCTGCGGCTCCATCACCCCAGCCCTCCCTACACGGTGGGCCGCGTTGCGCGCGGGCCGCGCATCAACATCGACTACGCCGGGGAATGGAAGGACGTGCCCTGGCGCTTCTGGGTCGCCGGCAATCCCTTCGTCTCCCGCTGACGGGCACAACACAGCGCGGCCCGCGGCAGGGACCCTCAGCGGGTGCAGGAGCCCCCAGCGCGGGCAAAAAGTTCAGGCCGACCTCCCCGCCGGGAGGGAAGGAGAACGCCCCGCTATGGGGAACCAATGAATGGTTCGCCCTTCGACACAGTTCGAGGCGACACCACATCATCCCGAATCCGGCGGGGAGGTACATTCCATGAGGTTACGCCTGAAAGGGCGCCTGCTCGGGCCGGTAGCCCTGCTGGCCATCGCGGCGTTGTTGCTGGCGGCCTGCGGCGGTGGCAACGGTGGCAACACCGGCAATAACGGCGGCGATGGCGGCCAGGACGGCCAGGGCGCGTCGGGCGAGAAGATCCGCGTCGGCCTCGTCTACGACGTGGGCGGGCGCGGTGACCAGTCCTTCAACGACATGGCCTACGCCGGGCTCGAAAAGGCCTTGCAGGAGTTCGGCGACAGGCTCGAGGTCAAGGACGCCGAACCTGACGCCGGCGGCCAGAACCGTGAGGAATTGCTGCGGACCTTTGCCGAGCAGGGGTACGACTTGGTTATCGGCGTCGGTTTCCTCTTCACCGACCCCCTCACCAAAGTGGCGAAGGAATACCCGGACGTGAACTTCGCCATCGTCGACTCCTGCACCACGGAGCCCCTGGACAACGCGGCCTGCCTGCTCTTCAAGGAGCACGAGGGTTCGTTCCTGGTAGGCGCGGCCGCGGCCCTCAAGACCAAGACGGGCAAGGTCGGGTTCGTCGGCGGGATGAAGAGCCCGCTGATCGAGAAGTTCGAAGCGGGCTACCGCGCCGGCGCCAAGTACGTCAACCCCGAGGTCGAGGTCCTGGTGGATTACGTGGGCACCACGGGCGAGGCCTTCAACAACCCCACCAAGGGCCGGGAGCTGGCCCTGGCCCAGATCCAGAAGGGCGCCGACGTGATCTATCACGCGGCGGGCGGCACGGGCCGTGGCGTCTTCGAAGCGGTGAAGCAGCAGAAGAAACTGGCCATCGGCGTTGACGCCGACCAGTCCCTGACCGCTCCGGACTACGCCGACGTGATCCTGACCTCGATGGTCAAGCGGGTGGACGTGGCCGTCTACGACGTCGTCCGCTCGGTGGTCGAGGGCAAGTTCCAGAGCGGCCCCCACGAGTACGGCCTGAAGGAAGACGGCGTCGGCTACGCCATCAACGACAAGAACCGCTCGATGATCCAGGACATCACGAGCCAGCTGGACGAGCTGAAGCAGAAGATCATCGACGGCGAAATCCAGGTTCCGGACAAGCCGGGTGACGTCTGAGACGGCAGCGGGCAAGCCGGCAGCGGAAGGCGAGCCCGCATGCAGGGCATCGTCGGGACGATGGATCGCGATGAGACGGCGGGTACCGGCCGGGAGATCCCGGTGAGGCGTGGCGGGGCGCGGCGCAGACGACGAGCGCCGCGCTGTCCCGGGCTCCCGCAGGGGACGGCCTCGGCGGCCGTCCCCTCTCCTTGTCCACGGTCCCGCTGCGGGGGTGGCATCGTTGTCCGACTGGATGATCGAAGCGGTCGGCATCACAAAGCGCTTTCCCGGCCTGATCGCCAACGACCGGATCAGCTTCGCCGTCCGGCCGGGCGAGATCCACGCCATCGTGGGCGAGAACGGCGCCGGCAAGTCGACGCTGATGAAGATCCT
>DATCKH010000070.1:0-6666 GCA_036562425.1 Thermaerobacter sp. | reverse complement strand
AGGGCGCGCTGCTTGCGTTCGGCCGCCGCGATCTGCCGTTCCAATTGCTCGGCTTGCCGGGCCAGCAATTCCAAGACGGCCAGGGCCCGGCTATGAGCTTCGGCAGCCGTGCCGGCGGCGGCCATTTACCGCCCCTCCTGGGCCCGATCGGCCAGCAGGCGGTAGAGAAGGCGCTCCGCGACCTCTTCCGGGTCGACCCGGTAGTCGCCGCGAGCGATGCGCTCGCGAAGCTCGGCCACCCGCTCGGCCCGCACCTCCGGCAATTCGCGGGCCATGGCGACGAACCGCTGGACCGCTGCCGCCTCCGCGGACAGTTCAAGGCGGTCCCGGCCCGCCGCCTGCCGCGCCTTGCTGGCTGCGCCGGCCGGTTCGGGGTGCTCGGTCTTGCTCAAGGCATAGGCCCTGAGAACGCTGGCGACCTGATGGCGGGAGATAATCATCGTCAAGGCCCCCTGTCCGTATCTCGGCCTATTCCGGTTCTCGGGCGAAACCGGAAGGGATTTAGGCCGTTCCCTGGATCATGATGATCATGATCATCCGTCGCGAGCCTCGCGCGTTCCTCATCCCTGGCAAGCCCCTTGTGTTTCGAGCCCCTGCGCCTCAGGACTGCCGCAAGCCCTCGGCGTCGCCCCACAGCCCGCCCAACAGGGCCCCACCGCCCACGGCCGGTTCAGCTCCCGCCCGGTCGCTGGAGGAACCGGCCCACGCCCGCGCCGGTTCCTCCCCCGGATCGCGCCCGGGAACCGGCACGGAGGCCGCCGGACTGGCGGCGCCTGGCCACAACGGGGTGACGGCCGCCACCGCCCCAAAGACCGGGCCGGCGCCCGCCGCCCGCAGGGCCTGGCAGGCGGACGCCAGGGTGCGCCCCGTGGTGAGCACGTCGTCCACCAGCAGTACAGGCCTGCCCCCGAGGCGCCAGCCGGGCCGGGGCGCGAAGACCGCTTCCACGTTGGACCGCCGCGCTGCGGCACCCAGCATGGCCTGGGGCGGGGCTCGCCGCAACCGCCGCAAGGCGTGGGGGGCCAGGGGGCGCCCGCTGACCCGTGCCAGGTTCGCGGCCAGCAGGAGGGCCTGGTTGAAGCCCCGTTCCCGCAACCGGGCCGGGTGCAGGGGAATTGGGACCACCAGCAGGTCCCGCGGCCAGGCCGCCACGCGCTCCGCCAGCAACCGGCCCAGCAGCGCGGCCACATAGGGCTCCTCGCCGTACTTCATGCGCAGAATCAGGCGCCGGAGCAGCCCGTCATAGGGCCCCAGCGCCCGGACGGCCTGCCAGGGCGGTCCCAGGTTCCGGCACTCGCTGCAGGGGCGGCCCGCCTCCGCCAGCCACGCCGGCCGGTCGCACGAGGGACAGCGCGAGCGCGGGCGAAAGGCGACCTGCCGGTGGCAGGTGGGGCAGATGGCCGGGCACGTGACCGGTGCCCCGGGCAGTTCCACGCCGCAACCCAGGCAATAGGGCGGCCAGGGGAAGAGCCACGCCCACGGGTCCCCCTGCCGCATGGCCCGCCACGCTTCCCGGACCAGGGCCGGCAGGTTTCGCGCCCGCGGCGCCACTGCTCTACCGGGTGACGTCAAGGCCCGCCTCGCTCCCCCCGGTGATGGTGCTTCTGGCGGTACATGTTGCGATCGGCGGCGGCGATGAGGTCCCCGTCCGTCTGGCCGTCATAGGGGTATACGGCGACCCCCAGGCTGGCCTGGAGCCGCAGGATCACCTGGCCGCTGGCATCCACAAAGCGGTGCTGCCTTACGGCCTCCCGGATGCGCTCTGCTACGGCCTCCGCCTCTTCCCGGCCGCTGCCGGGCAAGACCACCACGAACTCGTCCCCGGCATACCGCGCCACCACGTCGTCCTGGCGCACGGAAGTGCGCAGGAGTGCGGCGAACTGGCGCAATACCTCGTCGCCGGTCTGGTGGCCAAAATCGTTGTTGATATCGGAGAAGTTGTCCAGGTCGATGAGAATCAGCGAAAGGGGCTCGTTCGTCGCGTTGGCGCGCCGCATGGCCTCGCGCAGGTGGGCGTTGAAATAGCGGTAGTTGTACAGGCCTGTCATGGGGTCGGTGCGGGCCAGTTCCTCCGTCCGTCCGTAGACCAGCCCGTTGTGGATGGCCATGGCCATGGCAGAGGAGAGGATGGAAAGCAACCGGCGCTCCCGCTCGCTAAAGGGCTGGTACAGGCGGGCCATGCCCAGGCACCCGACCAGGCGATCGTCGGCCGTCAGGGGCAGGGCCAGGACGTACCGGGGCTGAAAGTCGCCGGTGACCAGGGTGGGTTCCGTCCCTTCCGTGATCACCTGCCGGGTGAGGGCCGCCCGCGCCACCGCCCCCTCGCCCGCCACCCGCCCTTGCAAGGTGTCCGCCGCGGGATGGTGGGCATGGCTGATCTTGAGACGCTGGTCCTCGTCGGTGAGGTAGAGGGCAAAGGCCTCGCACGGGGCCAGCTCCGCCACGGCGTGTTGGATGCACGCCACCGCGTCATCCAGGGCCAGCACGCCCGCCAGCCTCCTGGTGACGTCGTAGAGCGTCCGCAGGTCGTGATTGGCCTCCAGCAGGCCGGCGTGCAGGCGTAACATGTAGTTCGCCAGGAGAAAGAGGCCGAGGCCCACGGCAATCCCGGGAAGGTGGTAGACCCGGAACGCGATGATGAGCACCGTGCCGGCCACGACAGCAAGCACGGTGCTCAGGGCGTCGGCCTCCAGGCTGCGCACGAAGGGGGGCAGGAATAGTCGCGGCGGGTGGGGCTGATCGAGGTAGAGAGCCAGGCCCACCAGCGCGTTATTCACCGCCCAATACAGCCCGATATAGAGCAGCAGAAGCCACAAGGGCGGCGGCGGCGTCTGGGGGTCGAGGATCCATGGGTGCAACCCTAGCCGGGAAACCACCGACCCGGCCAGCAGGGTGGTAAAGGCGAACTGACCGGCGTTGAACAGCGCCCGGTCCCACGGCCGGCGGCCGAGGAGCCCGTTGCCGATCAGGTTGGCGAGTACGTTGATCAGGGCGGCGGGCACAGTTCCGAAGGCCAGTTGCGCCGTCAGGACCAGGCCAAAGGTGAGAGAGATGGCCCCGCCCTGGGGAACCTTGACGGGAAACCGGTCCAGGACGATGCCTCCCGCCAGTAGCAGGACCATGGGCAAGGGGTCGGGCACCACGGCGTTGCGTGCGGCGAATGCCAGCACGACCAGCCCGCCAGCACCGACGGACAAAACGTACACCCTTTGGGCCAGCCGCGCGCCCGCCATCGGACCCCCCACCCTTTGCCCGCCCGATCATGCGAGCCGCGCCTGCCGTACTCGCTGTACGTACGGACCCGAGCCCGGCGTCCGCGGCCCGTCATGAGGCGCACTGCCTAAAATGTAGCATGCTGCCAGCGAATTGGGCGGCTTGCAACGATCATCGCCATCTTCGTGCACGGATGGATGGGACATCGTTATGTTCTCATCACTGTCATCGTTTTCCTGCCCACTGCCGTACACCCCCAGGCGAAAGACGACGATTGTGGCACATCTTTCCACAAGACTCCCCAAGCGCCCTTCCCCGAGGCGAGGCGCCTGAGGAGCCGGAACAGGTGGAGGGGTGCCTCAAGGCACCCCTCCGGCTCATTGCCTCCTATTCGTCCTATTCGTCCTATCGTTCAACCCTGACTCCAGCCCGGGGATCCTGGCAGCTCGGCACGAGCTATTGCCTCGGGCAACACGTACCAGTACCACGTCATACGCGCTGGCCCTACCCAACCGTCACCGGCTGCCGACACCGCTGTCGTCACCGGCTCAGACGGACACGGCCACCTCGGCCAGCGGGTCCTCCGGAAGCGGGCCGAGCCCCGCGGCCTCACGCAACTGGGCGGCCCGATCGATACGCTCCCAGGGCAGGTCCAGGTCCGGCCGCCCAAAGTGCCCGTAGGTCGCCACCTGCCGGTAGATCGGCCGACGCAGGTCCAGGGTATGGATGATGGCGCCCGGCCGCAGGTCAAAGTGCTCGCGCACCAGTTCCTCGATACGGTCGTCGGGGATGACGCCGGTGCCGAAAGTGTCCACGCGGATGGACACGGGCTGCGCCACGCCGATGGCGTAGGCCACCTGGATCTCACACCGCTCCGCCAGACCCGCGGCCACGATGTTCTTGGCTACCCAGCGCGCGGCATAGGCGCCCGACCGGTCGACCTTCGTGGGGTCCTTGCCCGAGAAGGCACCGCCGCCGTGGCGGGCGTAGCCGCCATAGGTATCGACGATGATCTTGCGCCCGGTCAGCCCCGCGTCCCCCTGTGGCCCGCCGATGACGAACCGGCCCGTGGGGTTAACGAAGATGCGCGTGCGCTCGTCCAGCATATGCTCGGGGATCACGGCACGGATGACGTGCTCCTGGATGTCGCGCTCCAGGTCCTCCCGGCGCACGTCCTCGCGGTGCTGGGTCGACACCACGACGGCGTCCACCCGCACGGGGCGCGTCCCCTCATATTCCACCGTCACCTGGGCCTTGCCGTCGGGGCGGAGGTAGGGCAAGATCCCCGACTTGCGCACCTCGGCCAGCCGCTTGGTCAGGCGGTGGGCCAGGGTGATGGGCAGCGGCATGAGCTCGCGGGTCTCGCGGCAGGCGAACCCGAACATCATGCCCTGGTCGCCCGCGCCGATGCGGCTGTACTCGTCCCGCGGCGCCTGGCCGTGCCGAACCTCCCAGGCGTCGAGCACGCCCTGGGCGATGTCGGGGGACTGCTCATCGATGGCGGTGAGGACGGAGCAGGTTTCGGCGTCGAAGCCGTACTTGGCGCGGGTGTAACCGATCTCGCGCAGGACGTCGCGGACCAGCGCGGGAATGTGCACGTAGCAGGTGGTTGAGATCTCACCCATCACCAGCACCATGCCGGTGGTGACGGCGGTCTCGCAAGCGACCCGCGCCTGCGGGTCCTGCTCCAGGATGGCGTCCAGCACGGCGTCGGAGATCTGGTCGGCGATCTTGTCGGGATGTCCCTCGGTCACCGACTCAGAGGTGAACAGGTGACGACCGTTGGCGCGCGCCACGCGGGGTCCCTCCTTTCCCGGGGAAAAAGAAAACCCCCTCGCGATGGAGAAGGAGTTGGGATCACTCTCATCGCCCGCCCGCCGGGGCGCCATCGCGTGACCCGGCGGGCTCCGTCGCTCCACGGTTCGCTTGTTCTATGAAAACCCAGGGTATTCTATCAGCCGCAATAGAGGGTGTCAACGCGTGTCGAATCGGGGACTCCGGCAAGCTCGGTCATGGCCATGCCGCGCCTCCCCTCTATGCGCCGCCTGCCCTCCATGCCCCGCCCGCGCTGCTGCCTAGCCGGGGCGGGACTCGGGGCGCCGCTCACCGACCTGCCGCCCGTAGGCTGCCAGGGCGCGCCGGGCCTGCTCGAAGACGCGTACCCGCTCGCCCAGCGCCTCGTGCCGCACCGCCAGCGCCAGGCGCAGCCGGCGGTCGGCTTCCAGCGCCTTCCGCAGGTGTTCTTCCAGCTCACCCAGCAGGTGCGGGATGCGTGACCCGCCGCCCCGCTGGCCGGCCGCGGCGCCGTCGTCGCCCGGTCCCTGTCCCATGGCGGCGGGTCCCGCGACATCGCGGCGCAGTCGCTCCAGTCTGGCCGCCACCTGTTCTTGGAGGAACCGGCGGGCTTCCAGCTCCGCCCGCACCGCCTCCCAGTCGCCCCGCCCCGCCGCCGCCTGGGCGCGGCGGCCCCGCTCGATCCAGCGATCCAGGTCCTTGCGGGTTTCCAGGACCAGTTCCCAGAGGTCGCGCTCGCTCATGGCCCGGGCCCGCCTTCAGCGCCCGTACGCGGCGGGACCACCCGGTGCGGCCCCGCCGGGCACCGGTTCCTCCGCGGCCGTCACGCCCGCCGCGGGCCCTCCCGGCGCCGGTGCGCCCACCGCCGGGCCACCGCCCTGGGGAGCCGGGCCACCGTGCTGAGGACCCGGCGCCCCGCCGGCGCCCGCCCCGGAGATCTGAGCCCACGCGTCCCGCAACGGCCGCAGCACCCGCAGCACGTCCTCGCAGAGCGACGGATCGGCCTTGACGTTGGCCTCGATCAGGCGTTCCTGGCAAAAGATGTAGAGCGCCGCCAGCCGCTCCGCCAGCTCGCCGCCCCGCTCCCGGTCAAGAGCCAGCAGCAACTCGCGGATGAAGTCCTGGGCCCGGGTCAGGGCCTTATGCAGCCGCTCGCGCCCGCCCGGCTGCGCGGGATCGATGGAGCGGGCCCGAGCCGCCTCCCGCAGCGCCCCGTCGTAGAGCATGAGCACCAGGGCCTGCGGCGGGGCCGTGAGCACGCGCGTGGACAGGTACGAGCGCTCGGGCCGGGCCGTCACCGAGGTACCGGCGTATGGGTTCATCCGTCCGTGCCTCCTCCCGTCTCGCGGGTGTGGGCAGTGTGAGTCGCGGGCACCGTTCCGTTACCGCCGGGGCCGCAGGGCGCTGAGCTGGTCGATCTGCTGCGTCAGCCAGCTCTCCTGGGACCGGAGGGTCGAGAGGAGCGACTCGAGAGCCTCGAACTGCCGCAGCATGTTCTGCTCCCGCAGTTGCAGGCGGTATGTCATGCGCTCGATCTGGTCCGCGTAGTCTTCAGCCCGGTCGGCCAGCGACTTGATGCGGGTGTCCAGCAAGCCGGTGTTCGCCCGGAGCCAGGACTCGATCCGCTGCTCCAGGCGGGTGAACACGCCGTCGCCGGTC
>DATCKH010000067.1:0-28384 GCA_036562425.1 Thermaerobacter sp. | reverse complement strand
GAAACCAGTGCTGCACCTGGATCACGTTGGCCACCAGGTTGAAGTGGGTGAGCATCGCCCCCTTGGCCCGGCCGGTGGTGCCGCCGGTGTACTGCAGGACGGCCACGTCCTCCCGCGGGTCGATCTCCACCGGCGGCGGCTCGGCCGGAGCCGCCTCCAGGGCCTCCTCGAAGGAACGGGCCTCGGGGCCGGGCTGGACGTTACCCAGCAACCTGGCGACCAGCAGGTTCTTCAGCTTCAACTGGGGCCACGCCGCCTGCACCGTCGGGTAGAGGGCATCGGCAACGACGAGGGTTTCGGCACCGGAATCATCCAGCAGGTAGGCCAGCTCCCGGGGCGTGTAGAGCGGGTTGACCTGGGCGACGATGGCCCCCGCCCTCAACGCGCCGTAATAGGCGATCACATACTGCGGGCAGTTGGGCAGCATGAGGGCCACGCGGTCGCCCTTTTTGACCCCGAGTGCCGCGAAGGCCGCGGCACAGCGCAGCACGCGCTGCCACAACTCCCGGTAGGTCATGCGCACGATGTAATACCGGAGCGCCGGCAGGTCCGGGTAGCGCTCCGCAGTACCTGCCAGCAGCTCGTACAGCGGTACCTCGGGATACTCCAAATGGGCCGGCACGTTCTCGGGGTAATGGGCCAGCCACGGCCGGTCCACCGCCATCGGACACTCCCCCTCCCTGCGCGTTCCGCACCCCACATCCCCCGGATAGGGCCGGTCACACCGGCCATCCCCTGCCCGCCGAGCCGCACGGATCGATGGCGTGTTTTCATGGAATCGGCGGGCCGTGCTGTGCATTTTCGTTCTTCGCGGCGACCGGTCCTTCCGATTTCGTCCATGTTTCGTCCGGGGCGACGCCAGCCACCGCGTCCATGGAGGAAGAACCGGACCCGGGAGGCGGGCCGGGGGAGGGTGGTCACGCGGAAGCGCTGCGGCCGGAGCGGGGCCGCAGGATGGCCAGGGGGGATTGCTGATCGGCGTTGCCCCACGGGTTCGACCGCATCACAGCCAGCACGGCGTCCCGGTCGACCCCGGGGCTGGCGCCCACGATCTCCGCCCGGCCGAGATCGTTGGCGTCGACGATGCACACCCCGATGTTCCGGCCCAACGCCCGGGCCAGGCGCTTGGCCACCCCGTCCGGGTCAGCGGGCGGCAGGATGATGTGCTTGTCGAAGGGTGGCATCGTGCCCATGACGTCGTCGATGACACGGGCCTGGTAGCCGGCGATCCGGTAGAAGTCACCGCTGCGGCCCAGCAGCAGGCGCGTGCACCCGGCGACAACGAAGGCCAGCGCTACCCGTGCCCGGCCGGTGCGCTCGATGACCGCTTGCAGGGAGTGGGGGGACGAGCAGCTCCCTTCCTGGTCGATGAACCGGGACACCAGGCGGGCCAGGAGTCCGGGCCGCACGTCCTCCGGGCGCAGCAACCGGCCCTGGGTGATGGAGACGATCTTCGTGGAGACGGCCACGACGTCGCCCGGGCGCAGCCGCTCGCGGGTGTAACGGCGGACGACATCGACCAGATCGTGCTCCGGGGTGATGATCTCGGTGCGGATGGTCTCCACGTCAAAGGTCACGGCCGTTCCCCCCTGCCGGGCCGCCGGGAGCGCGTGCGATGAGGACGCGTGGGCGGGCCTGGCCGCGCCGCGGGCCAGTGCTTCGTGTCACCACCGGGCCCGGAGCCGGCGCCGCCCGGCCCGGTCCCCCCGCCCCGCTCGCCGCCGGCCGCTCCGGCTGATCGCCCCTTGGGCCCCCTGCCCCGGCCGGTTGCCGGGCACCACCGGCGGTCCGAGCCAGGAGGTCCCGCACCGCCGCCAGGGGAATGCGAACCTCCGTGAGATGCCAGCGCAGCGGCAACCGGCCGATCACACCGTGACGGGTGACCAGGCCGAGGACCGGTCTTTCCAGCAGCCGCTCCAGCGTTTCCTCCGCGCCGGTCACCAGCAGTTCAAACTCCAGCGGCAGGACCTCGCCCGGTTTGAGCAGCGTCGCGGCCCAGTAGCCCGTCTCCTGCACCCCCGGCCAGAAGACGGAAACGGAAAAGCGCAGATCCTTCATCCAGCGGTCGACGTATTCGGGCCGGGTCAGGATCTCGTACAGCATGCCCTTCTGGCGGCCGCGGTTGGTCACGGGCAGGCGGAACCGGATTCGTAGCCCGTGCGTCCACCGGCCGGCCTCCAGAACCTCCAGGCTGCCCGGATCAAAGCGGATGTCGGCATCTCCCTGGAGTCGGAAGTAGGCCGCGAACCCGGCGGGTACCGCCGCTAGCCCGGCAATCGCCCATCCCAACCAGCGCACACCGGTACCTCCCCGCGCCGCGCTCGGGGTGATGACCCGGGGGCCCTCGCCCCGGCCCGCCGGGATGAACGCCCGGCGGCGGCGCACCCACACGGTATGCGCCGCCGCCGAACGGGGTCACTGCCGGCTCTGGCTGATCAGGGATCGTGGCGCCGGTGGCGGGTGCCGGGGGGTTGTTACGCCGTCACCGGTCGCGGAGGTCGGGGGGCGGCTCCGGTCCGGCCTCGCCGCGGCGATGGCGGATGAGGCCGGTGATGATGGCCCGGGCCATCTGCTCCCGCTTGCCGGGGTCCTTGAGGAAGGCCCGGTCATGGGGGCTGTCGACGAAGCCCAGTTCCACCAGGGCGGCCGGCATCCGCGCCAGGCGGAGAACCCGGTACCGGCCCGTCTGGACCTCCCGGAAATTCTCCGGATCCAGCCGCTGCAGTTCGTCCTGGATTAGAAGGGCCAGCCGCCGGCTCTCCTCCCGGCTGGGGAAGTAGAAGGTCTGGGCGCCAAAGCAGGTCGGGTCGGGGAACCAGTTCACGTGCACGCTGAGGAAGTAGTCCGCCCGGTTGGCGTTGGCGATCTCCACCCGGGGGTCCAGGTCCAGCTCCTCGTCCGTCGTCCGCGTCAGCAGGACGCGGGCGCCCTCGGCTTGCAACAGCCGCTTGAGGAGAAAGGCGAACTCCAGGGTGATCTCGCTCTCGATGGTGTTGCTCGGCAGGTGACAGGCACCCCGGTCAATCCCCCCGTGGCCGGGATCCACCACGATCAACGTACCCGCCAGGGGCCCGGCGGCCGGGGAGGCAGCAACCCCGGCCGCACCGCCCGCCAGCCCCGCCAGCAACGCACCGGCCAGCAACCAGGTCATCCATCCCGGAATCCGTCCGGGTCGCGGCAACGCCACCCCTCCCCGGGCGGGATCGCCCGCCGCCTGGGCACCGTCCCCGGCCACCGGGCTCCCGGCTGCGCTTGCCGGCGACCTCAGTCGTACCAGAGGACGCACCCGGCGAAGACGCAACCGCAGTGCTCGACGACGTGGTCCACGGCCCGGACCAGGATCTCCCGGGGCCGGCCGCCACGGATGGTGAAGCTCTCATCCACCATGCGGCGGATCGTGGCCTCGACCTCGCCCGCAGTCCCATATGCAGTGTGCTCCAGGATCATGCCGAATTCGTCATCCCGGCCCCGGCCCACGGCCACGGCGGCGGCGATGCGCTGCCCGGGCTGGACCGCGACCAGCTTCCCGTAGGCGATGGGCACCAGGGCACCCGGGGGAAGCACGAGCCGCTCCAGGGGCCGCGCTCCCGGCGGCAGGATGCTGGAGACCCTGACCAGGTTCACGTTGGCCACTCCCGCAGCCAGCAACGCCGCGTCGAAGGCGGTCAGCGGCGTCTGTCCCTCGGCCCGTCCCGTGACCAGCGCGAAACGGGTGGGCGTCGGCAGCATGGCGGCACCTCCCGGATGTGTCATGAGGGCCGGAACGGGCTCGCCCGGCCACCGGCCGGAGCGGGCCCGCCCCGCGCCATGACGGTATCTCCTCCGCCCATGCTATGGCACCCGCCCATGTGGCGTGCTGATTCGGAACGCCCATGCCGAGGGGCAAGTTGTCCCGGGCGCTGTCCCCAAGAAGGTGGCGGGTTGTCCCCAGCCGGCGGCTCGTTATCCCCAGGAATCGACAGTTACGCACACGTTGTCAACAAGGGATGACTCCAGGAGGCACGAATGGACAAGGCGGCCAAGCATGACAGCTGGGAACCCGGAGGCGTCCCGGCGCGGCAGGGCGCATGGTGAGCCGCTCCTGCCGCGCCGGGGGTTGACCAAGTGGTGTTTCGACAGACCGAGGACGGATCGCGGGGGCGGCCTGGGGTCGCCCCGGCCCGCGATGGGGGGTGCGGAGGGACCCCATGGACCGGCTCGCCGAGCGTATCGAGGAATTGCGGCAGGAGCTGTACCGGGTGGCCCAAAGCGCGGGGCTGGCCGACCCCCGCCTCCTGGAATTGAGCCAGCGCCTGGATCGCCTGATCGTCCAGTGGCACCGGCAACAGGAACAACCGGTGCCGGCGCTGTCCACCATACCGCCGGCTCTGGCGTACCGGCACCGCCGCCGGCAGCCCGCTCCTACGTGATGGCGCGGGCATCCCGCCAACGCCACAACGCGCTCCACAACGCGTTACAATGAAGGCATGACCAAGAACCACATTCCCGATCCTGCGGCCGGTGCGGATGGCCTGCCACCCGGTTACGACTGGTCCAGCTTCCGCCTCGTCGCCATCGACCTGGATGGCACCCTGGCGGACGCAAGCGGCCGCGTCAATCACGAGGGCTTCCAGGCGCTGCAGGCAGCGGAGCGTGCCGGACTTCACCCCGTCATCGTCACGGGGAGAGCGCTGCCCGCCGCCATGGGCGTCTGGCTCCGGGCGGGCCTGTCCCGCCCTGTCATTGCCTGCGGCGGCGCTCTGGTCAGCCTGCCCGCCGCCGGCCGCGCCCTCTGGCAACGCCCGCTGGATGCAACCACGGTGCGGCGAGCACTGGAACTGGCGTACCGGTATGACCTGGTCCCCTTCCTTTATGGTGCCGACGCCATTGTGACGGACCGCCGGGGCCCCTTGCGCGACCTGATGGCCCGCCTCAACGAGATGCCGGTGCCCGTCCTTGGGGACGACATCAGCCGCCAGCCGCTCGCGCCGGGACCGCACCAAGCGGCGGGGGACGCCGGGATCGTCGCGGTACGCCCGGAAAGTGGGCCTCCGGCCGGCGCCCGGGAGCGGCTGGCGGCCTGGCGGCAGGGCCAGGTGCTGAAAGTGGTCCTGGGAGGACCGCCTGCCACCATCGACCGGGTGCAAAGTGAGCTGCGCGCGGGCATGGCCGGCTTCCCGGCCACATGCGTGCGCACGTTGCCGGAACTCATCGAGGTCATACGCCCTGACGCCACCAAGGACGCCGCCCTGGCCGATCTCTGCCGGGCATGGGGGATCGCCCCGGAGCAGGTGATCGCCATCGGCGACAGCGAGAACGATCTGGGCATGATCCGGTGGGCCGGACTCGGTGTGGCGGTGGCCAACGCTCGCCCCGAGGTGCGGCAGGCGGCCGACTGGGTGATCGGGCACCACGCGGAGGGAGCCGTGGCTCGCTTCCTCCGGGCCGTCGTGGCGGCCCGGCAGGGTCGCCAGCCGTCCATATGACCGGCCCGGACCGGCAGCACGCCATGAGGGAGGAAGGCCTGCACGTGGGGGATGTCAGGAGCCGGGGCACCGACTGGCGGGACGAATCGCCCCAGAGCCGCCAGCACGCAGTGGATGTGGCCATGGGCCGCCGGCCGCCGGACGTCTGGTTTCGCGGCGGCACGGTCCTGAATGTGTTCACGGGAGAGTGGGAGCGGGCCGAGGTCTGGGTGGCGGGCCACCGCATCGCCTACGTGGGGCCCGACGAACCCCGCCCCGGCCCCGGCACGGAGATCGTCGACTGCCGTGACCGGTACCTGGTCCCGGGCTACATCGAAGTCCATGCCCACCCCTTCCAGCTCTACTCGCCGCGGGCACTGGCCGCGGCCATCGTCCCCAGAGGGACCACCACCCTGGTCAGCGACACGCTGCTCCTGTGGCAGGTGCTGGGACCGGAACTGCACCGGGCCCTCGAGGCCCGGCTGGCGCCTCCCCTGCGGGAACTGTGGGGCCTGCGGGCCGCACCCCAGACGGTAATGGCCACCCACGGCGAGGCCGGAACGGACGATGCCGCGTTTGCGGCCGCCTTCGGCCTGCCCGCCCGTGAGGCTGCCCGGCTTCTCGACCACCCGCGGGTGGTGCAGGTGTTCGAGTGGACCAACTGGGTCGCCACCGTCCGCGGCGGCGCCCCGGCCCCGCACATCGTCTCGGCCGGTCTCGCCCGCGACCTGCCCGTGGACGGGCACGCGCCGGGAGCCTCCTACCGGACCCTGGCCGCGCTGGCCGCCGCGGGCGTGACGGATTGCCACGAGAGTATCCGGGCCCAAGAGGTGGTCGACCGCGTCCGCCTGGGCTTCTTCGCCATTCTCCGCCATAGCTCGCTCCGGCCCGACCTGCCCGAACTGGTGGCCGCCGCCAGAGAGGCCTTCGCCCGCGGCTTCGGCCACCGCCTGGCCCTGACCACCGACGGGCCCACGCCGGCCTTCCTCCGCAACGGCTTTCTCGACCACGTGCTGGGCGTCGCCTTCCAGCTGGGTCTGGAGCCGGCTCACGGGTACCGGATGGTCACCAACAACCCCGCCACTTACCTGGGCCTCGACCGGTACCTGGGCGCCATCGCGCCGGGCCGGCTGGCGGACGTCAACATCCTTCGGGACCCCTCTGACCCGCGCCCCGTAGAGGTGTGGGTCGAAGGACGGCGTGTAGCGCTGGACGGCCAGCTGGTGGAGCCCCAGCCGGCCGTCGACTGGCCCGCGCTGGGCTTGGGGAGGCGGCACTGGCCGCTGCCGCGGCAGGCGGAGGAATGGGCCTACCGGCCGGCTCCCGCGGCGCCGGCCGGGCACGGCCGCTCGGCGCAGGTGCCCGTGATCGAGCTGCTCAACGCCGTGATCACCCGGCTGGCAGAGCGCGAGCTGCCCCTGGATGCCGGGGGGCGGGTCGTGCTCCCGCCGGGAGAGGACTTGCTCTTCGCGGCGCTGGTCGACCCCGCCCGCCGGCGGATCAGCCGGGCCCTGGTGGCGGGCTTCGGCGCCGGCGTCGCCGGCCTCGCCTCCACCTACACCGTCGCGGATGGGCTGCTGGTGCTCGGCCGCGACCCGGAGGCGATGATGCAGGCTGCCCGGGTCGCCACCGGTGGGGGCGGGATCGCGCTGGCCGATGGCAGCGGCGTGATCTTCCACCTGCCCCTGCCCATCGCGGGATCCATGACGGACATGCCGGTTGAAGAGCTGGCGGGCCGCTGTGACGAGCTGGCCCGGCTGCTCAGGGAGCGGGGCCACCGGTTCCACGACCCGATCTATTCCCTGCTGTTCCTGACCGCCGACCATCTGCCGGGACCGCGCCTGACGCCGGCAGGCCTCTGGGACGTGAAGCGCGGGCGGTTGCTGGAACCGTCGCAGCCCGTGGATCTGGCCTGACGAATCCTACACTGGCACAGCGCGGCCGGCTTCCTGGCAGTGGGCACGGCGCCGCCGGCGCCCGAGACACACAACGCCACGGCGGCCAACGCCCGGACACGAATCGCGCCGGCGGGAAAGGCCGGACGGGTGCCGTCAGGGAGGGTCCCGCGCAGGGACAGAGCGTCATTGCGGGCGGCGGGGATTACCCCCTCCCCGCCGCCCGCAGGCGCACAACGGTGGCCACGGCTTGCTGGCAGGGTGTATCCACGCCCAAGCGCCGCCCGTGCCGCACCACGGCGCCGCACAGGGCGTCGACCTCCACGGGCCGGCCGGCCGCCAGGTCCCGTTGCAGCGAAGAGGTCATGCCGGGATCCATACCCAGGGACGTCTCCATGACCCGCTCAAAGGCGTCCGCCGGCAGCCGGACGCCGGCCGCCCTGGCCACTGCGATCGCCTCCCGCACCAGCCGCTCGTACATCTCGCGACCCCCGGGATCCCCCAGCACCGCCCCCAGGGGCCGCTGCGCCGCTGCCGTCATCCCGCCCATGGCCGAGATGAAGATCAACTTCATCCACATGTCGCGGAGGATGTCGTCGGACACCCGATGGGGGATGCCCGCTGCCGCGAAGGCCGCCGCGATGCGGCGAACCCGCTCCGTCTCCCGCCCGTCCAGCTCGCCGAAAGTGATGTCCCGCCGCTGGCTCACCTGGCGGATCCGGCCCGGCGCCGCGATGGCCGATTCGATGTGGCAGAGCCCGCCCAGCACCCGCTCGGCTCCAAAGCGCTCCCGCAGGATATCCAGGTGGTCGATGCCGTTCATCAGCGGGAGGATGACCGTGGCCGTCCCCACCAGGGGCTCCATCTCGGCCAGTGCCTCGGGCAGGCTGTAGGCCTTGACCGCCACCAGCACCAAATCCGCACCGGCTGGTGCTTCCACGCCCAGCTGCTCCGCCAGTTCCCGGCCCCGGTCGCTGGCCGGCGGGCGAACCATGAAATCGCCGTGAACGCTTTCGACCCGCAATCCCTCCTGGCGGATCATCTCCAGGTGCCGCCCCCGGGCGAGAAAGCCGACCCGGGCACCCTCCAGCCCGGAAGTCGCCCCCGCCCCTCCTCGGGCCTCTTCTGCCGCTCGCGCCAGGAGAGCGCCGAAGTAGCCCCCAACACCGCCGGCGCCGATGACCGCGATGCGCACGCCGCTCACCCCCGGTGGTTGCAGGATCCGGAACTGAGTACCGCCAGGCCCCGTCGACGCCGCTGCCCGTCGGGCCTGCCACACCCGTCAGCGCACCGGATTGCGCAACCGGCCCAGCCCCTCGATCTCGATCTCAACCACGTCACCGGGCTTGAGGAACCGGGGTGGGTCGAAGCCCATGCCGACACCGCTGGGCGTCCCGGTGGCGATGATGTCGCCTGGCTCCAGGGTGATGCCCGCCGAGATGGCCTCGACCAGCGTCGGGATGTCGAACAGCAGCTGGCGGGTGTTGGCGTGCTGCCGCAACTCGCCGTTCACCCACGTCCGCACCTCCAGCTCCACCGGCCAGCCCACGGCGTCGCGGTGGACCAGATACGGCCCCGTGGGGCAGAAGGTATCCAGGCTCTTGCCCAGGTGCCACTGGCTGGTGCGGCGCTGCAGGTCGCGGGCGGTGACATCGTTGAGGATCATGTAGCCGTATATGTACTCGCGCGCCCGGTCTCTCGGGATGGCCCGCCCCCGGCGGCCGATGACCACCGCCAGCTCGCCCTCGTAGTCGACGGCAGCGGTTACGCCGCGATGGGTCTCGATGGGCTCCTCCGGCCCGATGACGGCGCTGGCGGCCTTGGTGAACACCACCGGGTGTTCCGGTACGTCGCGCCCGCTGAACTCGTACACGTGGTCGCGGTAGTTGAGACCGATGGCGAACACGTTCTTGGGCGGGCGGGCGATGGGCGCCAGCAAGCGGATGGCGGCGGCGTCGTGCCAGAGCCGCTCCCCCGCCTCCGGATCTCCCTCGCTCGCCGCTCTGCCACCGGAGCCGCCGCCAAGCTCACTGGCGCGCTCCCACCACTGCCGGGCCGCCGTCACCCCTTCGTCCCCGAGAGCGATCCAGGCCACCATGTCCCCGGGTACCGGCGGCCCGCCCCAGCGCCGGCGTGCGGCAGCCAGGTCCAGCACGCGCGTGCAGCGTCCCTGGTCATCGACGTCTGCCAGGCCAAGCCGCACTTCTCCTGCCGTCTGGAAACGGACGAAGCGCAAGCCAGAACCCTCCTCCGGTTCGTCGTGGGGGCCGTCGTGCTGACCCGCTCCCCACAGGCAGTGATTACCGCCCTGATTCCGCGGCCGCGGCCCGTTCCCTTCCCGCACCACACGGTCACAAGAGCGAAGAAAGCCCGCCGGTGAACCCGGCGGGCCTTGCGGTGATGCGGGGGTGGATGGCGGATTAGTCGTCGTCATCCCCGTCGTCGTGTTGATGGTACCCCGGCGCATCGTGATTGCGCGTGCGGCCCCACGGGCCCATCCGGCGGCCGGGCTCGTCATCATCATCACGATTCCGGCCCACCCCGACCGCCGGCCAGCCCTGCGCGCCGCCCCGGCGCCCGTTCCAGGCCTTCACCTTGCCCTTGGCCTTGGCATCGGCCCTGGAGCCAACCCCGACCTTGACCTTGCCGCGGTCCCAGGCCCGGGCGGCGTTCTTCCCACCGGTCTCATCCTCGCGGTCGCCGATCGGGGACCCGCCGTCTTCGTCCCCAGCCTGGTCCTTATCCTCACCGGCGCCGGTCGACTCGTCCTCGTCGCCTTCCTCCCCGTCCTCACCGGCGCCACCCCGGATCATCTTGACCAGGCCTCCCGGCTTGAGCTCGTGGCGCTCGATGCCATATTGGGCCAGCACCGCCCGCAGGCTCTTGCCGAATCCGTAGCGGCCGCCCTCGCTACCGGCCTGGGCCACGAGATCGGCAACCTCCTGGACGGTTACCTGCTCACCGCTCTTCTCGGAGATCCGCTGGGCGGCGGCGTACAGGAGGGCAATCTGGCCGTACCCGTAACCCTGGGCACGGAGTTCCTGCACCACAGCCGGGTCGAGCTGCGTCACGACATCGACCACGACCTCCGTCTCCTCAGCCGCCTCCCGGGCGTCCTCAAGAGCGTCCTCGCTTCCCTGGCCGGTCTCGTCACCCGCTACGGCCTCGTCACCCGGGGCGACGCCCTCCTCCCCCTCCGTGCCGGGTGCGCCGCCGGCGGTCTCATCCTGGTCACCGGCCATGGCCTGGTCGAATTCCGCGACCAGTGCCTTCAGGCGCTCGACCACCTCCCGCAGGGCAGCCAGGGCCTCGTCCGCCGGCTCTCCGTCGACGCGAGCCTGCACCAACCGGTCCTGCGCCAGCCGCAAGAAGGTGGCGACGTCCGCCGCCAGCCGGTCGTACCACTCCGATTCCGGGTCCAGCCGTGCCAGCGTGTCGGCACGCGCCTCCGCGAACTCCGCCAGCAGGGCCGCATCTCCGGGTGTGTCCAGCGTAAGCAGCAGCCGGAGGCTCTCCACCACCCGCCGGAGATAGTAGCGCACCGCGAACAGGGTTCCGGGCTCGGTGCTGGCGTCGCCCTCGCTCGCGACGGTGACCGTCACGGTGGGCTCCGTCGTGGCGCCGGTCGCGGCCGCCCCTCCTGCCGCCGCTAGCTGGGGTAACAGGACGGACAGCAACAGGGCCAGTACCGCGGCGGCCAGTCGCAACCACCGCATGTCCTTCATCCACACACCTCCCCGCAATGGATGCCCGCAGGGGCAGTCTGGAAACGCCCGGCGGGCCGATCGCCTCACGTTCAAATCTTCGGCCTGGCTGTCCCTTTTTTTGGCGACACCGGCGCGAATGCCGTCGAAAAATGGGATGGGTGCCAGATGGGGTGGGTGCAGGGGGATGTACGTGGCCAGTCCGAGACCGCGGCCTAATCCCTAGATTACTGATAGAGTATTGCCAGTTTTGGCGGCGGGCTGTTACAATGCAGGCGACGCCGGGGCGGTACCGCACCTGCTGTCTACCGCCCAATCCGCCGAGGGAGGGAGCCTACGCGGTGGCACTTTCCTGGCAGGCGCTGCTGGGGCTCGGCGCCGTGTTTGGATTCATTTACGGATTCTTGCTCCAGCGCGGGGACTTTTGCTTCACGTCGGCCTTTCGAGACTTGTATGCCTTCGGTCACACCCGGGTGCTGCGGGGGATCGTCGCCGCGGTCCTGGTGACCACCGTGGGGTGGGGCCTGGCCATGACCGCGGGCTGGGCGGGACCGGACCGGCTCTGGGTGCCGCCGGTGGGATGGAACAGCCTCATCGGGGGGTTCCTCTTTGGCATCGCCATGTATATTGCCGGCGGCTGCGCCTCGGGCACACTCTACCGGGCCGGCATGGGTTATCTTCAGTTCTGGCTGACGCTCCTGGCGATGGGCGCCGGTTACTACACGTTCCTCCGGCTATTCGAGCCGGTGTTGAAGCCGTACTTCTTCGATGCGCTCCAGCTGGCCGGCCCCATCACCCTCTATCAGGTGCTGCCGCTGCCGCCGCTGGTGACCGCCCTGGCAGGAGCCGGGCTCATCCTGGCGGTGCTCGCCCTGTTGCTCTCCCCCGGCGGGCTGGCCCGCGAGATAGCGGAGACCCTGGCGTTCTTCCGCCAGCCGCCCGGCCAGCTGCTGCGGCAGCGTTCCTGGGACACGCGCGCGGTCGGCTTGTTGATCGGCCTGGTGGCGACGATCAAGTTCAGTGTCTGGACGATCTGGGGGATCACCGGGTCGGAGACGCGCATGACCGCGCTGGCCTGGAGCGCCCTCGGCGGCGGGGAGGCGGTCCGGGCCCATCCCTACGTCAAGGGATTGTTTGCCGGCTACCCGGGGCTGGTCTTCGGGCCCGAAGAGGTACTGATCGTCGCCATCATCGCCGGCGCAGCCGCTTCCTCCCTGCTCAACGGCACCTTCCGCTGGCGCAAGCCGCGACTACACCGGCTGCCCAACGCGGTGATCGGCGGGTTCCTCCTGGCGTTCGCGTCGCGGCTCACGCCCGGCTGCAACATCGGGAACCTGATCAGCGGGCTGCCGGCGCTGTCGGTACACAGCATGCTGGCCACCGCCGGCATTGCCACGGGCGTCTACGTGGCCTGGAACGTGTCCCACCGGAGGCAGCAGGCGCTGTTGCGCGCGGCGGCAAGGGAGGCGGAGGCGAGCGCGCGGGTGCCGGTGCGGCAACTCTCCACCACCTGAAAGGAGGAGCAACGACCATGGCGCTGTTCCGCAAGCGGCCCGATCTGGAGCAGGCCAAGGCCCGCCTCTCCCAGCTTGCCCGGGCCAACCTGGTGGACAACATCGGACCCGGGCAGGAGGTGACGGTCGATCGCGAGCTCGACGTGACGGGGGAGGTATGCCCCTATCCGGTCGACGCGGCTCTCCAGGCGCTCGCCCAGATGCGCCCGGGCCAGGTGCTGGCGGAGCTGACCGACCACACCATTTCCACCCACACGGTACCGGCAGCGGTGGAAAGGTCGGGGCTGGGGCGCGTCCTGCGCATTGAGGAGCAGGAACCCGGATTGTACCGGATCCTGTTGCAACGGACGTAACGGGGCAGCGCGCCTAAGCACCCGGCCGCACCCGGCTGGTGTCGCCGCGGCCTCGGGACCGGCCGGCCATGGGCACCGGCACGCCTCCCAGCCCCGCAACCAGCACTCGGCCGGTGTGCGGAGCGCGCGGGCGTGGGGGGAATGTTTGCCCCTTGTTTAAACTTTCGCAACATGCGCCCGGCAGGCTAGAAGCGGGAGGTGAGAGGATGCGCGCGCTGCGCACCATCGCCGTCGCCGCCGTGCTTGCCGGGTTGCTGTTCTACGGGGGCTTCTCCGCCCTGGCGGCGGGATCGGACACCACCGCGGGGCAGCCGGAAATCGGCAGCAAGGCCGCGGGCCGCGCCGCCGGGCCCCTGGCTCTGGCCTACCTGGCGGGCAAGACGGGACGCTCGCCGGCCGATCTCCACCAGGCCATCCAGGACGAAGGCCTGGACTCCGTGCTGCAGGCGGCGGGCGTTTCGCCCGAACAGCTGCGCACGGTGCTCCGCGACATCCGTGAACTCTACGCCGCGAGACCCGGCCACGCACGGCGTCACGCCCACGTCCAGGCGGTGATGGCCCGGGCGCTGGCCGAGCTGAGCGGGAAGCCCGTCGCGGAAATTGTCCAGATGCGCCGGGAACTGGGCGACTGGAACGACGTCATCGACCGGCTGGGACTTGAACGCGCCGACGTGCGGGCGAAGATCCGCGATCTCCTGCGGAAGCGAGCGGATTCCCGCTGGCATGCTGAGCCCCGGACCGGGCAGAATGGGCAACCCGGCCCGCAGGCGGGAACTCCCCACCCTGAGGCGGGCGATTCCTGAAGCGCGCGGTGCCTCACAACGCGGGCGGCGACAAGGCCTCCCGCGCCAGCTGGCAGGGCGGGGCCTACCAGCGCCCCGCCTTGCCTTGTGGCCCGCGGCCAGGCTCGCGGTACCGCCCTCCCGGGGCAAGGCCCCATGGCCGTCGCGCGCCCGGGGCCGGTTCCTGGCATCCCGGCTACCCGCCGGCCCTACGGGTGGGCCGGCCCCGGCGCCAGCGGCACCGTGAACCAGAACGAGGCACCCTCCCCCTGCCGGGAGGTGACCCCGATGTGCCCGCCGTGGGCTTCGACGATGGCGCGGGCGATACTCAGCCCGAGCCCCGCGCCCCGACTGCGCGCGGCCGTGCCGCCCCGGTAGAAGGGCTCGAAGACATGGGGCAGGTCTGCGGGGTCGATACCGGGACCGTCGTCCGCCACCTCCACGCGGAGCCGGTCACCGGCCAGGGTGGCGGCCAGCCGGACCTGCCCGTCCCGGCCGGCGTGGCGCGCGGCGTTGCCCACCAGATTGGCCAGGACCTGGCCCAGGCGATCGGGATCGGCCTCCACCACGGCCTCCCCCAATTCGGGGGCCAGGGTGGCCTCCAGCCGGGCGCCAAATTGCCGGGCCAGCGCCTCGAGCCCCGCCACCGCCTCCGCCAGCCAGCGGCCTGCCGGCAGGCGCCGCAGCCGGACGTCCAGCTGGCCCGCCTCAATGCGGGCCACGTCGAACAGGTCCTCCAGCAGCCGGCCCAGCCTCTCGGCCTCGGCGACGATCCGGCCGGCGCCGCGGCGTGCCTCGGGGCCGCCCGCGACCAGCCCGTCCCGCATGGCCTCCGCCAGTCCCCGGATCACGGTCACCGGCGTCCGCAGCTCGTGGGACACGACGGCCAGCATGGAGCGGCGCAGCCGCTCGGAGCGCCGCAGTTCCGCCACCAGCGCCTCCAGCCGCCCTGCCATGTAGTTGAAGTGCCGGGCCAGTTCCGCAACCTCGTCGCGTCCTCGCACCGTGACGCGCCGGGACAGGTCGCCCTCCGCGAGCTCCCCGGCCGCTCGCTGAATGACCCGCAGCCGGCGCACCAGGCCGTAACCCACCGTCCACCCGGCCACCAGCGCGCCTGCCAGCGCCAGCCCCGTCCCCGTGACCAGCCAGGTCACGATGGCACGGTGTACCCCTCCCAGTTCCCGCAGGGGACGGAAGATGACCACGGCCCCGGATGAGTCCGCCCCCTCCGGGAAGGCCAGTGGCGCCACCGCCACCACTGCCCGCACACCTTCCACCACCTCGTGCAACCCGTAGCCCGGCGTGCCCGGGCCGGCCACCAGGGCGGGTGGACTCGCCAGCCCCGGAGGTCGCCCATGATGGTTCCCGAGTTCCACCGGATCACTCCCCGGCCATCGACGACCAGGACCTCCCCGTCCACGTAGAGCCGGGCGAGGCGGATGGCCGCCAGGTCCGCCAGGCGGCCGCCGGGAGGCCGCCTGGCGCCCGCCTGCCCTTCCAGCAGCGCCGCCACGCCCCTCGCCTGCCGCAAGAGCACGGGCCCCAGAGACCCGGTCATCACGCGCTGGGCGACCGCCGGCGCCGCCACCAGCAGCACGACCGCCAGCAGGGCCAGCCCGGCGGCAAACTGCAGGGCCATGCGGGGCGCCAGGCGCACGGTCTACCCTTCCTCCCCCGCCGGGTCGAAGCGATAGCCCACGCTCCACACCGTCTTGATGAAGCGCGGGCGCCGCGGGTCCGGCTCGATCTTCCGCCGCAAACGCTGGACATGGACGTCCACGGTGCGCGTGTCCCCCGCATACGCCAGGTCCCACACCCGCTCCAGCAACTGGTCGCGGGTGAAGACCCGCCGCGGGTGGGTGACGAACAGGGCGAGCAGGTCGAACTCTTTGGGAGTGCAGGGCACCTCCTCACCCCGCACCAGCAGGCGCCGGGCGGGCAGGTCGACAGTAAAGGCGCCGAAATCCAGGACTTGCCGTTGCGCCGGGCGGTGACCCCGCGCCCGGCGCAGCACGGCGCGCACCCGCGCCACCAGTTCCCGCGCACTAAAGGGCTTGGCGACGTAGTCGTCGGCGCCCAGTTCAAGCCCCACCACCCGGTCGACCTCGTCCGCGCGGGCCGTCAACACCACCACGGGCAGCCCTTCCTCCACCAGCCGGCGGCACAGGTCCAGCCCGTCGCCGTCTGGCAGCATCAAGTCGAGAACCACCAGGGAGGGCCGGCAAGTTTCCAGGAATGCCGCGGCCTCACCTATGCTGCCGGCCTCATCGACCGCGAAGCCTTCCCGTTCCAGATAGAGGCGGCAGATCTCGCGGATGCCGGGCTCATCGTCCACGACCAGGATGCGCCCGGCCCGCGTCCCTGGCTGGGGCGGGCGCGGGCCAGCATCACCACGAGACACCGGATCGCTCCTCTCCAAACCGGGCGGGCCGGGTCAGAACCCGAACCGTTCCTCTTTCCAGGGATCGGCGTCGTTGTGGTAGCCGCGCATCTCCCAGTAGCCGGGCCGGTCCTCGCGCAGGAGCTCGAAACCGCGCACCCACTTGGCGCTCTTCCAGAAGTAGCGGTGGGGCACGAGCAGGCGCAGGGGGTAGCCGTGCAGCGGGTCCAGCGGCCGCCCGTCGTACTCGAAGGCCAGGACGACGTCGTCGCGGTAGAGATCCGCCAGCGGGATGTTGGTGGTGTAGTCGGGGTCGGCGTGCACCAGCACGTAACGGGCTTCGGGCTTGACGCCCGCCAGTTCCAGGACCCGCGCCGCCGGCACGCCGCGCCACGCCGTACCCAGCTTGCTCCACCGGGTGACGCAGTGGATGTCCACCACCACCTCCCGGGCGGGCAGCCGGCGCAACTCCTCCCAGGTCAGGCGCACCGGCCGCTCGACCTCGCCCCAAACGCGAAAATCCCAATCCCCAAGATCGTCGCGATAGCGCGGCACCTCACCCACGTGGAGCACGGGAAACTTCTCCGTCACGACCTGACCGGGCGGAACCCGGTCCCGCCTGTCCCTCGCCGCCACGGCCGCCATCACCTCCTTGGGCTCTACACCAGGTATCCGCCGCGCTGGAACCCGGTTGCGCCCGGCGGCACCTCAGGCCGGGCGCCGCCGCCGGTGCGTCATCCTTACCGGGGATGATGCGCAATCTTCAGTTACCCATCCTTCCGCGCAGGTGCCCCGCCGGCCCGGCGCGAAAGGGCACGATACGCCGGGCGCCGCCGGCGAACACTGGAACGAGGTGGTGAAGCTCGTGGCATCCGGGGTCTGGAGCGCAGAAGCAGCGGCATCGCCGGCGGTCTACGTGAAGCCGCTGGACACGCTGGCCGAGGCCATCGCCACCATGGACCGCCACGGTTATTCGCGCGTCCCCGTCTTTGACGGGCGGCAGGTCACCGGGGCCATCACCGGCCGGACCCTGCGCCGTCTCCTGGCGTCGCCCGTGGACCCCCGCACGGTGCGCGTCGCCGAGGTGATGGACCCGCCCCTGCGCGCGGTGTCGCCCGGCGCTTCCCTGGCCGAGGTCCTGGACGCCCTGCAGGACCAGCCCGCGGTGCTGGTGGTGACCCCCGGGCACCCGCCGGGCATCATCACCTACGTGGACGTGGTCCGCACCGCCGAGCCGTACCTGCACCTGCTGGAGTTCGAGCGCATGCTCAGAGACCTGCTGGCCCACCTGCTCGATCACGCACCCCCCGGCGGGTGGCTGAGCCTCCTGGCGCCGGGACAGGCCCGCCGTGTCCGGGAGGCCTGCCAGCGGGATGGCGGCAGCGACGAGCTGGAGTACCTGGACCTGTACGACCTCGGCCACGTGCTCCGCTCCGGGTGGCGGCGCTGGTTCGCGGCCTGGTTCGCGCCGCTGACGGCCGAACGCACCCGCCACCTGCTGGATACCGTACGCCGCCTGCGCAACGACGTCGCCCACATGCGCCCCCTCTCACCCGCGGAGCGGGAGGCGCTGTTGGCGGCCATCGGCGAGATCACCGGCGCCCTGCGCCCGCGGCTCCGGGCCGCTAGCGAACGCGCCCGCGGGCGTCGATGACCCCGTCTCCGTCCCGTCCACCGGGCCCACCGGCGCCCCCACCCCAGCGGGGGGTGCGCCGCCCCGCCCTGTCCCCGCCAGGCTCTCCGCCACGCCCGCCGGCACCCTGGCGGTACCCCTCCAGCTGCATGCTGAGGAACTGGTAAACCAGCCAGAGCACGGTGGCGTCGTCCAGCCAGGAGAAAGGCGGCAGGCCGGGGAGCAAGTCCAGCGGCCACAGCAAGTAGAAGAGTGCCAGCAGGGCGGCCCATTTGGGGACGGGACCGGCCGCGGGGTCCCGCAGGAAACGGATGATGTCGATCAACTGGCGCCACGATAGGGGGCGCATGGCTACCCTCCTCTCGTCCCGCAAAGCCCGCGCCCGGAAGCCTGCCCGCCCGGCCCGGAAGGCCCCCGGAGCCGTGTCTCGCGGCACGCGCCCATCCGCGCCCGGGCAACCCACCGGTGATGCCCCCGGCCCAACGTGCTGCCGCCTAGAGGCGGCCGGACCGGACAATGGCCCACAGCAGGGCGGCCGTCGCCACGGCCAGCAGGGCCACACCGATCTCGACGAAGGGGAAGCCCAGGACCGGCTCGCTGCGGCCCAGCAGGGCCCCGGCCACGACCAGCGCCGACATCATGATCGTGAAGGAGAGCAAAAGCACGCTGAAGGCCAGGCGGTTGACCAGGCGGCTCAGGCCGTGGTGCAGTTCGTCCCGCTCAACCACTTCCACCTTGAACAGGGGCCGCCCGGCCCGCGCGTCCAGCACCAGGCGGTGTAACTGGGCGGGCAGATCCAGCAAGGGCTCGCCGTATTCCTCCCACCGGTCCAGCAAGCGCCGGCCGGCTTCCGCCGGTGAGAGATACCGGCGGAGCAAACGCAGAGCCAGCGGCCGTGCCAGTTCCAGGACGGACAGGCCGGGGTCCAGCCGCGAGGCCACGCCCTGAAGCGTCAGCAGCGTCTTGCCCACCAACCCGAGTTCGGCCGGGACCCGCACGCGGTGACGTCTCAGGACCTCGAAGAAGCTGGGGATCACCTCGGCCAGGTCGACGTCCCGAAAGCGGGCTTCGTAATACCGGTCATACAGGAGCTCCAGATCACGGCGCAGCCGGCGCCGGTCCACGTCGGGGGGCACGTCCGCCAGGGCAACCACGTTGCGGACCAGGCCGTCGGTATCTGCCCGGAGCAGGTTGATCACCAGCGCGGTCAGGTGGCGGCGGGTGGTGGGATCCAGCCGCCCGACAACGCCAAAGTCCAGCAGCCCGATCCGCCCGTCCCGGAGCAGCATCACATTGCCCGGATGGGGATCGGCGTGGAAGATCCCCTCCGTGAACATGGGCTCCAGCACCGCCAGGACCAGCGCGCGGCCTACCCGCCGGCATTCCGCGGGCGGCAGCGCGGAGGCGGCGTCCTCGGACAGCTTGGTCCCTTCGAGCCGTTCCAGCGTCAACACCCGCGGCGTCGTGTACTCCCAGTACACGCGGGGGATGCGCACCGCGGGGTTCCGCGCCGCCAGGCGCCACAGCCGCTCGGCATTGCGCGCCTCCTGGACGAAGTCCAGCTCGGCTCGCAACGTGGCCGCCATCTCCGCGGCGATCTCGCGGAAGGGGTAGACCTCGGCCAGCGTGCTGTAGCGTTCGGCCAGGGCGGCCAGGCCCATCAGGATTTCCAGGTCGGCCTCGATGGTATGGCGCGCGTCGGGCCGCTGGACCTTCACCACCACCGGCTGCCCGCCGGGAAGCTCGGCCGCGTGGACCTGCCCGATGGAGGCGGCCGCCAGCGGCTGGGGGTCGAACCGGGCGAACAGCTCGGGCAGCGGCCGCCCCAGTTCCCGTTCGATCTGGGCCACCACCTGCTCGAAGGGGAAAGGGGGCACACGGTCCTGCAGGCGGCTGAGCTCGCGCAACACGTCGGGCGGGAGCAGATCCGGCCGGGTGCTCAGCAACTGGCCCAGTTTGACGAAGGTAGGACCCAGCTCCTCCAGGGCCTGGCGCAGGTGGACCCCCAGGTTGCGCTCGCGAGCGCCGGCCCCTTCCCCCGCCAGCTCGACCTCTTCCGGCGCCCGGCCCCGGGCACCCGGCCGCCGGGCCAGGCCCAGTTGCTCGGCTACGACCGTGAGTCCGTGCCGCGCCAGTACCGAGGCGATTTCCCGGTAGCGGCGCAGGTGACGCAGGTGTTCGTAGCGCGCGGCCCGTCGCATGCTTCACCCCCGGCAGGGCCGGCCCGGTAGCGGGCGGCCCGTCCGCCGTTCGTTCCCATTGTACCGCGCCCGCTCACGCCTCACCGGTCGCGGCCTTACGACCGCCGTCGCGGGCGCGGGACCCCTTGGCGCCGGCGGGGCGCCCCGGCCCTGCCGCGCCCACCTCTTCGAGTCCATGGCCCAGCACCGGGTACACTTGCTGGCGCACCGGATCGATCAGCGTGGTCGGCCGCTCGTACACCCGTGGCGTGGTGCAGACCAGCCAGAGCGCTCGCCAGTGGGGCATCTCGTGATAGCGATCCGGCCACAGCTCCTTGCACCAGCGTTTCACCAGCGGGGCGTACTTGCTGCTCAACCCCGGGAAGATGTGGTGCTCGGTGTGGTGGGAGAAGTTGAAGTGCAATACATCCACCCAGCGGGGCACGGTGACCGACAGGCTGTTGGCCAGCGGGTCGTTGACCGGCGTCAGCGGGTTCAACAGGTGATTGGTCACGATGTAGCTCATGACGATGAAGTTGGCGACCAGCAACGGGATCAGGTACGCGAAGAGCCAGTCGCGGGCACCGATCCACACCGCCAGGGCGAGCCAGCTCATCACCGGCAGAGCGAACTGCGCCAGCACGACGGGGTGTTCGCGGCGCGGAAAGGCGGGCAGGAAACGGCGCAGCATCTGAACGGCGTGGAAGGAGAACCACACGCTCAACGACAGAAGGGTGAGTACCGCCCGCAGCGGCGGCGCGATCCTGTAGATCAACTGCAGGGCGGGCCGGGCGTGGAACTCCTCCAGCGTGTGCATGGCGTCGGGATCCTCGCCGTGCTCCTGCGTGTGCCCGTGGTGCTCGACATTGTGCCAGCGCCGCCAAAGCCGCGGTCCGATGGCGAAGGGCCAGAGGCACCACTGTCCCGCCAGGTTGCGCAACCAGGGCGTCCGCACGACGCTGCCGTGCAGGACCTCGTGGCCGAAGAGCCCAAGGCTGGCGAAGGCGTGGCCGATGACGACCGCCAGGACCAGCTTGAGCAGCCAGTGGAGTTCCAGCCACGCCACTGCCGCGATGCCGCCGAGGGCCAGCGCCGAATGGGGGACGATCCACAGCAGCCGCCACGGCTCGGGCTGGAAGACGTGCCGCGGGAGCACTTTCTTCAGCGTCCGGGTGTAGGTACCCAGGGGCCGGAGTTCGCGTGCCGCTTCGGACATCTTTCCGCTTCCTTTCGTAACTTTCCCCGGGCTCCACTTGTCCCGGGCTCCCGGGGCCGGTGCCATCCTCCCGCCCGGGGGCGGGCCGTGTTGCCCCATGATACTCCATCCGCCGCCTGGAGCCCACCCCCGGTCTCCCCTGGCGCCCGTGGCGGCACCCCGCGGCGCCCCCGGCGGGCGTGCCGCACGTCACCGCGGCGCCGGCCGGGCTCACGAAAAGCGGGGCCATGCTCGACGGGAACGGGTGCCACGCTACGCGGGCAGCAGGTCGAGATACCAGAAGCCGTCCCGCAGCACCCGTTCGCCGGGCCGAAAGGCAACGGGGCGACGAAAGCCGGGGCCGTCGTACACGAAGGTGTGGAACTCGCCCTGCTCCCCGCACGGGTCGACGTCGCCGGGCAGGCCGGCCAGCAGTTCCTCGTCATAGAGGTGCCCCAGCCACGCGGGCTCCAGGCGCCCGGGGTCCACGCAGACCACCACCGCGCGCACGCCCGCCGCCACCACCTGCCGGGCGAACGCGGCCGCCGGCTGTCCCCAGAGGGGAAACAGGGCTCGCATCCCGGCGCGCTCCATCTGGCGCTCCCGGTACGACCGGATGTCCTCGAGGCGGAGATCCCCGAAGGCTACGGCGCCGGTTCCGCGCCGGCGCAGTTCAGCGAGAGCTGCCCCCATGCGGCGTTCGTACTCTTCGTTGGAACAGCGGGGAGGAATGGCCACCTCCACGAGGGGCAGGCCCAGGGCGTCCGCCTGGGCGGCCAGGAGCTCGCGCCGGACCCCGTGGATGCTAACGCGATCATAGGTCTCCGTGATGGTCGTCAACAGCCCTGCCACCTCCACGCCCTGCGCGCGAAGCGCGGCCAGGGCCATGGCAGAGTCCTTCCCGCCGCTCCAGGCCAGCACGGCCCGAACCTTACCCGTCGCTGCCCCCGCATCCATCCTCATCACCCATCACCACCGGCGCCCAGCCACCCCGCGAAGGCCAGGGCGTAAACCAGCGCCGCCCGCTCCAGGTCGGCGACCTCCACCCACTCGTCGGGCGCGTGGGCCAGGTCCGGGCGCCCGGGCCCGAACAGCACGGTGGGGATGCCCGCGTCGTTCACCAGGAAGCGCATGTCGGTGACGGCGACCGTCCCGGCCTCGTCCGGTTCCCGCCCCAGGGCCAGCCGCGCCGCCGCCCTGACCAGTTGCACCACCGCCGCCTCCTCCGCCGTCTCGGCGGGCGCGGCTGCCCGCCAGCCGGTGATCTCCGCCCGGATGCCAGGCTGCCGCTGGCAGACGGAACGCAGGACCTCCTCCAGTTCCCCCCGCACGGCGGCCTCGGTCTCGCCGGGCACGGTGCGGCGATCCACCTCCAGCTCGCACCACTCGGCCACCCGGTTGACCCGGTCGCCGCCGCGGATGCTGCCCACGCTGGCGGTGGGAGGACCCAACAGGGGGTGGAAAGCGTCCCAGACCCGCTCTTCAAGGGCCAGCACCAGGCGCGCCGCCGCCACGATGGCGCTGCTGCCCCGGTGGGGCGCTGCCGCGTGGGCCGCCCGGCCGTGGAGCCGGATGCGCGCCCACACCGCCCCGCGCTGGGCCCGTACCAGGTGCAGGCGGGTGGGCTCGCCCAGGATCGCGCCGTCGGCTCGCAAGCGGCCATCCTTCACCAGGAAACCGGCACCCAGCTCGCCTATGGCCTCCTCGTCGGCCACCAGGGCGAAAAGGAGCCGCCCCCGCCGCGGGCCGCCGCAGCGGCGCAGCGCGGCGGCGGCCACCAGGGCGGCCGCGATGGGACCCTTCATGTCCACGGCGCCCCGCCCGTACAGGCGCCCGCTCTCCACCTCGCCCGCGAAGGGTGGCCGGGTCCATGCCCCCTCCTCGCCGGCGGGCACCACGTCCAGGTGCCCGCACCACAGCAGGGCCGGACCGGGCTCGGGACCGTCTAGCGCCGCCAGCAGGTTGGTGCGCCCCGGCCGCGCCTCCACCCGTTCCAGTCGGAATCCTTGCCGCTCCAGCCAGGCGGCGGCGACTTCCGCCGCCCGGTATTCCTCACCGGGTGGGTTCACCGTCCGTGCCCGGATCAGTTGCCGGGCCAGTTCCACCAGTTCCCTCCCGTCGATGGCCGCTTCCAGCCGCCGGCGAAGCCCAGCGTCCAGCTCCGGGCGCGGCCCTTCCATGCCAGAACCCGCCTCCCCTGCCTGGAGTTCGCCACGATCCGTTACAATACGTTGCTGAACGGCACGCCCGAGCGGCCGGCCTGCCGGCACGCAGCGACGCCGCAGGACCGCTGCCGGCCGCGGGCATCGCCACCCTTTGGGCCTTCGTGGCCCGGAACGGTCATCCCTGCCCGCGCCCCGGCAGACCGGCGCGAATGCCGGCCCGGATGGCGGGCGGCGTGCAGCCAGCCGGGCCGGGGCCCGGTGAGCGCTGGCGGGAAGGAGGACAGGCCGCCGTGACCGCCACCTTCGGCGACGGGCTGCAGTGGCTGGAGGCCGTGCACGCCGGGGCGCCCTTCGACATCCTGGCCATCGGCCCCCATCCCGACGACGTGGAACTGGGCGCCGGCGGTACCCTGGCCGCCCACGTCCGGCGCGGGCTGCGGGTAGGGATCCTCGACCTGAGCCGGGGTGAGCTGGCCAGCAACGGGACACCGGCCACCCGGCTCGAAGAGGCCGCCCGCGCCGCCGCCATCCTGGGCGTCGCCGCGCGTCACAACCTGGGGCTTCCCGACGGCGGGCTCGGACCCGATCCGGCCCAGGTGCGCGCGCTGGCGCGGGCACTGCGGGCGTTCCGGCCGCGCCTGGTACTGGTCCCCTACGCCCCCGACCGCAATCCGGACCACGGCGGCGCCGCCCTCCTCATCGACCGCGCCCTCTTCGCGGCGGGCCTCCATCGCTACGACGCCGGCCTGCCCCCGCACCGGGTGGAGCTGGCCGCCGCCTATTTCATCAACGACACGGTCCCGCCGACCTTCGTCATCGACGTCAGCGACGTGTACGAAACCAAGCGGCGAGCCATTGCCGCCCACGCCAGCCAGTTTGGGCCGGGCGGGGCCCCGACCGCGATCAACCACCCCTCCTTCCTCGCCGCCATCGAGGCGCGGGACCGGTACTTCGGGAGCCTCGTCGGTGCGGCCTACGCGGAGGGGTTCGTCCTGAGGAACCGGCCGCCGCGGGTGGCCAGCCTCACGGACCTGCTGCCCCCGGCGTCGATATCCTAGTCAATGGGAAGAGCGGCCGGGACGCGGTCGCGGACCGGGCGGCGACCAGGCGGTACGGCGCCACCGGTCGCTGGTCGGCGGCCGCGCACCCGGCATTAGACGGCGGCCCCTGGCCGCGGCACGCAGCCGGCCAGGCCGCGTCACCGCAGTCCCATCCAGGGCGTAACCATACCGGGAGCCAGCGGCGGGGTGAGTTGTCGCGTGAACCGGGAAAAGGACCGCCCGCCCGCGGGAGGAACCGGCCGGGAAGCAGCGCCGCGGCCGCGCGACGGGGAGAGGCCCGGCCCCGCTGGCGAGGCCGGAACCACGAGCCGGCCGCTGCGCATTGGCATCACTTGCTATCCTTCATCCGGGGGCAGCGGGGTGGTGGCCACGGAACTCGGCCACCAGCTAGCGGCCCGGGGGCATGAAGTGCACTTCATCGCCCATGACGTGCCGTTCCGGCTGGACCTGACCCGGCGCGGCATCCTGTTCCACCCCGTCGAGGTTCCGTCTTACCCGCTATTCACCTACCCGCCCTATGACCTGGCCCTGGCCAACCAGATGGCCCAGGTGGCGGAAGAACACGACCTGGACCTGCTCCACGTGCACTACGCCATTCCTCATGCCACGGCCGCCTTCCTGGCGCGGGCGCTCCTGGGGCCCCGCGCCCGCCTGCGGGTGGTGACGACCCTGCACGGGACCGACATCACCCTGCTGGGAACGCACCCTTCCTTCCAACGGATCGTGGAGTTCAGCATCAACGCTTCCGACGCGGTCACGGTGGTCTCCCGGTACCTGCGGGACGAGACGCTGGCGGCCTTCCGCATCCAGCGGCCGCTGGAGGTGATCCCCAACTTTTTCGATCCGGCGGTGTTCCACCCGCCGCGGCAGCGCCCCGACCCGGAACTGCGGCAGCGGCTGGCGGCGCCGGGGGAGTTCGTCCTGGTGCACGTGTCCAATTTCCGCCCGGCCAAGAATGCGCTGGCGGTGATCGACGTGTTCGCTCGCGTGTGCCGCCGCCTGCCGGCGCGCCTGCTGCTGGTGGGACACGGCCCCGACGTCGACCGGTGCGCCCACCGGGCGCGCGTCCTCGGCGTGGCCGACCGGGTCGTGTTCCTGGGAGAGCATACCCACGTGGGACGGGTGCTGGCCGCCGCGGACCTGTTCCTGCTCCCTTCCCGTAACGAGGCTTTCGGCCTGGCCGCCCTGGAGGCCATGGCCTGTGGCGTGCCGGTGATCGCCTCCCGCGTCGGCGGCCTGCCGGAGGTGGTGGAGGACGGGGTCACGGGCTTCCTGTTCTTCCCCGAGGACACCGAGGCCATGGCCCGCGCCGCCATCGAACTGCTCTCGGACCCGGTGCGGTACCGGCGGATGTCTGCAGCGGCCGCCGCACGTGCCCGCGAGCGCTTTGACGCCGGGCGGATCGTGCCGATGTATGAGGCGCTTTACCGGCGCGTACTGGCCCGGGCGGGGGACGAGAAGGACGAAGACGGGCCGGGCAGGGCGTGAGGCGCGGGGGGTCACGGGCCCCGGACACTTCCGGAGTGCGGGCCGCCGAGCGCCACGGTGGGCTTGCCCGCCCGGCGCTCCTGCTTCAGTTTCGGCCGCCGATATGCGATAATATTGACATCTTAGCGGGTAGGAGGCTGGGCATGGCGGAAGCATATTCGGTCGGCGACATCGTCGAGGGCACGGTGGACGGCATCACCGGCTTCGGCGCCTTCGTGAAACTGCCTGACGGGCGCACCGGGCTGGTTCACATCTCGGAGATCGCGTACGGGTGGGTGGAAAACGTCAGCGACCACCTGTCGGTGGGCGACACGGTGAAGGTCAAGATCCTGCGCATCGACGAGGCCAACAACAAGATCGCCCTGTCCATCAAGCAGACGCAGCCAGCGCCGCCCGACGGTGGACGCCGGCCGCGGCGCGATAACCGGGACTTCGAGCGCAAGCTGGCCGACTTTCTCAAGCAATCGGAAAAGAAGCTGCGGGACGCCCGTCTCGAGCGCTGGTGAAGGGCCACCAGCTTTTGGGAAAGAATTGAGGATCGCCGCGCCGCCACCGGCCGGTCACCCCGCTGCCGGTGGCGTTTCCTTTCCGGGCTGCGGCCTGCACCAGCAGGCCGCAGCCCTTTGTCATGTCTCCTGGCTCTCGTTCCGGTCCCGGCGTCCTGTCCTGATGACACCCCGCCCTCCCTGCATACCCATTACCGTGCGCCAGCGGCGCCAGGCGCGCGCAGGGCGCCCGTGAGGCGCCCGCCAGGACAAGGCGGGGATCGTCATGGGCAGCGTCGTCCGCTCCACCCTCTGGCTCACGGGGGGCAACCTGATCAACCGCATTCTCGGCCTGGGATACCGCGTCCTGCTGGGACGGTTCCTGGGCCCCACGTGGCTCGGCCTGTTCCAGCTGGCCATGTCCCTCTATTTCTCTCTGCTCACGCCCGTGGTGGCGGGGCTGCCCGACGCCGTGGCCCGGGTCACCGCCCGCAGCGGGGCCCGGCACCCCGCCCTGCCACCGGTGATCGCGCGCACCGCCTGGTTCGCGGCGGCAGGCGTGACGCTGCCGGCGGCCTGGTTGCTCCTGACGGGCTGGACACCGCCGGGGCCGGGCTGGCAGGAGGCACGGCGTGCCGTACCGCTGGTCTGGTTCCTCCCCGCCCTGGTGTTCGCGGCGCTCTCGGCGGTGGTCCGCGGGTTCTTCCTGGGAGCCGACCGGTCCATGCTGATCGTGCTCGCCCAGCTGGCGGAGCAGGTGGTGCGGGTGGGCGCCCTGGCCCTGGTCCTGGCGCTGGGCGGCCGCCTGCCCCTGGCCCCGCTGGTAGTGCTGATCCTGCTGCTGGTGGCCGGGGAGGCCGTCGGCTTCTCCCTGACCCAGTGGTGGTACCGGCGCCTCGTCCGGGACATGACCGGGCACGGCGGGGGCGATGGCGGAGTGGTGGCTGGTCAAGTCGGGGAACCCGGGGCGGGTGGCGATTCCGGGCAGGAACGGGGCAACGGCGAAGGGGAAGCTGCCGCCGCCCGGCCCACCCTCTGGGAGGTCATCACCCTGGCCGGGCCCGCCACCCTAGAGCGCGTCCTGCTCTCGGCCGCCCGCCTGATCGAGGTCACCTTGATCCCCACGCGCCTGGTGCAGGCCGGGCTCACCGTCCACCAGGCGCTGGCCGTGTACGGCGAGCTGAGCGGCCTGGCGACCCCCCTGTTGCTGCTGCCCACGGTCTTTAGCGGTGCCCTGGCCGCGGCCATCGTCCCCGCCGTGGCGGGCGCCGAGCACGACCCGGGTCGCCTGTGCAGCCAGGTGCGGCGGTGCGTTACCATCTCCTTGCACCTGGGTGTGCTGGCGGCCGTGCTGTTTGCGCGGGAGGGTGAGCTTCTGGCGCGGCTGATCTTTCCCGGCCAGACCGCCGGCGACTACCCCGGGGCCGGCCGCCTGGCGGCCTGGATCGCCCCCGCCGCCCTGCTTCTCTACACCGACCAGGTGTCGGCCGCCGTGCTGCGCGGGCTCGGGCGCCCGCTGGAACCCATGCTCGTCGACCTGGCCTCGGCGGCCACCCGCGTGGCCATCCTGGCCCTGGCCATCCGGCCGGGGCTCGCACCCGAGGATGCGGTGCGCATGGTCTGCCTGGCGGTCATGGCGGACGTGGCCGTCGCCGGCTGCGGCAACCTGGCCTTCGTCCTCTGGCGCACGGGCACGCGCCCGGACGTGTTCGGCTGGGTCCTGCTCCCATCTTGTGCGGGCCTCGCCACGCTCTGGATCAGCGACGGCCTGGGCAGCCTGCTGGGGCCCGGGCTCGCCGCCCGCATGGCGGCGTGGCTCGCCGCCGGCCTGGCGGTGGCCGTCATCGCCTGGACGGCTGCCGCTCCTTCCCGGCCGGCGCGACCCTCCCTGCCGGGTTGACGTTCCGCCCGCACCCGCGTTGCCCAAGCCCGTGCAACCTGTGATAAGGCTAAAAACGGTGAGGAGTCCGCGGCTGGCCGGCAGGGCGTGCACCCCTGCCGCTTGCGGCCCGCCTTCAGGAGGTGACGCGCGCATGCGCGTGGCATTGATCGCTCACGACAAGAAGAAACAGGACATGCTGGAATTCGTCCGCCGGTACCGGGAC
>DATCKH010000059.1:0-6486 GCA_036562425.1 Thermaerobacter sp. | reverse complement strand
CGGACTCGAACCGGTGTCTCCGCCGTGAGAGGGCGGTATCCTAGGCCGCTAGACGAACGGGGCTCGTGCTGGGGATCCAGGATTCGAACCTGGACTACCAGGGCCAGAACCTGGCGGGCTGCCGTTACCCCAATCCCCACTATTCTGTTGCCGGCTATCAAACCGGCTACCGCTTGGCGCCCCGCCGGGCGCAGTTCGCATTATAGCATGCGCCTTGGCGGGTGACAACCTCATCACCGTCGCCACCCGGCAGCGCCTTTCCTCCGCGTCGGAATGGCGCGCCGGCCAGGCCATCACGCCTGGGCGGTGCCGGCCGCCCCGGCCGCTTCGCGGCGGGCGCGGATGAAGTCCAGCGCGCGATCGATGCGTTCCAGGCACCGCTCCCGGCCGACCCAGCAGATCACGTCAAAGACGCCCGGCCCCACGGTACGGCCGGAGACGGCAAGGCGCGTCGGGTGGAACACGCGACCGGTACCGACGCCGAGGCGCTCCGCCAGCTCCCGCAGCGCCGCTTCGATCGCCTCCTGCGTCCAGGGCTCGACCCGGGCCAGCGCGTCACGAACCGCCTCGAGGACGGCGATGCTGTCGTCCCGGTCGAAGTATTTGCGCACGCCCTTCTCCTCATAGGTGTCGAAGTCGGCGAAGAAGTAGCGGCTGGCTTCCACCAGTTCCTCCAGCGTGCGCACGCGCTGGCGGACGGCATCCACAATGGCGCGCACCCGCTGGCGCTCCGCGCCCTCCGGCTCCTCGTGGATGAGGCCGGCCTCTCGCAAGCGCGGCACGGTTAGATCCACCACGCGGTCCAGGTCGGCCTCGCGCAGGTAGTGCCCGTTCATCCACGCCATTTTCTCGACGTCATAGATGGCAGCCGTGTGGGAGACGCGGGAGAGATCGAAGAGGTCGATCATCTCGTCCAGGCTCAGGATCTCCCGGTCGTCGCCGGGCGACCAGCCCAGCAGCGCCACGTAATTGAGGATCGCCTCGGGCAGGAACCCCTGGCGGCGGTACTCGTCCACCGCCACCGCCCCATGGCGCTTGCTGAGCTTGGTCCGGTCCGGGGCCAGGATCATGGGCACATGGGCGAAGTGCGGCGGCTCCCACCCCAGGGCCTGGTAGACGAAGAGCTGCTTGGGCGTGTTGGACAGGTGCTCGTCGCCGCGGATCACGTGGGTGATCTCCATCAGGTGATCGTCTACCACGACGGCAAAGTTGTACACGGGCATGCCGTCGGGACGAACCAGCACCGGGTCACCGAATTGGGCGACCGGGAACGTTACGCGGCCCTTGACCAGATCCTCGACGACGATCTCACCCTCGTCGGGCACGCGCAGGCGCACCACCGGCCGGCGCCCCTCGCGCTCAAAGCGGGCGCGCTCCGCGGCGGTGAGATGGCGGCACCGGCCGCTGTACACGGCCGGCCGGCCGGCCGCGCGCGCGGCCTCGCGCTCGGCAGCCAGTTCCTCCTGCGTGCAATAGCAGTAGTACGCCTTACCCTCCGCCAGCAGGCGCTCCACCACCTCGCGGTACAGGTGGAGCCGCTCGGACTGCCGGTACGGACCGTAAGGACCACCCACATCGGGCCCTTCATCCCAGTCGAGGCCCAGCCACCGGATGCTGTCCAGCATCGGCTGGATCAGATCGTCACGGGAACGCTCGACGTCGGTGTCTTCGAACCGTAAAACGAAACGACCCGCGTGCTTGCGGGCGAACAGCCAGTTGAACAGGATGGTGCGGACGCCGCCGATGTGGAGGTACCCCGTCGGCGACGGCGCGTAACGCACGCGCACCCGCTCGGCCATGCACGCGCCTCCTCGAGTTGCTCGCGTTCGCCCCGCGCCCGGCGCTGGTGCGCCGGCAGGTCTACGCCGGGCCGGGCGCCGGGCCGGCGGCGGTATCGTAACAGAGGCCGCCTGGCAGCGTCAAGGAAGCGCCATGGCCGTGGCACGCAGGATCACCATCGCCGCCACCCCCGGCAGGCCGAGGGCGCCGGCGATGAGGGCGGCCAGGGGATTCCAGCCCACGTGCAGGCCGGCGGGTGACGCCGCCAGATTAACGGCCAGGATCCACACCGTTCCCACCAGCATGTCCCCCGCAAGGCGCCGCACGGCCGCGGCGGGGTCGCGCGCACCGGCGACCCGCCAGGTCAGGATGATGAGGGCGATGCCCGCCAGCACCGCACCGGCCATGGCCGGTGCGGGCCAGGTGGCGCTGCCCACGGCCTTCCCCCCAGTCTTGCTTCCGGACCGCTCGCCCGCGTTAGGCCCCCGGCGTGACCGGTGCAGCGGGTTCCCTTCACCCGCGGAGGCTCTCAGCGCGCCACCCGCTGGGATGCGTTCGGGTCGCCCGCGCCGGCCGGGTATTCCTGGACGCTCCGCCGTCGTATCTGTTTCAGGAGGTAGGCGTACCGCTTCTCGGCGGCACTGACCAGGTGGATCGCCTGGTCGACCAGGTCCTCGTCGGTGACGCTTTCAAAGTAGCGGCGGGCGTGTTCCCAGTCGCGACGGGCCTGGTCCACGGCCGCAAGCCAGTCAAAGTCGGTCTCGTCTCCCGCCTCGATGCCACCACGCCCGGCCAGGCGGTGGGACGCTCCCGCCCTGTCCACAGCCGGCCCGGACCGGGCGGTCAGCACGCGCAGCCAGCGGCGCCAGCGGTGGCCCATGTGCAAACGCCCCCTTTGCCGGTATCCCTGTCCTAGGGTATGCAGGTCGTGGATTTCTCTTGAGCGCGGAATCCGTTCGGCCGGAAAAGAATCCGTGCGGAAAGCGATGGAGGCGGCATCCAATCCGCGTGCCGCGGCCGATCGACGGCGCCCCGGAACCTCGGAGGTGAATAGGGGGGAGGCACGACAGCCATGGCCGGCCGGGCACCGGTACGGCCGCACGCGGGCGCGGCCTGGATGGGGCAAGCGCTGACCCAAGCGCTTACCTAAGAAGGGCTCAGGGCTGTACCGTGGGATGACACCGAGCGCAGCAGGGGGAGTGCCGCATGAATAAACGAATGGCCGAAGGAATGAACGAATGAAGGAAAACGGGGTGTCGCGCGAGCCGCGGGACCGGGACGGCCGGGGCCAGCGTACGCCCCCCGAGGAAACGGGAGGGAGCGGCGACGGAGCGACCCGCCGGTGGCGGCGCGCCGGTGGAGGAACCGGCGCCGTTGGGGACGCGGACGGGCCTCGCGGCTAGATCTCCTGGCGCCCCTGCAAGGCCCTGGCCAGGGTCAGTTCGTCCACGTACTCCAGGTCGCCTCCCTCGGGGACACCGCGGGCGATACGCGTGACCCGGGGCCCCAGCGGCTTGATCAAGCGGGCCAGGTACAGGGCGGTCGCCTCGCCTTCAACCGTTGGATTGGTGGCGAGGATGACCTCTTCGACGGGCGGGTCCTGCCGCAGCCGTTCCAGGAGTTCGCGCACGCGCAACTCGTCCGGGCCGATCCCGTCCATGGGGGAGATCACACCGTGAAGGACGTGATAGCGCCCGCGAAACTCCCCCGCCCGCTCCATGGCCGCCACGTCACGCGGTTGTTCCACGACGCAGATCACCCGCGGGTCCCGGCCGGGATCGCGGCAGATGGCGCAAGGGTCGCGGTCGGTGAGGTTGGCGCACACGCTGCAATAGCGCACGCTGGCCCGGGCCCGCACCATCGCCTCGGCCAGGGCACGGACTTCCTCCTGCGGCCGGAACAGCAAGTGATAGGCCAGCCGCTGAGCCGTCTTAGGGCCGATCCCGGGCAGTTTCTCCAGCTCGGCGATCAGGCGAGCAAAGGCGGGTGCGTGCTGCACGGCCGGCTCGCACTCCTCAGAAACCCGGCAGGCCCGGGAGTTTGGGCAGGTTCAGGCCTCCCGTGAGCTTAGCCATCTCTCCCTGCACCATCTCCTGGGCCTTCCGGCCCGCCTCGTTGACGGCGGCGACGATCATGTCCTGGAGCATCTCCACGTCGGCGGGATCCACGGCCTCCGGCGCGATCTCCAGCCGGACCAGCTGCTGGTGCCCGTTCATCACCGCCTTCACCATACCCCCGCCCGCCGTCGCCTCGACGGTGCGGCGGCCCAGCTCTTCCTGCAGGCGCGCCATCTCCTGCTGCATGCGCTCAATCTGCTTCAGCATCTTCCCCATGTTCGCGAAATTCACGGCGCCACTCCTCCTTCACGTCCACCCACTCGCCGCCAAACAGCTCGCGCGCCAGGGCCAGGATGGGATCGTTCTCGGGCGGGGATTCGTCACCCGCTGCCGTCCCGCCTGTTGCGGGCCCACCCGTCTCCGGAGTCCCGCCTTTCACGGGTTCGCCGGTCTTGCGCGCCGGAGATGCCATCCCCGAGAGCTGGGATGGCGCACCCGCACCAGGGGCGCCGGCCGGATCATCGCTCCTGCTGGGGTCGCGCCGTGTCCGGCCGCCGGCGCCCTGCTCCCTGTCCTGCGGCGCCGGCCCGGACGACTCGCCGGCCGCCGCCGTTCCCGGCCCGAGCGCGCCGGCGCTCTGGGGTCGCCGCGGCGATATCGTTCCGGTCCCGCCCATGGCGTCATCTGGCTCCGGGGAGGGTGGCTGGGCAGCCTGGCGCTCCCCATCCCCGCCGCCGGCGGCCGGCGCCTCCCCGCCGGGCTGGCGTGCGGCTCCTTGTGCGGGCCCCCGCCGGCGGCCTCCCCCTGCGCCCTTATCCGGACCTGAAGAGTCCCCTGGCGCCTGCGCGCGCGCCGGTCCGGCCGTACCGGCCGCCGATACCACGCGCACGGGCACGCTGGTGCCGAGAAACTCGGTGATGGCCCGCTGCAGCTGGCCCAGTTTGGCTTCGGCCGTGCGCGCCATCCCCGGCTGCTCAAAGGGTACCTCCACCCCGTCCTGGGCGCGCCGGGGCCGGCCGGCCCAGCGCAGCAGGGCGTGCAGGGCGGTAAATTCCCGGCGCCGGCGCAGGGAGGCCAGGAACCGGTCCCACTCCGCCACCAGGCGCTCGGCCGGATGGCCGCCGGCCGGTGCGGCCGTAGCCGCTCCGGCCTTGGGGCTACTGCCGGTTTCGACCTCCTCCCCGGCCATCTCCGCCCCCGCCCTCGGGGTGGCGGGCGCCGTGGAGCCCGGGGTGGTCGCCGGCACGGGCTCACCGGCGGCCGCTGATTCGTCCCGCGCCCCGGGGGGCAGGGGGTTGGCACCGGACTCCCGCGGCTCCCGCGCGGCCAGCCGCTGGATGGCGCGAATCAGCGCGCTTTCCAGGGCCAGCCGGGGCTGCCCGCTCCATCGCAGCAGGGACTCAGCCTCCGCCAGTACATCGAAGCAGGCCAGTGCTGCCGTCTCATCGAGCTCGCGGGCCAGCCCGCGCAGTTCCTCCAGGGCCTCGGAGCTTGCGTACAGCAGCTCGCCCGGCCCCAGGCCCAGCCGCACGGCCAGCAGATCCCGCCAGCATGCGAGCCAGTCCCGCAACACCTGGGCCAGGTCACGCCCCTGGGCGGCCAGGTCCGCGATGGCCTGCAGGCCCGCCGCCAGGTCGCCGCGGACCGCGGCACGGACGAGGGCGAGCATGGTTTCATCGGAAGCGAGGCCGAGCAGGTCCGCCACCAGGTCGTATTCCAGGCGATCCCCGGCCAGCGTCAGGCACTGGTCCAGCATGCTCAGGGCGTCCCGCAGCCCCCCGTCGGCATGGCGCGCCAGCAGCCGCAGGCTGCGCTGGTCGGCCTCGACACCCAGGGCGGTACATACGTCCGCCAGCCTGGCCACGATCTGGTCCTGAGCCAGGCGGTGGAAATCGAACCGCTGGCAACGGGAGATGATCGTGGCCGGGATACGGTGCGGTTCGGTGGTGGCCAGGATGAACAGGGTGTGGGCCGGCGGTTCCTCCAGCGTCTTCAGGAGGGCGTTGAAGGCCTCGGTGGTGAGCATGTGCACCTCGTCAATGATGTAGACCTTGTACCGCGCCCGCGCCGGCGCGTAACGGACGCGCTCGCGCAACTCCCGGATCTCGTCAATGCCGCGGTTGGAAGCCGCGTCGATCTCGAGCACGTCCATGGTGGAGCCGTCGTTGATCTCCCGGCAGATGTCACACCGGTTGCACGGCTCGGTTCCTTCCGGCGACTCGCAGTTGACGGCTTTGGCCAGCAGCTTGGCCACCGAGGTCTTGCCGGTGCCGCGCGGCCCGGCAAAGAGGTAGGCGTGGGCGATCCGCCCGCTGCGCAGCGCGTTCTGCAGCGTGCGCACGACGTGCTCCTGGCCCACCACCTGGTCAAAGCGCTGGGGACGCCACGTGCGGTATAGCGCCTGATAGGGCCGGCTCACGGTCAACCCTCCTGCACGGCCGCCGCACCATTGCCCGCGGGACGAAAAAGGGGCGACAGCGTCGCTTCGCCGTCGCCCCGGTCGCAAAATCTGGCCGTGCACCCGTCGTCGACGCCCGCGCCCGGGCGCCGGCCGGACCGTGGGCTCCGGCTCGGCTCCCCCGCGGCACACGCGGTGTCTCGCTTACCGTTGCTCCCTTCCGGGCCTGGCGGGGTTCACGAGTCCGCGTTG
>DATCKH010000058.1:0-10639 GCA_036562425.1 Thermaerobacter sp. | reverse complement strand
CGGAAGCGCGCGCTGGCACCTGGTGGCCACCTTCTACCACGCCTTCGTGCGGCCGGAGGGCCAGGAACACCAGGTGCGGGAGCTGGGCTTCCGGAACGGGTGGATCCGCATCTCCGGCTGGATCCCGGAGCGGCTGGAGGGCGAGCTGCGCCTGGACCCGGCGGCCCGGGCGGCGCTGGAAGGCGACCCCCTGCTGCAGGTGATGCCCGTCCCCGGCGGCGCGGTGCGGGTATCCGCCCGGTTGCCCGACCGGCAGGAGGCATACCGCGAGATGGTGCGGGCGGGGTTCCGGGCGCTGCTCCGGGCCGCGGCCGGCCGGGGACAGCCCCTGGCGCCTCTCGCGGCGGGGGTGGCTGCCCTCACGGTGGCCCGCCGGGCTGTGGAGGCGGGGTTCCCCTCAGGAGGCGCGTGCTAGCCTTGCCCGTGCCCGCGGCGGCAGCCCCCTGTGGCGCCGGCGGCGGCAGGGTGTGAGGTGAGGCGTCCTTCCGCCCGGTATATCCCGGAACGGGAAGGGTTAGCCTACGGGTGATCCACGGATCGATCGGGCGGAAGGAGCGATCAAGCTTGCTGATCGGTGCGATCATCCGCTTCATCGTCTCAGCCATCGTGCTGCTGCTCGTTGGCTTCCTCATCCCCGGCTTCGAGATCATGGGGTTCTTCAACGCCCTCCTGGCGGCCGTGGCGATCGCGGCCATCGGCTGGCTGGTGGAAGCCTTGCTGGGCCGCAACATCTCGCCGCAGGCGCGAGGCCTTGTCGGCTTCCTCACGGCCGCGGTGGTGATCTATGCCGTCCAGTTCATCGTCCCGGGGATGAGCGTGTCCATCATCGGCGCGCTGCTGGCGTCCCTGGTCATCGGCATCGTGGACGCCTTCGTGCCGACGGCGTTGCGCTGACGTCGGGCGCAACGGGTTCGCCACGCCCCGGCAGGGCCGGACGCCGGTAGCGCGCTCCCGCCCCGGCCCAGAGGGTCTGGGGCGTCTTTTTTTTGCTCCGCAGCACCCGACCGGCTTGCGCTGGCTGCGGGCGGGCGGTGCCGCCACGGGGGACATGACCCGCCGGGTGCGCGCATAGGGTGTGCAGCGAGGGCGATGGGAGGGACGCTGCATGCCTGGGAGGCAGCCTCCGACGGGTACGGGGGACGCGGGACGCTCCAGCGGGCCGCGGCAGGGACCGCCGCAGGAGCCCCCGCGGGAGCCGGCGGTGGGGCCGGCCGCGCGCTGGCACCGGGCAGCGCCTGCCAGGGGCCGGGCAGCACCGGCACGGGAAGCGCCCGCGCCGCCGCCCCCACCGGCCGGCCGGGACGCGGGCGGCGCCGTGGCTGGCGGGCGGCAGGACCGGGCCCACGAGATCCGGATCCGGCCGGTAAGGGGGGAACCCGGAGCGGTCGCTGGCAGCCCGCGCCCAGGTACGTCGACCACCGGCACCGCGCCGGGCGGGCTCCCGTTACGGGGCCAGGCGGGTGCCGCGGGCCCCGGAACGGGCCGTAGCGGTGCGGGCGCCGCCAGCACCGGCACCCGGCGGCCGGCCAGCGCCGGCGAGCCTGGCCCGGGGAGGGAACCGGCCGCCCTGGCGGGATCAGCGCCGGTGGGACAAGCCGGTCAGGGCGCGGTGACAACCGGCCAGCACCCGGCGGCCGGTGACGGCCAGCCGGAGCGGAGCATCGTGCCTTTACGGGGGACAGGCCCTGACGGGAGCCGTGGCGGGCCGCGGCCGAGCGCCCGGACCGTGGCGGCCGCGTATCTGGCCGTCGTGCTGGCCGTTTTCCTCTTCCTGGCCGGCTTGAGCCGTACCCTGCCCGGGCAGCCCGGGCCGAGCGGCGTCGCCGGCGGCGAAGAAGCCGTGCCCGCCCTGGCCGGTGCCGGCGGAGGGCCTGGCGGCGACAAGCACGCCGGCGGGGACGCGGCCACCGGCGGTGCGGGCACCACGGGGAACGCGCCGGCCGCGAGGCGGGAGGCCAGGCCCGACCTGTGGCAGGCCCTGGGGGAGCGCGTGTGGGGATGGCGGGCCGCCCTCACCGCCGCGCTGCCCGGCGCCGGCGAGATGACCCCGCCGGGGGACGAGATGACCGGCGTGGACCTGGGCCGCGAGCTGGCGGAGCGGGTCATGGAGCGGCTGGTGGGGATTCGCCTGGACGAGCCGCTTTCCATCGTCGCGGCCCAGTTTCCCGCCGCCCAGGCGCTGGAGGTCCTGGAAGAATTCGAAGAAGAAGGCGGGCCCGCCATCGGGCAACTGGCCCCGCCGGCGGTGCTGGCCGGGGGACTGCCGCGGGTGCGCCCCGAGGCCGGCGGCGGGGAGGCCGGCGGTGAACTGGCCGTGACGGGCGATCAACCACGGGTGCTCATCTATCACACCCACACCAGCGAGGCCTACGTAGGTGCGGTGCCGGTGAGTGCGGAGTTCGATCCCGCCGTGCAGGCCTTCACCAACGATCCCGGCTCCAGCGTGGTCGGCGCCGGCACCGTGGTGCAGAGCGTGCTGGAGCGCCGGGGGATCGGTACCGTGCACCTGAAGCAGGTGTTCGACCGGGACGGCCAGCGGGTGACGCGCATTGGCAACTACCAGCGCTCGCTGGCGGCCCTCACCGGAGGCGGCAAGGGGGTGCTGGACCGCTACCCGAGCGTGGACGTGGTCCTGGACATCCACCGCGACGGCATCGGTCGTGACCGGACCGTCACCACGGTGAGGGGGCAGCGCGTGGCCACCGTATTGTTCGTGGTCGGGACGAACCGGCGCCTGGATCACCCGGAGTGGCACAAGAATTACTGTTTCGTCCAGTGGATCGTCCGCGAGCTCAACCGGCGCCATCCCGGGCTGGTCCGGGGCGTGCTGGTGTCCGACAACCGGTACAACCAGCACGTCCGCCCCGGTGCCGTGCTGGTCGAGATCGGAGGGTACGGCAACACGCCCGAGGAAGCGGAGCGTAGTGCCGAGATGCTGGGGGAGGGACTGGCTGCCGTCATCGAGCAGGGGCGCGTCCCCAAGCGGGGCCAGCCCTTCGCCTGCCCGCCCGGCGTCCAGCCGCCGGGGCGGTGACCCGGCGGGTCGTCGCCGCGGGTGGTTCCCCGGCATCACGCCCATGCCCGCCTCGGGGCCGCGCCCGTGGCGGCGCCCGGGGCCAGGGCTGTGTCAAGGCTCCGCACTGCTGGCGGGTGGGGCCCGGGCGGGGGCCGGCCGAGGGGCGGCTGGCCGGCGGCCGGGATGAGCGCGGGGTACGGGCGGGCTATACTGGAGGCAGAGGCTGCCGGGGACGTGCTGGCGCGGGCGCCCGCCGGGGCACGACGGGCGCCCGTGGCTCCCACCCGGCCCCGGGCCCCGCCTGGCGGTCGGAGCGGAGCCGCGCACCGGTTCCCCGGTGGCCCGTAGAGGAGGCGTCGCCTGATGGCGTTGATCCGCCCGGAAGAGCGCAAGGTCCTGCAAGAGCGGCTGCAGGCGCTGGCGGAGCCCGTGGATGTCGACGTCTTCACGCGCGACACGCGTCTCTTCGTCCCCGGCCGCGAGTGTCCGGGGTGCGAGGAGACGGTCCAGCTCATGAGGGAGCTGGCGGAACTGGCTCCCTCGCTGCGCGTTCACGTCCGGGACATCGATCGGGAAGGCGAGCTGGCGCGGCAGATGGGTGTGGAACGCGCACCCGCCGTGGTCATTCACGGGCGAGCCGGCGGCCGCGTGCGTTTCGTTGGGCCGCCCTTCGGCTACGAATTCGCCACGCTGGTCGAAACGCTGATCGACTCGTCGCGGCCCGCGGCCGCGGACGAAGCCGGCGCCGCGCAGGCGGCCGGCGAGGCGGGGACCGCGGGCGACCGGCTGTCCCAGGCCCTTGCTTATCTCGATGAGGTAGGACAGCCCGTTCACCTGCGGGTCTTCTTCACGCCGACCTGACCGCATTGCCCGCGGGCCGTGCGCTCCGCGATCAACCTGGCGCTGGCGAGCTCGCTGGTGACCGCCGAGGCGGTGGAGGCCAGTTCCTACCCCGATCTCGCCCGGCGGTACCAGGTGTTCGCGGTACCCAAGACGGTGGTCAACGACCGCGTCGCCGTCGAGGGTGCGGTGCCCGACGACCACCTGTGGTCGGCCATCTGGCAGGCCCTGGGCGTGCAGCCCGGCCGGCCGGAGGGCGCGGGCGGCGAAGGCGAGCCGCAAGCATAACCCGGCGGTCGCCGGCGAGCATGACGTCCGGCGCATGATACCTCCCCGGGCAGGGTGGCCACCAGCCACCCTGCCCTCTTTCGTGGATCCGGCCGTCGACCCCGCGCCCGGCGCGCGCCCGGGGCCGGGACCGCTCGACCACCCGGAACATCGCGGTATAATCGGAGACGGTTCCCCGCCCTGGTGGCGGCCGGCGGGGGACTTCCTGCACGTGGGGACGGGTCGAAATCCCAGCGGGAGTGAGAGGTTGGCTCGGCCTATGAACGATGCCGTGGCGGCGCGGGTGCCCCAGTCGCGCATCCGCAATTTCTGCATCATCGCCCATATCGACCACGGCAAGTCCACGCTGGCGGACCGCCTGCTGGAGTACACCGGTACCATCAGCGAGCGCGAGCGGCGCGACCAGGTCCTGGACATGCTGGACCTGGAGCGCGAGCGCGGCATCACCATCAAGATGCAGGCGGTGCGCATGGTGTACCGGTCTGCCAGCGGCACGGAGTACGTGCTGCACCTCATCGACACGCCGGGTCACGTGGATTTCAGCTACGAGGTCTCCCGGGCCCTGGCGGCATGCGAGGGGGCGGTGCTGCTCGTCGACGCCACCCAGGGTGTGGAGGCCCAGACCGTGGCCAACCTCTACCTCGCCCTGGACGCCAACCTCACGCTGATCCCGGTGATCAACAAGATCGACCTGCCGGCCGCGCGCCCCGACGAAGTGCGCGAGCAGCTGGTCGACCTGGGCTTCGACCCGGACGAGGTGCTGCTGGTCTCGGCCAAGGAAGGAACCGGCGTCGACCGGCTGCTGGAGGCCATCGTGGAGCGCGTGCCGCCGCCCACCGGCGATCCCGAGGCCCCGCTGCGGGCGCTGGTGTTTGACAGCCACTACGACGCGTACCGGGGTGTCATCGCCTACGTGCGGGTGCGGGAGGGGCGCCTGCGGCCCGGTGACCGCATACGCCTGATGGCGTCGGGCGCCGAGTTCGAAGTCGACCAGGTGGGGACCTTCCGCCCGTTCATGGTGCCCGTGGACGAGCTCTCGGCCGGCGAGGTGGGCTTCGTCGCCGCGGGCATCAAGAACGTGCGCGACTGCCGGGTCGGGGACACCATCACCCGCGTGGACCGCCCCGCCCCGGAGCCGTTGCCCGGCTACCGCCCGGCCAAGCCCATGGTGTTCACGGGCCTGTACCCGGTGGATCCCGGCGATTACGAGCGGCTGCGGGAGGCGCTGGAGAAGCTGCACCTCAACGACGCGGCCCTGGTCTTCGAGCCCGAGACCTCGGAGGCGCTGGGGTTCGGCTTCCGTTGCGGCTTTCTCGGCTTGCTGCACATGGAGATCGTCCAGGAGCGGCTGGAGCGGGAGTACGACCTGGAGCTCATCACCACCGCGCCCAGCGTGGTTTACCGCGTCCGCTTGCGGTCGGGCGAGGAGGTCGAGATCCAGAACCCCGCCCACCTGCCGCCCCGCGACCGGATCGAAGCCTTTCTCGAACCCTACGTTCGGGCCTCCATCTTCACGCCCAAGGAGCACGTGGGGGCCATCATGGAGTTGTGCCAGGAGCGGCGGGGCGAGTTCGTCACCATGGAGTACCTGGACACGCGCCGCGTGCGGCTGGAGTACCTGATCCCGCTGGCCGAGATCATGTACGACTTCTTCGACCAGATGAAGTCGCGGTCCAAGGGGTACGCGACCCTGGACTACCAGTTCGAGGGCTACCGCGAGTCCGACCTGGTGCGGCTGGATATCCTGGTGGCCGGTGAGCCGGTGGACGCCCTGTCCGTCATCGTGCACCGGGACAAGGCCTACGCGCGCGGGAGGGCGCTGGTGGAAAGGCTCAAGGAGCTGATCCCGCGCCAGCTCTTCGAGGTGCCGATCCAGGCCGCCATCGGCTCGCGGGTGATCGCGCGGGAGACCATCCGGGCGCTGAAGAAGAACGTCCTGGCCAAGTGCTACGGCGGCGACGTGACGCGGAAGCGGAAGCTGCTGGAGAAGCAGAAGGAAGGGAAGAAGCGCATGAAGCAGGTCGGCCGGGTGGAGATCCCCCAGGAGGCCTTCATGGCGGTCCTGCGGGTGGACGGCGACCGGGGGGCGGGATCGTGAGAGCGGGCCCGGGCGAGCCGGCGACGGCCCGCACCGCCGCCCCCTGGCCCGCCTGGGACGCCGGCCCGGCCCTCTACGTGCACGTGCCCTTCTGCCGCCACCGCTGCCACTACTGCGACTTCAACACCTACCTGCTGGATCCCGACCTCAAGCGACGCTACCTGGACGCGCTGGAGCGCGAGCTGCGCATGCTGGCCGGCGACCCGCTGCTGGCGGGCAAGCCGCTGGTGTCCGTCTTCCTGGGCGGCGGCACGCCCTCCATCCTGGAGGCCGCCGAGCTCGCCCGCCTGCTGGCCGCGGTGCACGATCTCTTCCGGCTGGCGCCGGGCGCCGAGATCACCGTCGAGTGCAATCCGGGCACCCTGGATGCCGGCAAGCTGGCCGCCCTGCGTGAGGGCGGCGTGAACCGCATCAGCCTGGGGCTGCAGGCCGTGCAGGACCGGCTGTTGCAGGTCATGGGGCGCGACCATACCTTCCGCGACTTCCTGGAGGCCTACGCGATGGTGCGGCGGGCCGGGTTCGACAACGTGAACTTCGACCTGATCTTCGGCTTGCCCGGCCAGTCGCTGGCGGACTGGGCGGAATCCCTGGCCACGGCGATCCGGCTGGAGCCCGAGCACGTATCCTGCTACGGGCTCGAGTTGCACGAGGGCACCCCCTTCCATCGCTGGTGGCGCGAGGGGCGGCTGGTTCTTCCCGGCGAGGACGCGGAGCGGGCGATGTTCGACCTGGCGCGGGAGCGGCTGGGGGCGGCCGGCTACGAGGCGTACGAGATCTCCAACTTCGCCCGGCCGGGTTTCCGCTCGGTGCACAACCAGGTGTACTGGTTGAACGGGTCCTACCTGGGGGCCGGCCCCGGCGCCTGGTCCTACTGGCGCGGGGAGCGGCGCCGCAACCGGCTGCACCCGGCGGCCTACGCCGCGGAGGTCATGGCCGGGCGCCTGCCGGTGGACGAGCGGGAGGCCATAGCCCCGGACCTCGAGCGGCGGGAGACCCTGATCCTGGGCCTGCGGATGACCGAAGGCGTCGATTGCCGGCGCTTCGCGGCGCGCTTCGGCATGACCCCCGAGGAAGCGTTCCCGGATGAGATCGCCGGCCTGCTGCGGGACGGGTGGCTGGTCCGGGAAGACGGCCGCCTGAGGCTCAGCGAGCAGGCCATTCCTGTGGCCAACAGCGTGCTGGAGCGGTTCGTCTGAGCCGGTCCCGGGATCGCGGCCTGCGCGTTCCCGGCCCACCCGGGGCCGGCTCCGGCCTACCGGACGGGTCCAGCCGGGGCTCCCCGGCAGGTGCTCCCGCGCGGGGGTTTCGGCCGCCGGGCGGGTGCGGTGTTGGTTGACGCTGGGCACCGGCCGGTGCTAAGTTGAAAGAAGACCGTTAGCACTCCTGGATTGAGAGTGCTAACCGCTGCAGGGGAACCTGGGATGACCCAGAGCACGGCTGGAACCGCCGGGGGCTGGGAACGGCGGCATGGCAGGGTTGAGGACGGCCGCGATGAGGGGCGGGAAAGGGGGTGACACCGCATGGACCAGCGCAAGCGGCAGGTGCTGAAGGCCGTCGTGCAGGACTACGTGGACACGGCGGAACCGGTCGGCTCCCGGACGCTGGCGCGAAAGTACGGCCTGGGAGTCAGCCCGGCGACGATCCGGAACGAGATGGCCGACCTGGAGGAAATGGGCTTTCTCGAGCAGCCCCACACGTCGGCCGGCCGGATCCCGTCGGACCGGGGGTACCGGTTCTTCGTGGACGTGCTCATGGACGCGGTGTCGCCCCCGCCGGAACTGGTCGAGCGCCTGCGGCGGCTCTACGCCCAGCGGGTGGACCAGGTAGGGCGTTTGCTCCGGCAAACCGCGCAGGTGCTCAGCGAGGCGACGGATTGCCTGGCGCTGGTGGAGTCGCCGCATGTGGAGCCGGTCACGTTCCGGCACCTGCAGGTGCTCCCGCTCAGTGAGCGGCGGGCCCTGTTGCTCCTGGTGACGGAAGAAGGCCTGGTCCAGCAGCGGCTCGTAGAGCTGCCGGAGCCGGCCAGCGAGGGCGAGCTGCAGCGCATCTCCAGCGTGCTGACCCGGCGCCTGGCCGGGCGCACCCTGGCCCAGGTACGGGCCACCGTCCTGCACGAGTTGTATGATGAACTGTCCGCCTACCGCGCGCTGCTGGAAGTGGCGCTGGAGGCGCTGCGGCCGCCGGGGCCGGACAGCGACCGCCCGATCTACGTCCTGGGCACGCGGCGGCTGTTCCGCCAGCCGGAGTTTCAGGACTTGCGGCGGGCGCAGGCGGTGCTCGGCCTGGTCGAGCAACAGGAACTCGTCCGCGAGCTGCTGGGCCAGAAGTCAGGCGAGGAACTGGTCATCACCATCGGGCAGGAGAACCCCTACCCGGACCTGCACGACTGCAGCCTGGTGACCGCCTCGTACCGGGTAGGCGGGGAGATTGCGGGCCGGATCGCGGTTCTTGGCCCCAAGCGCATGCACTACGCCCGGATCTCCAGCCTTATCGAGCTGATGGCCCGGCTGCTAAGTGAGGCCTTTGATCGGTCGGTCCGCTGAACGGGGCGACGGTCGCCAGGCCGCCCGGCCCGTGCCCCCGGAGGCGGAGCTTTTTTGTGGCCGGAGCCGGCACGAGGAGGTCGCAGGCGGGGATGGCGGAGGACAAGGACGGACAGCACGACGAGGCCAATGCCGGGCAGGCCGCCGGCGCGAGTGGAGGGGCGGCCGCCAGCGCCCCGGAGGAGACCGGCCGGGGCGAGGCAGGCGGGAAGGCAGCAGGAATCCCGGAGGCGAGTGACACGGCGGCCACCGGCACGGGTGAGGCCGCGGGCGGGCCTGCGGCTGAAGCCGCGGCTGAAGTCGCCGCCGGGGCCGGCGAGGAGCGCATCGCCGCCCTGGAAGCGGAGTGCCGGGAACTGCGGGAGCGGCTCGCGGCCGCCGAGCAGCAGGCGGCCGAACGCCTGGAGCAACTGCAGCGGCTGCAAGCGGATTTCACCAACTACCGGCGCCGCATGATGCAGGAGCAGGCCCGCTGGCGGGAACAGGCCGTCGGCGATTTCGTCCGCATGCTCCTGCCGGTCGTGGACAACCTGGAGCGCGCCCTTCAGGCGGGCCGCGACGGCGATCCCCTGAAGGAGGGGGTTGCCATGGTCCACCGCCAGTTCCTGGACGTCTTGCGCCAGGTGGGCGTGGAGCCCATCGAGGCGGAGGGCCGGCCCTTCGACCCGCACCTGCATGAGGCCGTCGCCCGCGAGGAGACGGACCGCGTGCCCGACGGCTATGTGATAGAGGTGTACCAGCGCGGTTACCTTTACCAGGGGCGGACGCTGCGCCCCGCCCTGACCAAGGTGGCGGTCGGCCGCCCGGCGGCGGCCGCGGCCACGCAAGGGGAGGCGGCGGGCGACGGCGGGCAGGCCTCACCCGAGCGGCAGCCCGGCAGCGACCAACGGGAGACCGCCCCTTCGGCGAAGTCGGCGGGCGACCGGAACGCTGACGCGGAGGAGGCGACTTCGCAATGAGTAAGGTGGTCGGCATCGACCTGGGGACTACCAACTCCGTGATCGCCGTACTTGAAGGCGGCGAGCCTACGGTGATCACCAACGCCGAGGGCGGTCGCGTGACGCCTTCGGTGGTCGGCTGGTCCAAGGACGGCGAATTGCTGGTGGGGCAGGTGGCCAAGCGCCAGGCGGTCACCAACCCCGAACGCACGATCTTCTCCATCAAGCGGTTCATGGGCCGGCGCTACGACGAGGCGCGCGAGGAGGCCGCCCGGGTGCCCTACAAGGTGGTTGCCGGCGAGAACGGCGATGCCCGGGTGGAGGTGGACGGCAAGCTCTACTCGCCCGAGGAGATCTCGGCCATGATCCTGCGCAAGCTGAAGCAGGACGCCGAGGCCTACCTGGGCGAGGAGGTTAAGAAGGCCGTCATCACCGTACCGGCCTACTTCAACGATGCCCAGCGGCAGGCCACCAAGAACGCGGGGCGGATCGCCGGGCTCGAGGTGTTGCGCATCATCAACGAGCCGACGGCGGCCGCGCTGGCCTACGGTCTTGACAAGGGTGAGGACCAGCGGATCCTGGTGTTCGACCTGGGTGGCGGTACCTTCGACGTGTCCATCCTCGAACTGGGAGACGGCGTGTTCGAGGTCAAGGCGACCAGCGGCAACAACCACCTGGGCGGTGACGACTTCGACCAGCGCATCATCGACTGGCTGGCGGAGGAATTCAAGCGCGAGCACGGCATCGACCTGCGCCAGGACCGCATGGCCCTCCAGCGCCTGAAGGAGGCGGCGGAGAAGGCCAAGATCGAGCTGTCGTCCACGCTGACCACCAACATCAACCTGCCCTTCATCACCGCCGACGCCAGCGGCCCCAAGCACCTGGACATGACCCTGACGCGGGCCAAGTTCGAGGA
>DATCKH010000051.1:0-4693 GCA_036562425.1 Thermaerobacter sp. | reverse complement strand
CCCAGGGCGCTGATGTAGATGCCGTCCGGGCCGCAGTGGACGGTGTGCAGCCGGGAATAGCCGGCCCGCCGCAGCACTTCCTCGGGCTCGATGATCTTCACCAGGCGGGGTTCGGCGGGATTGGGCCGGGTGTCCAGGATGTAGATTCGGGACGAACGCAGCCCCGGCACCAGAAGGTAGCGGCGCTCCACGTGGGGATGCGGCGCGTAGGGGCAGAGGGCCGAACTGCAGGCGTTCCAGCCAAAGTGATGGATCTCGTCGCCGGTGTAGGGGAAGTCGAGCGTATGCACGACCTTCCCGTAACGCGGCGACCCCGGGTCGACGTCGACGACCCCGAAGCCGTCGGGCCGGCCGTCAGCCCGCAACAGGGCCACGTAGGCCAGGCGTTCCGGCGGCGCTTCCGCCGCCAGCCGGGGCGATGGGTAGAACGTGGGATCCGGGCGCAAGAGCGGCATGAGGTATCATCCCCCCTCGCGGGATGGCGTTGCCCGACCCAGAGGGCCGGTACGCGCCGGCCTCCCGCCCCTCAGGAATGATGGGCGCGTCGAGCGATACGCAAGTGCGATACAAAAGTAATTGTATTTCCTTAATACGCTTTTGGTTCATTGTTGTATCGAGGCACCGCTGCTGTCAACCGGCGACCTTCCAGGGAACCGGTAACGCCTGGGCCACTGCGGGCGGCAGGGCCCCATCCCTCCACCCCGAATCGAGACCGGGGAGGCGATGCCACTTGGCATTCGATTATGACGCCGCGTACCGCCAGCCCGGCTTCTACTGGGGACGGGAGCCCAACGACCTGTGCCGGCAGGTGGTGGAGCTGATCCCGGCGGCGGAGCGCCCCGGCAAGCGCGTGATCGACCTGGGTTGCGGCGAGGGCCGGGACCTGATCCACTTCGCCCGGCACGGTTTCACGGCGGTGGGGGTCGACCGCTCGGCACCGGGACTGGAGAAGGCGCGGGCCTGGGCGCGGGAGGAAGGCCTGACGGTCCACACCATCTGCGCCGACCTCGTCACGTTCCGGCTGGAAGAACCATACGACGTGGTCTACGCCAGCGGCACGCTGACCTACCTGCCGCCCGCGGTGCGGCCGCAGGTCTTTGCCAACTATAAGGAGTGGACCCCGCCGGGAGGCATCCACGCCTTCAATGCCTTCGTCGAGAAGCCGTTCATCGCCGTACCCCCGGACTGGGGCGAGGACGAGCACTTCTACCGCTCCGGCGAGTTGCTCTCGTACTACTGGGACTGGGAGATCCTGTACTTCACCGAAGTGATCTTCGACTGCAACTCCAGCGGCGTCCCGCACCGGCATGCGATGGACGTGCTGATCGCCCGGAAACCCTGAGTGCCGCCAGGGTAAGCCGGTGCACCCCACGGGGCGTCTCCACCCAGTCAACCGACCCCGTCAGCGACCGCCAGTACCGTCTCTCCCGCCACCTCCGGCCTCGAGCACCGGGGTGGCGGTGCATAGTAAGAAACAAGGCCGTGCGGCCGGACCGCACGACCTTGGATAACACTCAGGTCTAACTGGGGCTATTCGAACGGCGACACCGTCAGTGGTTGGCAGCTGGCGTACCAGCTCTACGCAGCGACCCGGCATGTGTGCGTTGCCGTGCCCGGCAGGCGAAGGAGCGTCGCGGTTCCGGGCCAAGCCGGGCGGGGCGGAAGCGGGGTCGGCGTTCCCGGCCCGAACTGGCCGTATTTCTGTTCGATGTAGGCGCGAATCTCGTGCAGGGACTTCCCCTTCGCGTGCAGCTTCATCGCGTCACGCGCGATGCCGACGCATACCCCTCAACCGAAGCCCATCCGGTCGAGTGCCACCGAGCCGTCGGCACGCACCTCATCGACGAAACAGTCTCTCGCGGAAGTATGGCCCTGGCTTCCGCAGCCACAATAGCAGGGCATGTACTGGAGCACGCCCGGGTCGGCCACCGCGTAGCGGTATGCTTCCTGGACCTCCAGTGAGGCCTGGAAGAACTCGTCGGGCCACTGGTTCTCAGCCGGCCGCGCGATCAGCTCGCTCGTCGAGGATGTTGTCGCGGCGGAACACGCTGCCAGCAGGGCTGCAGCAAGGACCAGCGCCAGGGCGAGGCAACGGGGGTAGCGCGAGCAGGGCTCTCGCACAAGGCCTCCCACAAAGCTAGCCATGCTGTTGACCTCCCTACCCCCATCCCCGGCCGGCCGCGGTCCCCAGTGTTTCCGAAAGCTCTGCGCTGCACGCCGGGCGCCCAGCGCCAGCAATGCCGGTAACTCCTCTTGAAATATTGTCGCCCAATGGCCCGGTATCGGACAATCGCGGGCCTTACCGCGGCCCCCGCCGGTCCGGAGGGGATGCGAAATGGCCGCGATGATCCGCCATGGGGCCGCTTTCTGGGCTGGGGATAGCCGCTCCCGGCGGCACAGGAGGTGGCCGCCCTGGCGGCAGGAAGCCGGGGCGCTGGCGCCCCGGCTTCCTGCCGGGCTGCCCCGGCTTCCCACCGCGCTGCTTCCCCCACGGGCTCGTGATCCCGAAAGGGTCAACGGGTCAGGGACCGTAGGGGTCGGTGTCATCATGCCGTGCCGCCCAGGCGGCGACACGCGCCTGCGCGTCCTCCGACCTGTGCGGCGCCTTGTGGAGCGCGGGAACATCCTTCCGTACCAGGTCGAACACGGCTGCACCGATGATTTCCAGGGCCGTTTGCATACGGTCGGGACTGATGTTCTCGGCGATGGTGTCCTGGGGCGTGTGGTAGACCTTTTCGATGTCGTAGACGAGCGGATCCCAGCTGTCCACCCGCATCCAGATGAACAGGGCCGCCGGGATGCCCCGGTAGTGGAACGGCACGTGGTCGCTGGATCCGAACTGTCCGGGCAGGATGCTGGCATTCCCCAGGCGGGCACCGGCCGCCATGGCGGCATCGGTCACGAGGTTCGTGGCGCCGTCCACCGTCATGGCGTACAGGTGGGTGACGTTGGGATAGCTGGTGGCCACCATGTCGGCCTGGAACACGCCGACGATGCGACCGGCCTCGGCATCACTCAGGTGCTCCACGTAGTAGCGGGAACCGACGAGACCCCGCTCCTCCGCTCCGAAGAAGATGAACCGCAATTCCTTGTCGATGTTGTACGACTTCAGGACGCGGGCCAGCTCCAGCGCGAGGCCCACGCCGGAGGCATCGTCGTTGGCCCCGGGGGCGCCCACGACACTGTCCAGATGGGAGCTGACGATGACCACCGGGGCGTCGGGATCACCGGAGGAAGCGGGACGGGAACCGATCACGTTCACAGACTGGAGATTGGCATAGTGCCGGGTGATGATAGAGACCTCCACCCCGCCCCGGGCGATCATGTCCTTGAGCTGCTGCCCCTGGACGAGAGCCGCCCCGAGGATGGGTATGTCGTACGTCGTGGACAGGGAGGGGGAGAAGGCGGAGCCGTAGTTACCCCGGGAGCCGACGGTGCTGTACAAGATGACGGCTGCAGCCCCGCGTGCGGCAGCGTTGGCCACCTGCACGTCCCGTGCGGACGCGACATATTCCATCAGCACGACCTTACCGCTCACGTCAGCGGGGAACTCCTCATCAGCCAGGCCGCGGCCGGCGAAGACGACGGGCCCCCGCACGGGATGGTCGCCCGTGATCAACCCGTACCGCGAGGCTCCCATTTGCCAGGCCGTCCCGTCCGGCAACGTAACCGTAGCGATGTACTGATCCGGTGTGGGGAACGTCTGGAGTTCTACATCGTAGCCGTACCTTCGCAGTACGCTAGCGATGTACTGGGCTGCCTGCCACTCGGCTGCGGTTCCCGCCGGCCTCGGCCCGATTTCCTCCGACAAGACGCGGACATGTTCGATGGCGCGAGCCGCATCGACCCGCTTGACAACCTTGTTATCGAAGGCACTCTGGGCCCCGGCGGGGGTGGACGAAGCCGCCAGGCTGGCACCGGTCAATGTGGCCAGCAAGGCAAGGACGACGGTGAGGGCCGCAAGTCGTGTCAACCAGGGCGTGCGCCGGAACACCCCTCCACAGCCTCCTCTCGCCACCTCAGTTCGTCACCCGCGGTTCGCCACCGGCGGTTCGTTACCACAGTTCGTTGGCACAATTCGTTGGCACGGTTCGTGAGCACAGTTCGTTACCACAGCCCGTGACCTCAGCTCGTTGCCCTAGCGGCGGACAGTTGCTGGTGCCCGCTCCTCCTGACCGGAATGCGCCTTGCTGGCACCGGGTGCGAGCGGCGCGGCACCCGTCCCCTCGGGCTGGGGCAGAACGACGATGCGCAGCTTATTGTAGTTCTGGCCCTTGCCGTCGGGGTTGTAGTTCTTCTCCACCAACCCCTTCATGTCCACGGCGAAGAATTTGACCTCGGTGGTTTGCTGGATCCGGATCTCCTGGGGCCGGTCGCGGACGCCCGCCGCCTCGTAGCGGCTCGAGGCGAAGGTCGGCCGGGAGCCATCCAGCGTGTAGTAGACGTCAGCGGGCTCGCTGGTGCGGAATCGCAGGCGCACGGGACCCGTGAACACCAGGGTCTGCTCGGAGTCTTCGTCGAAGTCCAGCACCAGCGGGGACCCGGCCCCCAGGGCCGCGGCAGCCGACCGGGTCCCTTCTTCGGGGATCACTTCCACCGACGACTTGGGTCGCTGCCGGTCATTCTGGTAGTCCAGGGCCACGCGGAGCAGCTCCATGGTCCCGTGGGCGAACTCCATCGCCTGCTCGTAGGC
>DATCKH010000050.1:0-2092 GCA_036562425.1 Thermaerobacter sp. | reverse complement strand
ACGACGCCCTGCTGATCATCAACGACCGCCTGGACCTGGCCCTGGCGGCCGGGGCCGACGGCGTCCACCTCGGCCAGGACGACCTTCCCGCCGAGGCCGCCCGGCGCCTCTGGCCCTCCGGGCTGCTGGGCGTCTCCGTCCGGACCCCCGGCGAGGCCCGAGCGGCCGAACGGGCGGGGGCCGACTACCTGGGCACCGGCGCCCTGCGCTCCACCAGCACCAAGCCCGACTCGCGGGTCATCGGGCTGGACGGCCTGCGGGCGGTGGTGGAGGCCACCCGCCTGCCCGTGGTGGCCATCGGCGGCATCCGCCCGGACGACGTCCCTGCCGTCCGGCAAGCCGGGGCGGTGGGCGTGGCGGTGGCCTCGGCCGTGCTGCAGGCGCCGGACGTGAGGGGGGCGGCAGAGGCCTTTCTCAGGGCACTGGCTTCGAGCTGACCGGTCATCCACCGGTGAGGGGACACCGGAGACCGGTGGACAACCGGTAGGCCATTGCTCCAGGCAGGCGCGGGGCGTGATACACTGGTGCCAGTTTCGAGGTGACTGGTGCCAGTGTCGAGGTGGACGCAGCCATGACGCAGCGACGAACCGGGACACAGCGCGAAGAGCAATCCCCGCGCCCGGCCGCGGCATCCCCGGGTGGCAGCGGCGCCGGGGACCCGCGCCGCATCCTCACCGTGCTGCTGATCGGGGTCTTCCTGGGCGCCCTGGACATCGCCATCGTCGGGCCCGCCCTGCGACCCATCGGGTCCTCGTTCGGCGTCGACGAGCGGCGCCTGGCCTGGGTCTTTACCATCTACGTGCTGTTCAACCTGATCGGCAATCCGCTCATGGCCAAGCTCTCGGACCTGTACGGGCGGCGCCCTGTCTACATGCTGGACATTGGCCTTTTCGCCCTGGGCTCGGCCGTCGTCGCCACCTCGCCGAGCTTCCCGGTGCTCCTGGCCGGCCGCGCGGTGCAGGGGTTCGCGGCGGGAGGCATCTTCCCTGTGGCCAGCGCCACCATTGGCGAGACGTTTCCGCCCGAGCGGCGGGGCCGCGCCCTGGGCCTCACCGGTGCCATGTTCGGCCTCGCCTTCCTGCTGGGACCGGTGGTCAGCGGCGTGCTCCTGCGCCTGGGCCTGGGCTGGCAGTGGCTGTTCCTGATCAACCTGCCGCTGGCGGCCCTGGTGCTGGTGATGAGCCACCGCGTCCTGCCCGCCGTCCGCCGCGCCCCGCAGGCCCGCTTCGACTGGGCGGGCATGGCGTTCCTGGCCGCCGGGCTCGTGTCTCTGGCGCTGGGGCTGAACCGCATCGACAGCCAGCGGTTTATCGCCAGCCTGGCTTCGCCCCGTGTCTGGCCGCTCTTTGCCGTGGCGGTTCCCGCCCTCATCCTTTTCGCCCGGGTCGAACGCGGGGTCCCCGAACCTCTCATCCGGCCCGAGCTGTTGCGTAACCGCCAGCTCGGCCTGGCCAACGCCCTCTCCGGGCTCAGCGGGCTCATCCAGGCGGGGTTGGTGTTCGTGCCGTCCCTGGCGGCGGCGGCCTTTGGTGTCAACCCGTCAGACGCTAGCTTCCTGCTGGGGCCGGCGGTTCTGGCCAGCACCATCGGCGCGCCGCTGGCCGGGCGCCTGCTGGACCAGGCAGGCTCCCGTGCGGTCATCGCCTCCGGCACCGCCCTGCTCGGTCTCGGCCTCCTGCTGGTACCGGCCGCAACGTCGGGGCTTCCCTGGTTTATCGCCGACGGCGTGGTGATCGGGTTCGGCCTCGCCAGCCTGACCGGCGCTCCCTTGCGCTACGTCGTGCTCAACGAAGCGGGCCCGGATAGCCGGGCTGCCGCCCAGTCGCTGCTGGCCGTAACCAGCAACATCGGGCAGATGGCCGGGAGTGCCGTTTTCGGGGCTGTCATCGCCTCCCATGGCGGTACGGTGGCGGGTTATGAGCAGGCCTTCACGGGCCTGGGTGTCCTGGCCGTCGCCGGCTTCGTCCTCAGCCTTGGCCTGAGGGACAGGGAAGGAGAGCGGCAAGCGGCGCTGAACAGTGCTTAAACCGGCACCGCGCGGCCGCTGATGAGGGGGAAACAACGTTGGGAGGCCAGTTCACACGCCGGCCGG
>DATCKH010000048.1:0-3428 GCA_036562425.1 Thermaerobacter sp. | reverse complement strand
GGATCGACGATGGCGCTGCCGCCGCGGCAGAGGATCTCGGGGCCGGGGCCAATGTCCTCCCAGTCCGCCGGCATCATGTCGCGGGTGACGAACTGGTTGCAGGACAGGACAAAGCAACGTCCCTCACAGGCGATGTGGCGGATGGTGGCCTGCCACGAATCGCGAGCGTCGGCCGTTGGGGCCAGGTAGATGTCGACGCCCTTGTGGTACATGGCCATGCGCGCCAGGGGCATGTAATTCTCCCAGCAGATCAGGCCGCCTACGGTACCGAACTCGGTATGGATCGCCGCCAGCGTGCTGCCGTCGCCCTCGCCCCAGACCAGGCGCTCGGCGCCCGTGGGCTTGAGCTTGCGGTGCCTGGCCAGCAAGCGGCCGTCCGGGCCGAAGTAGAGCAGGGTGCAGTAGAGGGTTCCGCCCCGGTAGGTGCTGACCCGCTCCACCACGCCGATGGCCACGTAGGCGCCCGCCGCCCGCGCCGCGGCGCCGATGGCTTCGGTGACGGGGCCCGGCACGTCCACGCACTGGTCCCAGTAACGGGCGTAGGCCCGCCGCCCCTCGTCGCTGCGGTGGCCGACCACGGTGCCGAAGGTCATGCCCCGGGGGTAGGCGGGGATCATGGCCTCGGGGAGCAAGATCAGGCGCGCGCCCTGCTGGCCCGCTTCTTCGATCAACCGGCACACCTTGCGCGTGGTCTCTTCCCGGTCCAGGATCACGGGTGCCGCCTGCACCACTGCCACCCGCACCGTACCCGGGGTATCCGTGCCCGCGGATTCCCGGCTCGCCCCGGTCCGGAGGACCGGCCGCATGCTGCCCACTGGTGCACACCCCCTTGAGTGGTGGTTGACCGCTTGTTTCGCAGCCAGGGGCCGGCATCCCTACCCCGGCCGGCGGGAACGCCGGGCCCATTCCCGTCACACGTAGCTCCCCAGGCGACCCGCCCTCCGGGACCAGTTCCATTGGGAGAGGAGCACCGCCACGCCGGCGGCGAGCCAGCACGCGGCCACCAGGCAGGCCGGGCCGAAAACCCGCCACCCTTCCAGCACGCCCCGCACCGCCCAGGCCAGCGGCGAGAGCCCGTTCAGAGCGTGGAAGCCTCGCGGCAGGGAACCGGCCGGAAGGAAAAAGCCCGAAAACACCAGCATGTAGTAGAGGATCACCTCGGTGACGGCTCCCACCTGTTTGAACCGCAGCGAGACGCCCATGATCAAGAGCCCCACGCCTGTCATGCCGGCCAAGCCTGCCAGGCCGAACACAGCCGCCGGGACCGCGATGGCTGCGGCGCCGGTCCACAGCCGGCGCGGGCCGAGGATGGCCGTGGCCAGCACCAGGAAGAGCGCCACCCAGAGGGTAGACAGCAGCAACTCGGCCACGATGGTGCCGAGAAGCAGGATGCCGGGCCGGGTCCTGGTCGAGAGCACCTGTTCCAGCGTGCCCAGGTAGGCTTCCTCAAGGGCGGCGTTGCCGAGTTTGGCGACCAGGTGGGCGCTCAGGTACCAGAGGCTGAAACCGAATACGCGAGCCGCTGCTTCACGCCCGGTTTCCACCGGGATGGCGTACAGCGTGCCCAGGAAAAAGATGAACTTGATGGCCAGTCCCACCGTGAAGTCCAGCCAGAAGCGGCGGTATTCCCCTCGCTTCTTCAGCAGGGCCGCCATCAGAACACGGCGGGCGTCGCCCATGGCTCACCGGTCCCCCTCCGCCGTTCCCGGCGCCGGTCCCGGGCCCGTCGGGTGCGCTCCCGTGACGGACAGGAACAGTTCTTCCAGGGCCGCGGGTGTCGGTGCCTCGTCCCTGGTGGCCTCCCATGCGATCCGGCCGTCCTTCAAGATGACGAACCGGCTGCCTACCGCGTGGGCGAAGGGGATGTCGTGGGTGGTGACCAGCACCGCTTTCCACCCGCGAGGGGTGGCGGTCAGGAGCCGCCTCATCTGTTGCTGGGACTCCACGTCCAGGCCCAGCGTCGGTTCGTCCAGGAAGAGGATCGGCGCCTCCTTGGTCAGGGCGATGGCCAGGGCGAGCTTCTGCTTCATGCCGCGCGACAGGGATTGGGCCAGATCCCCAGCACGGTGGGACAGGCCTACCAGGTCCAGAAGCTCGCGGGCCCTGGTTTCAGCCTCTGCATTGCTCCAGCCGTTCAGCAAGCCGAAGTAGAGGAGGTTGTCCCGCACCGTCAGGTAGGCATACGAGTTGTCCGCTTCCTCAAACACCACGGCCACCGAGCGGCGGGCGACGGCGGGATCACGGGTCACGTCGACCCCACCGAGAAGGATCTGCCCGCGGTCGGGCACGACCAGGCCCATCACGCACTTGATCAGGGTGGTCTTGCCGGCGCCGTTGGGGCCCAGGAGGACAAGGCGCTCGCCGTCCGCCAGGCGCAGCGTGACGCCCGCCAGGGCGCGCCGGCCGCCCGGGTAGGTCTTATGCAGGTCCTGGATGTGCAGCATTTGCACGCCTCCGCACTGGTGTGGCGCTGGTATTGGGCTGGAGTTGGGCCTGCCCCCGCAACCCCGTGACTGCCGTGCGGGGAGCCGGCCTCGGGCGTTTAGCCCTCCCCGGCCAGCCGGGCCAGCAGGATGGTGTCCGCCAGGACCCCGTCATGAAGGAGCGCCGCCCGTTTTCGCACCTCCGAGCGGAAACCGAGGCGGTGCAGCAGCTGCAGGGCGCGGGCGTTGCCCGCGGGTATCTCCGCTTCGAAGCGACGCACGCCGAGCCAGTTCGTACCCAGGTTGACCAGGGCGGCGGCGAGTCGCGAGCCGATTCCCCGGCCCTGGAACCGATCGAGGACGGCGAGCAGCCGCAGCTGGCCGACGTGCCCCCGGCGATGACCCAGGACCCGCAGGTGCGCCATGCCCACGACCTGGCCGTCCACCTCCGCCACCAGCACATGGTCGGCAGGGCCGAGGCCGGCCAGCTCCTTCCGGACCTGCTCGACGCTCAGGGACGGCGGCAGGCCCGTTTCCCGTGCCACCTGGCGCTGCCGCCGGATCGTGTGGATGGCCTCGGCGTCGGCCACCCGCACGGGCCGGATCCGTACGCCGGGGCCCGCCACCAGCCCGGAGGATGGCGGCCTGCCTTGCTGCAAGGGGCCGGGATTTTGATCCCGGCGGCGTGGCCCGAGCGCCCGCCCGCGAATGCGGGCCATGGCCAGCAGGTCGACGAGGCGGCCGTCCCGCAGGGCGGCCCGGCGCATCGTGCCCTCTTCCTGGAAGCCGAATTTGCGGTACAGGCGGAGGGCGGGTTCGTTGTCCGGGTAGACGTTGAGCTCAACGCGATCGAGCAGGAGCCGTCGGTCGGCGAGATCGAGGCAGGCCTCGAGCAAGGCGGTGCCAACGCCGCGGCCCTGGTAGGCGTCGTGGACGCTCATCCCGAACACGGCGGCGTGCCGGCGGGCTCCCTCGTAGGGATGCAGGCTGATCTCGCCCACGACT
>DATCKH010000046.1:0-3447 GCA_036562425.1 Thermaerobacter sp. | reverse complement strand
AAGCACCTGGGTCTCCACCTTTCCGACCAGCCCGCGCTTGTCGTCCACGGTCATGGCGGCCAGCCAGCCGCGCGGGTCCGCCGGGTTGGCCAGGGCCGGCCGGTCCAGCTCCCGGTGCGTGCCCGGTTCCCGCCACAGGGTGGCCACGCTGACGCTCACGTAAGCCTCGCGCGCCTCACCGCCCGCCGCCTCCACACGCCGCGTCAATCTCCATCCGCTCCCTTCTCCACGTCCGTTCACGTCAGGCCAGGTGGCAGGCCACCCGGTGGCCGGGGGCGACCTCCCGCAGTGCCGGCTCCTCTTCCGCGCAGCGGCGCTCGGCCAGGGGGCACCGCGTGCGGAACGGGCAGCCGGACGGCGGGGCCAGGGGATTGGGCGGCTCCCCCGCCAGCAGCCGCCGCGGCCGGCTCCGGGCCCGCACGGGATCGGGCACGGGAATGGCCGCCAGCAGCGCCTCGGTGTAGGGGTGCAGGGGATGGCGGAAAAGCTCGCCCACCCGGGCCTCCTCCACCACCCGCCCCAGGTACATCACCGCCACCCGCCGGCAGACGTGACGCACCACCGCCAGGTCGTGGGTGATGAAGAGGTAGGTCAGCCCCAGCTCGTCCTGCAACTCCTGCAGGAGGCGGAGGATCTGGGCCTGCACCGAGACGTCCAGGGCGGAGAGGGGTTCATCCGCCACGATGACGTCCGGCTCCACCACCAGGGCCCGGGCGATGCCGATGCGCTGCCGCTGGCCGCCCGAGAATTCATGGGGATAGCGGGCGGCGTGCTCCGGCCGGAGCCCGACCCGGGCCAGCATGCGGGCCACCCGCTCCTCCCGCTCCCGGCGGCTCAACCCGGGCAGCAGGTGGAGAGGCTCGGCCACGATCTCTGCCACCGTCATGCGCGGGTCCAGGGAGGCGTAAGGGTCCTGGAACACCATCTGGATGTGACGGCGGAAGGGACGCAACTCGGCCTCGGAGAGGGGTGCCAGGTCCCGGCCGCGGAAGAGGATGCGGCCCCGGGACGGGGTGTACAGGCGGACCACGGTTCTTCCCAGTGTGGTCTTGCCGCAGCCGCTCTCGCCCACCAGCCCCAGGGTCTCGCCCCGGTGCAGGGTCAGGGTCACCCCCTCTACGGCCCGCAGCACGGCGGGCCGGCCCCAGCCGAGGCGGACGGGGAAGTGGGTGGCCAGATCCTCAAGGTGGAGCAAGGCAGGGCCCCCGGGCTGCGCCGCCGGATCCGCCGCATCTACCGGATCCGCCGCATCGGTCGCCGCGCCCGCTGCTGACACGGGCCTGGCCGGTGGCGACTTCGTCTCGGCCGGCCGGTCGTCCCCGCCCCCGAAGTCGATGCGTACCCGGCCCGCCGGGCGCGGGGGCGTTCCCTCGGCCGCGGGCCGGGCTCCCACGGCGGGCCCCACGGCAGGTGCGGCCGCGGTTTCCTCCAGGAGCCAGCAGGCCGCCACGTGCCCCGGGCCCGCGGGGAAGAAGGGCGGCGGCTCGTCCCGGCACCGGTCCAGTGCTTCCGGGCACCGGTCCGCGAAGGGGCATCCCCGGGGCAACCGCAGGGGGTCGGGAGGCTCGCCGGGGATGGGTTCGGGCGGGCGCGCGGCCGCCCCCTCAGGGTCGGGCACCGCCGCCAGCAGTGCCCGCGTGTAGGGATGGGCCGGACGGCGAAAAAGGGCCTCCGCGGGAGCGCTCTCGGCGATGCGCCCGCCGTACATCACGTAGACCCGGTCGGCCAGTTCCGCCACCACCCCCAGGTTGTGGGTGATGAGCAGCAGGGCGGCGCCGGTACGGCGGCGGAGGTTGTCCAGCAGGGCGAGGATCTGGGCCTGGATGGTGACGTCCAGGGCGGTGGTGGGCTCGTCGGCGATGATCAGCCGGGGCGGTGCCGCCAGGGCCATGGCGATCAGCACCCGCTGGCGCATGCCACCGCTGAGATGGTGGGGGTACTGCCGCAGCCGGTCCCGGGGCTGCGGCAGGCCGGCCAGGGCCAGCAGTTCCTCCGCCCGTTCCCGGGCCCGGGCACCGCTCACCCGCCGGTGGGCGCGAATGGCCTCGATCACCTGGTCCCCCACGGTGAAGAGGGGGTCGAGGGAGGTCATGGGATCCTGGAAGACCATGCCGATCTCCCGCCCGCGCAGGGACCGCCACTCGGCGGGGCTCAGGCGGCTCAGGTCGCGGCCGGCGAAGCGGATGCGGCCGCCCACCACCCGGCCGGGCTCCGGGACCAGCCCGGTCACCGCCCGGGCGGTCATCGTCTTGCCGGAGCCCGACTCCCCCACCAGCGCCACCGCCTCCCCCGGCCGGACGGTCAGGTCCACGCCGCGCACGGCGGGCACCTCGCCCCGCTGGGTGAAGAAGGTGACGTGCAGGTCCTCCACGGCCAGCAGGGGCTCCCCTGCCGCCGGCGCATCCCGCGGTTCCTCCGCCAGCACGATCCCACCTCCCGCACCCTGTCCCCGCCAGGCGCCGCCGTCAGCGCAGCCGCGGGTCCAGGGCGTCCCGCAGCCCGTCCCCCAGGAAGTTGAAGGCCAGCATGGTGACGCAGATGAACCCGGCGGGGAAGAACAGCGCCCATGGCGCCGAGCGCAGCGCCCGGTTGCCCTCGGCCGCCAGCACCCCCCAGGAGGCCACCGGCGCCTGCACGCCCAGCCCCAGGTAACTGAGGAACGCCTCGCTGAAGATGGCCTCCGGGACCAGCAGGGTCACCGTCACCAGGATGGGGCCGACGGCGTTGGGCACCAGGTGGCGCCACACCACCCGCCAGGGCGGCACCCCCATCACCCGCGCCGCCAGGACGAACTCCCGCTGCTTGAGGCTCAGGACCTCGCCGCGGACGATGCGGGCCATGCCCGTCCAGTAGACCGCGCCCAGGGCGACGAAGACGTTGTCCAGCCCCGGCCCCAGCACCACCATCAGGAGGACGACGTAGAGGATGAAGGGCAGCCCGTAGATGACGTCGATGATGCGCATCATGACGTTGTCCACCATGCCGCCGTAGAAGCCGGCGATGGCCCCGTAGGCGACGCCGATGGTCAGGCCGATGAGGCTGGCCATGACGCCCACGGCCAGGGAGATGCGGGCGCCGTAGAGGACGCGGGTCAGGAGGTCGCGGCCCAGGTGGTCGGTGCCGAACCAGTGGGCGGCGCTGGGCGGCTGGTTGGCCGCGGCCAGCACCTGGGCGTCGTAGCTGTAAGGCGACAGCTCCGGGCCGATCACGGCCGCCAGGCTGATTAGCGCGATCACCGCCAGGCCCGCCATGGCCGGCCGGTTCCTCCGCAAGCGCCGCCACGCATCCTGCCAGTAGCCCGGCGATGGCTGGGAGGACGGCCCGGCATGGCCTGGGCCCCCGGTGCCACCGCCGGTCCCCCAGGGGGATCGCCCCCGCGCCCCCGCCCGCCCGGGCGGCCACCCGCCGCGCGGGCGCGCTACCCCAGCGGGCGCCACTGCCCCGGAC
>DATCKH010000030.1:0-17856 GCA_036562425.1 Thermaerobacter sp. | reverse complement strand
GGCTCGCCGCCCGGGACTATTCCTCGGTCCCCCCGTCTCCGCTGCCGGCAGCCGCTTGCCGGCGAGTGACGAGGTACGTGTAGACGCCGGCAGCCAGCGCCAGCCCCTCGGTGACGTCCGGCACCCACTCCAGGGAACGGGCGGACAGGAGGTCCCGGACGACCGCGCGGACGGCGATCCCCACCAGGGCCAGCAGCTCAAGTTTCGCCCGCCTCCCGGCCGGGCGTGGGGGCAGGCACCACCCGCATCCCGGTTGCCACGTCCTCGATCCAGGCATCCCGAGGCAGCCGCCACATCCAGGCGGCCATCATCAGGTCACCCACGGAGCCTGCCAGGTTCCAGGCCACGGCCCAGGTCGCCCCCCAGCCGAGCCCCGGCACGGCGAGCAAGAGGCCGCCCGCCATGGTGATCACGACGGCCGGGGCCAGGGCGACCACCAGCATGGCCCGCCGGGGCAGCGGCTGCCCGGGGGCCGCGACGAAGGCCACCGGGAATGGCTTCCACAAGAAGCCGAACCGGGCCCGCACGCCATAGTACCGGTACGCCGCGTAGTGGACGAACTCGTGCAGCGCGACGAGCGCGGCCATCCCGGCCACGATGACCAGCAACCGCGGCCAGCTTCCGATGTCCAGGGGCGGCGGGGGTCCTCCGTGGAGGAACTCGTACGCAGCCCCCATGGCCGACAGCGCCCCCACCAGCAGAAGCGTGGAGCCCGCAGTGAACGGCACGGCCAGGGCCAGCGTCAGGCGGAACTCCTGTGGCGGGGGACCGGGCTCGTTGCGGGCCGCCCGCAGGGCCCCTCGGATCCCGGTAGCCAGGGCGATGCCCAGGGCGAGGAGCAGGAGCCCGTGGCCGGAAAACTCTACCGTGAACCCGTCCCCGGCCCGCCGGTCGAATCGCAACCACTGCGCTCCAAACACAGCCAGGCGCAGGCTGGAAATGCCCAGCAGGCCGATGATGATGGCCAGCCCGGGCCCGAGCAGGAGCACGGCCGCCAGCACCGATCCCAGCCCGGCGGCGAAGCCCTGCGCAAAACCGGCCAGAGCGCGGGCAGCAACCTTCAAGCAGCGGTGCCCTCCTTTTGCCCGCGAGGCAGGGCGCGGCGGTACGTGATGGTTATGGCACCCTTACGACTTGGGATCCTCCCGCTCCTGCGGGGCGGTTTCCGGGGTACGGGTAACGGCAGGTGAGCTCTCCCCGGACCCGGCCGCCGGTTGCCCTGCCGCCGCGGGGCCGGCCGTGGTGCCGGAGGCGCGCCCGCGCCCGGCAGCGGGGAACCCCATTCCCGCGGCAGGGCTCTGGCTCATGGCTTGCAGCAGTTTCGCCTCCAGGGCACGAAGCCGGCGGGCCATCTCAATGGGAGCCACGCCGGCTTCCCGGGCCAGCTCGGCGATGGACCTGGGCGGCTCGCCGCCCAGGCCCCACCGCCGGGCGATCAGCTTGGCCTCGTTCTCGTTCAGGTGCCGCAGCCCCTGCCGGATCAGGTCGACGTTCCCGAAGTTGCCAAACATCCGCCATCCCTCCCGTGACACAGTCAATGACGGGAGGGACGGGGCGGTGATAGGCCCGTGTCCCACCGGGGCGGCCGGCCGCTACCGGGGTGCGGCCCATTTACCCGGCCCGGCCCGGCCGCCCCATACGCCCTTAGACGTCCCGGGGCTCTGCCTCCCCGCCTTCCGCGGCGGCCGCCCGGCCCGCGGCCAGGCGGGCGATCAGGACCCGGAAGGGAGAGCAACTGACGTAATCCAGCCCGATGCGATGGCAGAGCTCAATGGACGCCGGGTCGCCACCATGCTCGCCGCAGATGCCCACCTTCAGCTCCGGCCGGGCCCGCCGGCCGTCTTCGACGGCGATGCGCAGCAGCCGGCCCACGCCCTGTTCGTCCAGAGAGATGAACGGGTTCTCGGGCAGGATCTTCTCGCCCAGGTAGTGGTGGAGGAACTTCCTCTCGGCGTCGTCACGGCTGAAGCCGAAGGTGGTCTGGGTCAGGTCGTTGGTGCCGAAGGAGAAGAACTCGGCGACTGAGGCTATCTCGCCCGCCGTCAGGGCTGCCCGCGGCACCTCGATCATGGTGCCGATGGGAACCTTCAGCTCCACGCCGGTCTCTGCCTCCACCTGCTGGCGGACGGCCTCCACCCGCTCCCGCAGGAAGGCCAGCTCGCGCACGTGGGCCACGAGCGGGATCATGATCTCCGGCCGCGCGTCTACGCCGCGGCGCCGCAGGTTGGCAGTGGCGCGGAGGATGGCGCGGGCCTGCATCTCGTAGATCTCGGGGAAGGTGACGCCCAGCCGGCAGCCGCGGTGGCCCAGCATGGGGTTGGCCTCGTGCAGGGCCCGCACCTTGCGCAGGAGCTCGCGCCGCTCCGCCAGGCGGTCGGGGTCAGCCCCGGTCAGTTCGAGCCGCGTGACCTCCACCAGGAGCTCCTCCAGCGAGGGCAGGAACTCGTGCAAGGGCGGGTCCAGCAGGCGGATGGTCACCGGCAGGCCGGCCATGGCCTCCAGGATGCCCTCGAAATCCGCCTGCTGCATGGTCTCCAGCTCGGCCAGGGCGGCCTCCCGCTCCTCCCGCGTCTCGGCCAGGATCATGCGCTGGACCGCCGGCACCCGCTCCGGGCCCATGAACATATGCTCGGTGCGGCAGAGGCCGATGCCCTCGGCGCCGAACTCCCGCGCCCGGCAGGCGTCCTCGGGCGTGTCGGCGTTGGCCAGCACCCGCAGGCGGCGGGCCTCGTCGGCCCAGGCCAGCAGTTCCCGGAACTCGGGGGACAGTTCCGGTTCCACCAGAGGCACCTCGCCGGCGAACACGCGGCCGGTGGCACCGTCGATCGTGATGCGGTCCCCCTTGCGCAGCACGCGGTCGCCGACGCGGCACTCCTCCCGCTCCAGGTCAATGCGCAGGGCCTCGCAGCCGCAGACGGCGGGCTTGCCCATGCCCCGAGCCACCACGGCAGCGTGGCTGGTCATGCCGCCGCGGCTGGTCAGGACACCCTGGGCCGCCACGATGCCGTGGATGTCGTCGGGCGTGGTCTCAGGCCGCACCAGGATGACCGCTTGCCCCTCCCGGCCGAGCCGCTCGGCCTCGTCGGGATCGAAGACGATGGCCCCCACCGCCGCACCGGGCGACGCCGGCAACCCCTGGGCCAGCGGCTCCACGTCCAGGTTGGGATCCACGTGCTTGTGGAGCAGCCGCGCCACCTGATCGGGGTCGACCCGCAGCAGGGCGGTGCGCCGGTCGATCAGGCCCTCCCGGACCATGTCGTAGGCAATGCGCACCGCAGCGGCCGCCGTGCGCTTGCCGCTGCGGGTCTGGAGCAGGTACAGGCGGCCGCGGTCGACCGTGAACTCGATATCCTGCATATCGCGATAGTGCCGCTCGAGGCGCTCCGCGACCTCCCGCAGCTGGCGGTAGAGCTCCGGCCGTTCCTCCGCCAGGCGGGCGATGGGCTCCGGCGTGCGGATACCGGCCACCACGTCCTCGCCCTGGGCGTTGGGCAGGTACTCGCCGTAGAGCTCCTTTTCACCCGTGGACGGGTTGCGGGTGAACATCACGCCGGTGCCCGAATCGGGGCCCGTGTTCCCGAAGACCATGGCCTGGACGTTGACGGCGGTGCCCAGGTCGTCGGGGATCTTGTGGATCCGGCGGTAGACCTTGGCCCGCTCGTTGTTCCAGGACTCGAACACGGCCCGCACGGCCAGCTCCAGCTGGCGCCGCGGGTCCTGGGGGAAGTCGGCGCCCGTGGCTTCCCGGACAATCGCCTTGTACGTCTCCACCAGGCGCTCCAGCTCGTCCGCCGGCAGCTCGTGGTCGAAGCGCACGCCGCGCCGCTGCCGCGCCGCCTCCAGGGCGTGCTCGAAGCGGGACTCGGGCACGCGGAGGACCACGTCGCCGAACATCTGGATCAGCCGCCGGTAGCAGTCAAAAGCGAAGCGGGCGTCGCCCGTCTCCGCCGCCAGCCCCCGCACCGCCTCGTCGTTCAGGCCGAGGTTCAGGATGGTGTCCATCATCCCCGGCATGGAAAGCGGGGCACCCGAGCGCACCGAGACCAGCAACGGGCGCTCGGGGTCACCGAACCGGCGTCCGACCTCCTTCTCGAGACGGGCCAGCTGCTCGTCCACCTGCTCCATCAAGCCGGGCGGGAACTGCCCGCCGGCGGCCAGGTAGGCCTTGCAGGCCTCGGTGGTAATGGTGAACCCGGGAGGAACGGGCAAGCCGATGCGGGTCATCTCCGCCAGGTTGGCTCCCTTGCCCCCCAGCAGCGCCCGCTCCGCACCTGACCCTTCGTCGAAGAAGTACACCCAGCGCCTAGCCCGTTCAGCGATGACCGCGGTCATCGCGCTCCCTCCTCGCCAGGATCTCGAGCACGGTAGTGGCGGTCTCCTCCACCGCCTTGTCGGTCACATCGATCACGGGACAGCCCAGCTCGCGAAAGATGCGCTCGGCGTAGGCCAGTTCCTTCTGAATACGGTGCATGCTGCCGTAGCTGGAGTCCTGGTTCAGGCCCATGGCCCGCAGCCGCTCCTGGCGGATCTTCTGGAGCACGTCCGGCCGGATGATCAGCCCCACCAGCCGGTTACGCGGGACCTTGTAGAGCTCCGCCGGCGGATCCACCTCGGGGACCAGGGGCACGTTGGCCACTTTGTACATGCGGTGGGCCAGGTACATGCTGACGGGCGTCTTGGAGGTCCGGGAGACTCCCAGGAGGACGATGTCGGCCTGCAGCAGGCCGCGGGGGTCCTTGCCGTCGTCGTGCTTGACGGCGAATTCCACCGCCTCGATGCGGCGGAAGTATTCCTCGTCCAGCTGGTGGCGCAGGCCGGGCTGCAGGCGCGGCGGCCGCTCGGTTACCTGCATCCAGGCGGCCATCATGGGCCCCATGATATCCACCACCGGAATGCCGGCCGCCTGCGCCTTCTCGTTCAGCGCCCGGCGCAGGTCCTCGACCACCAGGGTGTGGACGATCAGGCTGCGCTCCTCGCGGCGAGCCCGGTCGACGATCTCGTTGACAGTCTCGATGCGGTCTACGTAGGGAAAGCGGTGAAAGGTGGCGCGATGGCCGTCGAACTGGCTGGCCGCCGCCCGGGCCACCAGCTCGGCGGTCTCGCCCAGGGAGTCGGAAACGATGAAGACGACCGGTTCACCCACCCCGCTATGACCTCCTCATCCTGTCCGGCCCCCTCCGCCGGGGCCGGGGTGCCTCGCCCATCGGGGAGCGCAGCCCCCGCCGCTCATCCCCGCCGGGCATGGCAGGATCAGCGGCGGCACCTACGGCGCCTCTGGTTCCCCCGGTCCCGCTGCGGGGCCCTGCCGCCGTGGCACCATGTCCCAGCGGCCGATGTCGCGAAAACCGAGGCGCTTGTAGATGGCGCCGGCCTCCGGGTTGTCGTAGAAGAGGCACAGCCGCTTCCCCTCGGCCAGCACCTCGGAGCACAGCCGCACCATGAGCTGCGTGGCGAACCCCCGGCGCCGGAAGCCGGGGTCGGTAGCCACGCCCACGATCATGGCGGAAAACGGGTTCTCCGCCGCCGTCTTGACGGCGGCCACGGCGCGGCCGTCGTATTCCAGCCAGTAGCCGCGGGCGGCCCCCGTCTCCAGCGAGTGCCGCAGCTCCCGCTTCCGCTGGTCGTCGAAGCTGTGAAACTCAACGATTCGACTGTACAGCGCGGCGATTACGGGTGCGTCGGCCGGTGTCATCCGGCGAAGGCGGACGTCGGCAGGCAGATTCCCGCTCAGGGCGGCGAGCCGCCCGGCATCACTCAACTCCGCGAAGTGAAGGGACCGCCTTCGTGACCAGTCCAGGACGGCCTGGGTGTACGGTCGCAGCCGGGCCACCACCTCGCTTTTTCCTGCAAGCTCGGCTCCGCCCCGGGCGGGCTCGGCGGCATGGCGGGCGATGATGCGGGCCAGACCCTCGGCGTCGAAGTCACCCCGCCCGTAAGGGATGAAGCTGCGAAAGTAGCGCAGCAACACGGCCCGGAGCCGGCCGCATTCATCAAAGTCTCCCCAGACGGCCTGGAAGTCGGTTTCAAAGCCGTAGTTCTGGATGTCCGCCAGGATGAACAGGTTAAAGGCGCTCTCCTCGGCCAGGAAGTCGAACACCGGCTGGCGATCTGCTTCGTTCAGGCGGCGGATCAAGGTTCCCGGCTCCTCTCCCGGCGGACCCCTCGTTGTGGATGATTCGAACTGCCGCCGCTGCGATCGCCCCCGATAAGCACGCGCCTGCAATGGCGCCGTTTGCCGGGTGCAATGGGGCTCCTTGGAAACTTTTCGACATGGAAGGCGAAACCCCTGGCCGTGTCCCCTGACGACCCGTAGCCGGGCTACCCGGGCCGCGGTCTGCGAGCAGGAATGGAAACCGGCTGCAATCCGAATCAGGTAGGTAGGCCTGGACCGCCAGGTAGGCCTGGCCCGCCCGGGACCAAGGCCGGTGGGTAGCCCTTGAGGCGGATGGCAAGAGGGGCCGGGATAAGCCCGGCCCCTCTTGCTACACGTTGCTGTTCAGCTCACCGAGAGCAGCTACCCGGCCTGCCAGGTCCGCCACACCCTTGAGCAGAGCGAGGCGGTTGGCCCGCAGGGCCGGTTCCTCCGCCATGACCAGCACCCGGTCCAGGAAGGCGTCCACCGCTGGACGCAGGCGGGCGACGGCCTGGAAATAGGCCGTGTAGTCGCCGGCGTCCAGCGCCCGCCCGGCGGCCTCGGCCGCGGACTGCAACGCCGCGTGCAGCTCGCCCTCCTCGGGTTCCCGGAACAGGGCCGGATCGATGGGACCACCTTCGGCCCGCCCGGCCAGGTTGGCCGCCCGCCTGTGGACGGTGAGGACGTCGGCTGCCAGCGGCGACGCCAGTAAGTTCGCCACCGCCCGGGCCCGCGCCCAGACGCCCGCCACGTCCGTGCGATCCACCGCCAGCACCGCCTGGATGACGTCGTGGGCGTAGCCCGCATCGGCCAGGAGCACCCGCAGCCGGGCCGCCAGGAAGTCCAGCAGCTTCGCCCGGACTTCCTGCGGGTCGAACCGCACCTCCACCGTGGGCGGCGCCAGCGGCGGCCGGTAAGCGGCCAGCGCTTCGTCCAGCAGGGCACCCAGGGGTGGCATGGCAGCCCCCGGTGGCAGAGCGGCACCGGCCACGGCCGCAAGGGGCTCGGCCAGCAGGCGGAGCAGGCCCACGCCCGCCCGGCGCAGGCCGTAGGGGTCCTGGGAGCCGGTGGGCTCCAGGCCCGCCGCGAAGCAACCGGCCAGCGTATCAGCCCGGTCGGCGATGGCCAGCACGCGGCCGGGCAGGGTGGCGGGCAGCTCGTCGTCCCCGCCCCGCGGCAGGTACTGCTCGGCCAGAGCCTCGGCCACGGCGGGGGGCTCGCCGTCTTGCAGGGCGTACTCCCGCCCCATGCGCCCCGCCAGCTCGGTGAACTCGTAGACCATGGCGGTGACCAGGTCCGCCTTGGCCAAGTGGGCCGCCCGGGCCACGAGCTCCCGCTCCGCCGCCGGCAGGCCCAGCCTCTCCGCCAGCCAGCCTGTAAGGCGCTCGAGGCGGCGAGTCTTGTCCAGGAGCGTGCCGAGCCCGGGGAGGAAGGACACCCGCTCCAGTTCCGGCACCCGGTCCGCCAGGCGCCGCTGGCGATCCTGGGCGTAGAAGAACCGGGCGTCGGCGAGGCGGGCGCGGATCACCCGCTCGTTCCCGCGGCGCACGGTGTCCAGGTGCCGGTCGTCGCCGTTGCGGACGGCGACGAAGTACGGCAGCAACTCCCCGCTGCCCGGCTTGCACACGGGGAAGTAGCGCTGGTGGACCTTCATGGTGGTCACCAGAACGTCCCGCGGCAGTTCCAGCATCTCGCGGGCGAAGGAGCCCGTGAAGGCCGTCGGGTACTCGACCAGGTCCACCACCTCGTCCAGCAGCTCCGGGTCGATCTCCGCCTCCCCGCCGGCCGCGGCCGCCACCGCCTGCGCCTGTTCCACGATGCGGCGGCGGCGCTCCTCCGGGTCGACGATCACGTAGGCGCCCTCCAGCGCCTGCCGGTAGGCCTCCTCAGCGGCGGAGGCCAGCTCGACGGGCTCCGGGTGGAGAAACCGGTGCCCGTAGGTGGTCCGGCCAGCCTGCACGCCGGCGAAGGACACGGGCAGGACCTCCCGGCCGAGGAGCGCCACCAGCCACTTCACCGGGCGGACGAACCGGTGCTCGCCGGTGCCCCAGCGCATGGTGCGGCGGAACTCGATGCTCGCCAGGATTGCCGGCAGCAGCTCGGTCAGGACTTCCGCCGCCGGCCGGCCCTCGATCACCTTGCGGGCGAAGACGTACTCGCCCTGGGGCGTCTGGCGGACCACCAGGTCGGCCACGTCGACCCCCTGGCCGCGGGCGAAGCCGAGGGCCGCCCGCGTCGGCTCACCATCCGGGCCGAAGGCGGCCGCCCGCGAGGGGCCGCGGACCCACTCCTCCCGGGCTTCCTGCCGCGGGGCCAGGCCGCGGACCACCAGTGCCAGGCGCCGCGGCGTGCCCAGCGCCCGCACCAGCTCGTAGGGCAGCCCCGCCTCCGCCAGGGCGGTTCCGGCCCTCTCCGCCAGTTGCCGGCGCGCCTCCCGGGCGTCGTTGGCCGGGATCTCCTCGCAGCCCAGCTCGACCAGCAGGTCCAGGGGTTGTTCTGCCTGCACGCCGGCGCTCATCGGCCTGCACCTCCCCGGCCCCGTTCGTTCCCGGCGGCCCCGGCCTCACCCGTGGTCCCGGCCCCGGTCCCGGTCGCCGCCCGGGACGCGCTGCGCTCGCCGCCCGCCCCCGCCCGCGCCGGTTCCTCCGGCCGGGCCGGGCTCGCACCCCAGGCTCCCGCCTTCAGCAGCGGGTAACCCAAGCGCTCGCGCTCGGCGAGGTAAACGTCGGCCGCCTTGCGGGCCAGCACCCGCACCCGGCCCAGCAGCGCCGTCCGCTCGCTGGCGCTGACGGCGTTCCGGGCCTCCAGCACGTTGAACAGGTGCGAGCACTTCAAGACGTAGTCATAGCCGGGCAGCGCCAGCCCCCGCTCCAGGGCGCGCTCGGCCTCGCGGGCGGCGTCGTCGAACCAGCGGCGGAGCATGTCCACGTCGGCGTGCTCGAAGCTGTAGGCCGAGTGTTCGTACTCAGGCCGCCGGAACAGCTCGCCGTAGGTGACGCCGTCGACCCAGCGGATGTCAAATACGTTGTCCACGCCCTGGAGGTAGGTGGCGATCCGCTCCAGGCCGTACGTCAGCTCCACCGATACCGGCCTGCACTCGTAACCGGCCACCTGCTGGAAATAGGTAAACTGGGTGATCTCCATCCCGTCCAGCCAGACCTCCCAGCCCAGCCCCCAGGCGCCTCCGCTGGGCCACTCCCAGTTGTCCTCGACGAAGCGGATGTCGTGTTCCTCCGGGCGGATGCCCAGCGCCTCCAGGCTGCCCAGGTAGAGTTCCTGGACGTCGGGAGGCGACGGCTTGAGGATCACCTGATACTGCCAGTGCTGGTAGAGCCGGTTGGGGTTCTCGCCGTAACGGCCGTCGGCCGGCCGGCGGGAGGGTTCCACGTACGCTACCCGCCACGGTTCCGGGCCGAGGGCGCGGAAGAAAGTCAGCGGGTTCATGGTCCCGGCTCCCGTCTCCACGTCGTAGGGCATGGCCAGGACGCACCCCTGCGCCGCCCAGTACTGGTTCAGGCGCATGATCATCTCCTGGAAGTCCATGCTCGCCCTCCTTTCCGGCCAAGCTCCTCCGGCAAGGCACACCCTGCCAGGGTGTAGGCACACACCGGGTCCGGGCGGCGAGGCCCGTGTCCGGGCCCCGGCGGGCGGAACCGGCAGGCCGTGGCCGCCAAGCAGAAAGGCCGCCGTGCCCCTTCAGGGACGGCGGCCCAAAGCCTCCGCGGTTCCACCCTGATTGGCCCGCCGCCCGGGCGGCGGGCCCCCTCATCAACGGGCTTTACTCCGGGCCGGGGCCGGGGCACGATGACCGCCGCGGCCGGCCGGCACCGTTTCCTCCCGTCGCTCCGGGGCGCCTTCCCCCGCCGCACGCACCGGTTCGCACCGCCCACCGGCTCTCTGACCGCGCCGCGCGGGGTACTCCTCCCCTTCCTCGCGTGTCCTGGATGCCGTTGTCAACGCACCTGCCGGTTGTGGGACAAGGACCTGCGTCCAAGGTACCACGGGCCGGCCGGGTGGCTCAACGGGGCGATTCAGGACCAACCGGAGCCACCGGCAGTCGCCGCGCCCGCCACCCTCTGGCGGCACCCAGCCTCCGCGCGGCACCCCATCCCTCCACCCGGGCCGGCCGCGCGCCCGGAAGGGGTCAGACTCCCGTGTCCTCCGCCTGCCCCTGACCCTGACCGCCGTCGCCGCCCGCCGGCCCGCCGGCGCCGGTCCCGTCCTCCCGGCGGGACGTGCCCGGCTCGCCGTCACCGGCGCGACGCTCCACCACCACGGTGGCCCGGGTGACCAGGGCCGCGATCACGCCCAGGATGGCCAGTTGCGGCGCCAGCAACGCGCCCAGGGCCCCCACGGTGACCGGCAGCTCCACCAGGGTCCTGCCCTCCTGGTTGCGGATCACGATCCGCCGCACGTTGCCTTCCTGGATCAGCTGCTTGACCCGCTCGACCAGCTCGGCGCCCTGCACCTGGATGCGCTCCTGCCAGGTGCCGCGCTGGGCTTCTTCCTCCAGCCGGATCAGGGCCTCCACCACGTCGCCGCCGGTCGCCTCCAGGACCTCCCTGGCCTTGCGGTAGCTCACGCCGGCCCGCTCGCGCAGGATGTCGATTTTCTCCAGCTCAGTCACGGCCCGTTCCTCCTTTGCCCATCGCCGCCTCCGGTACCGGTGGCAGCCTCCGGCACCCGCACCGGACCGCCTGCCTTCACTTCACCCAGTATTGCCAAAAACGCCGGTGAGCGGAAGGGTCGTCCCAGGTTGTAAACCAGGTGCGTGGCTGTGATCTCTGCCGCCCGGCGTATCACCTCCGGCTCCACCCGCAGCCGGCGGGCCGCCTGCAACGCGGGCAAGCGGACCCGGCGCAGCACCTGCCAGGCGGCGGGGTCCAGGGGGCTGGCGCCCGGCCGTCCCGGCCGGCAGGCAGCGCATACGGCGCCGCCCAGCTCGGCGCTGTACCCGGCGGGCGGGTGACCCGGCCCCAGTTCCCGCCCGCAGGCCAGGCAGCGATCCAGCTCGATGCCCAGGCCGGCCAGGTCCAACAGGCGCATCTCGGCGTGCCGCAGGAGCACCGCCTGGGCCTGCCCGTCGCCCCGGCTGGCGGCCAGCTCGCGCAGCACCCCCAGCACCACGTTGAACACCCCCGGGCTAGGCGCGCCCTCCTGGGTGAACGCCTCGGCCAGCTCGGCCACGTAGGTGGCGGCGGCAAAGGCGTGCAGGTCTTCCCGCAAGCCCCGCAGCCCGTCGATGACCTGGACCTGGCTGATGCCGTCCAGCGAGCGCCCGCGCCAGAGCAGCAGCCGGCTGTAGGTAAAGGGTTGCAAGCCCGCGGCCAGGGAACTGCGGGGCCGGCGGACGCCCTTGGCCAGGGCCGTCCGCCGGACTCCGTCCCGGTCCAGGAGGGTGACCAGGCGGTCCGTCTCCCCGTATTCCCGGGTCCGCAGGACGATGGCTTCCAGCTTGTACGTCGGCATCGGACCACCTCGCGCCCCGGCGGCCGGCCAGCGCCGGGTGTCGAATCCTGGACGGAAACGGGCGGCCTTTCGGGGCCGCGCCCGTCTTCAACCTGCGGCGTACCGCCACCACACCAGGCTGGCCGTGAGGAAATAGACCAGAGTGCCGACGATGTCCAGCGTCGTCGTGACGAAGGGCCCGGAGGCCACGGCGGGGTCGACGCGGAGCCAGCTCAGGGCCAGGGGTACCAGCGTCCCGATGGACGACGCGACGACGATGTTGAGCCCCATGGCGACACCCACCGTGACCGCCACCGCCTGGTCTCCGATGACCGCCCGCACGATCCCGTAGCTGGTGGCGGCCAGGGCGATGCTCAGCAGTGCGCCCACCTGAAGTTCGCGCCACAGGGCGCGGCCCATCTTCCGGGGCTGGATCTCCCCCGTCGCCAGGCCGCGTACCACCACGGCCAGGGATTGGGTCCCCACGTTGCCGGCCGTCGCCGCCAGCAGGGGGATGAAGTAGGCAAGCTGCTCGACTCGCTCCAGCGTCCCGTGGAAGCCCTGGATCACCTTGGCGACGATCAACTCGCCCAGTAGCAGGCCCACCAGCCACGGCAGGCGCAGCCGGGCCCGGAACCAGGAGCTGCGGGCGCCCGCCGCCTCGTCGGAGGTGCCGCTCAGCCGGTAGATGTCTTCGCTGGCTTCCTCCTCCAGGACGTCCACCACGTCGTCGACGGTGACGATGCCCAGGATCCGCCCTTCCGCGTCCACCACGGGCACGGCCAGCAGGTCGTACTTGGCCACCACCCGCGCCACTTCTTCCTGGTCCATGTCCGCGGGAACGGTGATCACGTTGGTACGCATGATGTCCCGAACCCGGGTGTCGGGGGGCGCGACGATCAATTCGCGGAGGGAGAGAACCCCGCGCAACCGCTCCTCCCGGTCGACGACGTAGACGTAGTAGACGGTCTCCGCGTCGGGCGCCAGCTGCCGCAGGACATCAATGGCCTCGGCGGCCGTCACGTCGTCCTGAACGGCGACGAACTCGGTGGTCATCAGGCCGCCGGCCGTATCGTCCAGGTAAGCCAGCAGCTCCCGGACGTCCGCCGCTTCTTCCTCCCGCATCAGGCCGAGGAGGTCGACGGCCCGCTCCGGGGGCAGCTCGCCGATGAGGTCGGCGACCTCGTCGCTGGACATCTCCCCGAGGACGGCGACGGCGCGATCACGGCCCAGCACGGTGAGGACCTCGGACTGGACCTCCGGCGGCAGTTCCTCCACCACCAGGGCCGCCTGCTCGGCGGACAGGAGCGCGATCAGCCGCGGGCGGTCGGCGGCGTCCAGCTCCAGGACGAACTCGGCCAGGTCGGCCGGGTGCGCGTCCGCCACCACCCGGCGGGCGGCCGCGGCATCCCCCGCCGCCAGAGCCGCCCGCAGCCGCTCCTGCCAGCGCCCCGGTTCCCCTGCCGGGCTCCCGGCCGCCAGGTCCGCCCCGGGCCGCCGGTCCGCCGCCACTCCCATCACCCCCTGTACCGGCCACAGCTTCTCCCACTTTTGCCTCCCCGGTGGCCCGCCGCTGGCGCACGCCGGGCGCCGCCTCCATCACCCGGGCCATGCTCCGGGCCTGGATGGGCCGCGCCAGGAAAGCCCGCGCTCAGTAGTCGCGGTACCCGAAGTTGCTCAGGGCACCTTGCTTGTTGCGCCAGTCCGGCTTGACCTTGACCCAGAGGTCCAGGTAGATGCGGGAGCCCAACAGGGCCTCGATCTCCAGCCGCGCCTGCCGGCCGATCTGCTTGAGCATGCGGCCCTGCTCGCCGATCAGGATGCGCTTCTGCCCCTCGCGCTCGACGTAGATGGTGGCAGGCACGTAGACCATGCCGTTGGGCCGCTGTTCGACCCGCCCGATCTCCACCGCCACCGCGTGGGGTACTTCGTCCCGGGTCAGGTGCAGGATCTGCTCACGGATCAGCTCGGCCATGATCTGCGCTTCCGGCTGGTCGGTGATCATGTCCTCGGGAAAGAAGCGCGGCCCCTCGGGCAGGAGCTCTACGAGGCGGTCGACCAGCTCGGCCACCCCCCGGCCGTAAAGGGCGGACACCAGGTGCACCGCGGTGAAGTCCCCCAGCGCGCGGAAACGGGCGGAGATCTCCTCGTATTCCCCCGCGGGTACCTGGTCGATCTTGTTGATCACCAGGATCTTGGGCGTCCGGACGGAGGCGAGTTGTTCGGCGATGTAACGATCGCCTGCCCCGGGCGCCCGGTCGGGCGCTTCCACCAGCCAGCAGATGACCTCCACCTCGGACAGTGTGCGCCGCGCGATCCGGACCATGTGCTCGCCCAGCAAGTGCTGCGGCTTGTGGATACCCGGCGTGTCGACGAACACGATCTGGGCGCCCGGCCGGTTCAGCACCCCGAGGATGCGGGTGCGGGTCGTCTGCGGCTTGTCCGACATGATGGCGATCTTGCGCCCGATCAACTGGTTGAGGAGAGTCGACTTCCCTACATTGGGCCGGCCGATCAAGGCCACGAAGCCCGACCGGAACCCCTCCTCTCCGGCCCCGGGCCGGGCGGGCGCCTCGCGCTCACCCGGCGCATCATGCCTTTCCTCCATGGGGGATCACCCCCTGATCCGAGGCGCCCCGGCCCCCGCCCGCCGGCATGGGGGCAGGCGCCGTGATGGCCCGTCACGACTGCCGTCGCCGGGCTGCACGCTATTGCTTCGTCGGTCTACCCCTTTTACCGTGCACCGGCCGGCGGGCGGCCACAAGAGGGCAGGCCTGCAGCGCCAGGAGGACCGGCGGCGGGAACGGGAAGGGGGTGCCGGTTCGGTTGCCGTCTCAGCGGGCAGCCCCGGCGCCGCCGGTAACGGAAGCACTATCGCCGCTGCCGCCCTGGCTGCCGGCCCGGCCGCCGTCCCCGGCGCCGGCACCCCCCTCGGCGTCCCCGGGCGTGATCTCCACCGGCGTTTCCTCGGGCACGATATGCACCCAGGTGGGTCCGGGAAGGAGGCGGGCTATTCCCCCGTCCTCATCCAGCCAGGCGGTGGGCGCGGCGGGATCGTCCTTCTGCCACCGCCCCTCGCGAGCCCGCCCGCCGCTGATGATCAGCAGGCGCCCCTCGCCGACCACGTCCACGTCCAGCCGGCCCGCCTCATCACCCGTGATGCGTTGGGCAGGTGCGAACTGGATCAGCAAGTTGGCGGGGGCGATCACCGCACCGGTCTCCTCAGCCCGGTGCGGCCCATAGGCGGTGTGCCGTTCATAGCGGCCGTCGTCCCGCAGCACGTAACGGACCCAGCCCCGGCTCCAGCCGGGCCAGTCGATGCGCACCTCCTCCGCCGGCTGGCCGTCCAAGCGCCCCGGCTCCTTCTCGAAGCGGAAGCGGCGCTCCACCGGGCCGGCTTCCTCCGACCAGCCCTGTTCCTCCGCCGCCCGCTGCACCAGTTGCAGGGAGGCGTAAAGGTTGTGGGGCGCCTTCCGGTGGCCGTCCCGCGTGAAGATGGGGTCGCCACCGGCACGGGGATTGCCCCGGACGCCATCCAGGTCGGGCAGTCCGGTGGACCGGATGCGGGCGTAATGCTGCGGGCTCCCGCCGGCGTGGACGTAGATGGCGTTCCACTCCTGCGCCACGTCCAGGAAGTAGTGGCGGGAACTGCGTACCGGGCCAACCCGTTCCGGGCGGGCGGTCATGAACAGCGCCAGTAACCGCGTGATACCGCCCTCTGCAGGCACCTCGTACACCAGGTCGGCTTGCGTCAGTCCGGCCTGGGGCCGGGCCCGGGGGTGGTTATCGATACTGACCAGCACCGGCCGCTGGCGCAACGTGGCCTCATCGTCCACGGGCAGCCCGGTCAGCGGGTTGAGGACGACCGGCGGAGCGGTCGCGGGCGGTCGCTCGCCTCCCCCTTCTCCCCGGCGCGCCCCGCCCGCTGATTCCGGGCCACCGCGCCCGCAGCCTGCCACAAAGGTCAAAACCAGCAACAAGGCGACGGTCAGTGCCACCCGCCACCAGCACGCGTACCCGCCGCAGGGATGGCGCCGCCCCGGCATCACATGGGTCACTTGTCTCCCTCCCCGGCTCCGGCCCCGCACCGTGAGATGCCGCGGGGGAGGACTCGCTGCCGCCAGCCATGGGCATCCCTCCCCCGGGCCGGTGACGCCGGCCGGAATAATCATTCGTATGCCGCGGTCCACGGCCATGCCCTGCGGGGTACGCTGCGGCACTACCGGCAGGAACCCGGCGGGGGTTCAGCGTGGTTCGCGGCACGGATCATCCTTCCCGGGCGGGCCCCCTGCGCCGGGACCACCCGGGTCCTGGGGGGCAGCGGCCCGGCGAATGGCCGCGGAACTGGCCACGAAGTAGAGGGCGAGGAGCAGGGGCAGCAGCCGCCACGGCGCCCGTTCCACCAGCAGGAGGAACACGCGCGGCAGCCGCGGCAGCTCCGGGCCCAGCACGATGAGCCCGATCCCAACAGCCAGCCCGGCTGCCACCAGCACCGCGCCCGCGGCCACGTCCTTGACGCGGCCCGCCAGCGGGAGATGGTTGTGGGCGGCGGCCAGATCCACCGCCCCCTCGATGGCCGTGTTGATCCACTCTAGCAGGATCACCAGCCCGCAGGCCATCATCAGGATGGCCCACTGCCACGGCGAGGCCTCCAGCCACCAGGCGAGGGTCAGCACCAGTGTGCCCGCCGCGAAGTGGAGACGCATGTTGGCTTCCGTGTTCCAGATCCAGAGGAAGCCGCTCCAGGCATTGCGGAAGGATTGGGCCAGGCTGGTGGAGCGCCACGCACTGTTGCGCGGGCCAGGATCCCGGCCGTGCCCGGCCTTGTTCCCGCTCATGACCGTTTCAACCCGAACGCCGCCAGCGCGGATTCGGTCTTGCCCTGCATGATGCGTTCCGCCTCCGGGTCGGGATGGTCGTAGCCCAGCAGGTGCAACAGCCCATGCACGTAGAGAAAGGCGAGCTCCCGATCCAGCGAGTGGCCATAGGTCTCGGCCTGGGCGGCCGCCCGCTCCAGGGAGATCACCACGTCGCCCAGCAGCAGCTCCGGCTCCCCGGCCGGTTCCGGCACGCCCGCCTCCTCCCCGCCGGGGTTCGCCCCGTTCTTCCCGCCGGACGGTCCCGGATGTCCCTCGCCGGGCGGACCCTGCCCGGGCAGCCCCTGCCCGGCAGGCTGAGTTCCGCCAGTTCCCACGGCGGTCCGGAGAGCCTCGATCTCGGCCGGTTCCAGTTGGGGGAAGGAGAGCACATCGGTAGGCGCGTCCTTGCCCCGGTAATCGCGGTTGAGCTGGCGGATGCGGCGGTCATCGACCAGGGTCAGGGACACCTCGGCATCCGCCGGAAGTCCCTCCGCCGCCAGCACGTGGGCGGTCAGGCGCCGCAGGAGGGATTCCCAATGGGCGGCCACGGGGATGCTGGACTGCTCGTTGCGCAAAACCAGTGGCACCTCAAGGTGACCTCCCGCCATTAGCGTTGCCGGGTGCCCGCGGGTCCCGCCCCGACCCGACCGGCTCGCCGCCGCTCCCGCTGCCGGTGTCGCTCGGGGCCGTGCCGCCCTGGCCCCCGTTCCGGCCACCGCCACGCGCCTCGTGGTTCCCTTCCGGCCGCCCTTCCGCCCTGGCCTCGCGCCGCCGGGCCTTCTCCATCTCCCGCAGGACGACCTCGGGATACTCGATTCGGTGATGGAACACGCCGGTCAGCACCCGGACGAAGGCGGCCGCGATGCGGTCGAGGTCGCGCAGGGTCAGGTCCGCCTGATCCAGCTGGCCGTCGTTGAGGCGGTCCTTGATCACCTTGCGTACAACCTGCTCGATGCGCCCGGGCGTCAGGTGCCCCAGGGAGCGGACCGTGGCCTCCACGGCATCGGCCAGCATCACGACCGCCGTCTCCCGGGTGGTGGGCGGCGGGCCGTCATACCGGAAGTTTGCCTCCATGACCTGGTCCGGCTCCCCCTGCTCCTGGGCCCGGCGCAGGAAATACTCCACCCGCGTGGTTCCGTGGTGCTCGCGGATGAACCGGATGATCTCCTCCGGGAGACCGTGCTGCCGCGCCAGCTCGACGCCGTCCTTGACGTGGGCGGTGATGATCAGGGCGCTCAGGTTGGGCGAGAGCCGGTCGTGCGGGTTCTCGCCGCCGAACTGGTTCTCGATAAAGAAATAAGGGCGCTTGATCTTGCCCACATCATGGTAATACGCGCCCACACGGGCCAGCAACGAATTGCCGCCCACCTCTTCAACGGCCGCCTCGGCCAGGTTGGCCACCATCAGGCTGTGGTG
>DATCKH010000027.1:0-3435 GCA_036562425.1 Thermaerobacter sp. | reverse complement strand
CCGGAGCCCTCACGTGTCGTTATGGGCGATCCGCGCCGCCGCGGCCGCCGCGATGCCGGCCACAAGGTCATCCAGGAAGGTGTGCACCTGGCCCCGGGCCTTGCCGCTGTTCAGCCGCTCGATCACGCCCAGCTTGACCTTATCCAGGTATCCAAAGTTGGTCAGGCCGATGGAACCGTACACGTTGGTAATGGCCAGCGCCAGGACCTCGTCCACGCCGTACAGGGGTTCATCCGTGCGCAAGATGGAGAGCAGGGGTTCCTCCAGCAGCCCCTTCTCCGCCGCCTCGTCCAGGGCGATGCCTGTCAGCAGGGCGTGCTGGACCTCCCGCTTGGCGATCACCGCCTCGACACTGGCCTCGCACTGCTCCAGGGTGATTCCGGGCACGTACTTGGCCTGGATCTGCTGGACGATCTCGGCGATGTCCCGGACGGTCACGCCCCGGCGCCGCAGGCGCTCGATCACCTCCGCCCGGTGGTCGGCCCGCAGCCGGACGGGCTGCAGGACCCGCTCCGCTCGTTCCTCCAACCATGCTCCCTCCCGTTCTGCCGGGGGCCCGGACCCCGGCGGGCCCGGGCCCCCGGCCCGGCCGGGTATTCGCCGCCCGGCCGTCACTGGTCGTCCAGGCTCACCCCGTCAGCGCCCACGACCTCCGCCAGTTCCCGCATCAGCTCGGACCGCGGCGTCACCCAGTACTGGGCCTCCACCTGCAGGGCCCGGTCCTGCTCGGGGAAGAACAGCACCACCGGCGAAGTGCCGGGGTGGCGCTGGCAGGCCCCGCGCAGGCGGGCCAAGGTGGCCTCGGCGCTGGCAGGCCCGTCCAGGCGCGGCAGGCGGATGACCAGGCGCTTGCCTGTCACCAGAGGCCAGATCTCCTCGGCGATCACCTTCACCGGCTCGTCCTCATCCCGCCGGTCGACCCGGCCGCGGACGATCACCACCGCGTCCTCCCGCAGCGCCTCCGCCGCCTCGTTGTAGGTGCGCGGGAATACGAGCACCTCCACGCTGCCCTCCAGGTCTTCCAGCTGGACGAAGGCCATGAGCTCGCCGCCGCGGGTGGTGATCCGCTTCACCCCCTGGACCAGGCCGCCGATCTGGACGCGGGCCCCGTCCTCCCGCTCGGCCAGCCGCCGCGTGGTGGTGTCCACCCGGCGCGCCAGCTCCCGCTCATAGTGGGCCAGCGGGTGGCCGGAGAGGTACAGGCCCAGCACCTCCTTCTCCATGGCCAGCTTGCGGTTGGCGGGCCATTCTTCGACCTCGGGCAGGTCGTCCTCGCCGGCGGCCTGGCTGCCCAGGACCGCCCATCCCGCCGCGCCCGGCCCGCCCCTGCCGGTCGCACCGGAGGCATGCCCGTTCCCGGCCGTCCCGCCTCCGCCGGCGCCGTTTCCGCTGGCCCCGCCGAAGAGACCGCCCGGCAGGTCCAGCAGGGACACCTGCCCCGACTCCCGCTGCTTCTGCACCCGCTGGGCCCGGGCCATGACCTCCTCCAGGCCGGCCAGCAGCCGGGCCCGCGGAACCCCCAGGCAGTCGAAGGCTCCCGCCTTGATGAGGCTCTCCAGGGCGCGCCGGTTGACGTGGCGCAGGTCGACCCGCTGGCAGAAGTCGCTCAGGGAGCGGAAGGGCCCCTGGGCCCGCCGCGCCTCCAGGATCGACTCGATGGCCGCGTGGCCCACATTCTTGATGGCCGCCAGGCCGAAACGGATGGCGTAGCCCCCTCGCGCCCCGGGATCGGGCACGATGGTGAACCGCTCGTCGCTCTGGTTGATGTCCGGCGGCAGCACGGGGATGCCCAGCCGGCGACACTCGTTGATGTATTCCGCCACCCGGTCCGAGTTGCTCATCACGCTGCTCAGGGTCGCGGCCATGTACGGCGCCGGGTAGTGGGTTTTCAGGTAGGCGGTCACGTAAGCCAGGTACCCGTAGGCCGCCGAGTGGCTCTTGTTGAAGCCGTAGCCGGCGAAGTACTCCATCAGGTCAAAGATGCGGGTCGCCAGCTCGGGGTCGACCCCCTTCTCCCTGGCGCCGGCCAGGAACTTCTCCCGCTGCTTCTGCATCTCCTCGGGCTTCTTCTTGCCCATGGCGCGGCGCAGCAGGTCCGCCTGGCCCAGGGTGAACCCCGCCATGACGCTGGCGATCTGCATGACCTGCTCCTGGTAGACGATGGTGCCGTACGTCTCCTTGAGGATCGGCTCCAGCCAGGGATGCAGGTACTCCACCGGGACCTCGCCGTGCTTGCGCTTGATGAAGTCATCCACCATGCCGCTGCCCAGGGGCCCGGGCCGGAACAGCGCCACGGCGGCGATCAGGTCCTCGATGCTGCTGGGCCGCAGGCTCCGCAGCATCTGGGTGAAGCCGGAGGACTCCACCTGGAACATGGCGGCGGTCTCGCCGCGGCTGATGGCCTCGAAGGTGGCCTTGTCATCCAGCGGGATGTTCCGGACGCTGAAGCGCCGGGACGAACCGGCCCCTCCCGAAGCCGCACCCGCGGCCCCGGTGGCGCCACCGGCCGCCGCCGGCGCCCCGCTGGCGGCCCCATCCCGGGGCGCCGGCACCGCGGCGCCGGTGCCCTCCGCCGCCCGGTCGCCACCTTCCGCCGCCAGCACATCCCGGGCGCCGGTAGCGTTGATGATCTCCTCCGTCTCCTGGATCACGTGCAGCGTGCGCAGGCCCAGGAAGTCCATCTTCAGCAGGCCCAGTTCCTCCAGCGTGGTCATGGGGAACTGGGTGACGGTGGAACCGTCCTGCATCCGCTGCAGCGGCACGTGCTCCACCAGCGGGTCGCGGCCGATGACCACGCCCGCCGCGTGGACGGAGGCGTGGCGCGGCATGCCCTCCAGCTTCCGCGCCATGTCCACCAGCTGCCGCACCACCGGCTGCTGCTCGTAGGCCTGCTTCAGCTCCGGGCTGGACTCCAGTGCCTGGTCCAGGGTGATGCCGAGCTGGGCCGGCACCATCTTGGCGATCTTGTCCACCTCGCCGTAGGGCAGGCCCATGACGCGCCCGACGTCGCGGATCACCGCCCGCGCCAGCATGCGACCGAAGGTGATGATCTGCGCCACCCGGTCGCGCCCGTACTTGCGCACCACGTAGTCGATGACCTCGTCCCGCCGGTGGTCGTCGAAGTCGATGTCGATGTCGGGCATGGTCACCCGCTCGGGGTTCAGGAAGCGCTCGAAGAGCAGGTTGTAGCGCAAGGGGTCGATGTCGGTGATCCCCAGTACATAGGCCACCAGGCTGCCGGCGGCCGAACCGCGCCCGGGACCCACGGCGATGCCGTTGCGCCGGGCGAAGTCCACGAAGTCCCAGACGATGAGGAAGTAGGCGGGGTACCCCATGCGGGTGATAACCTCGAGCTCGTGGTTCAGCCGGTCCCGCACCTGCGAGTCCGCGTTGGGATAGCGCTCGGGCAGCTTGGTCTCGCAGAGGTACCGCAGG
>DATCKH010000024.1:0-2172 GCA_036562425.1 Thermaerobacter sp. | reverse complement strand
GAACTGGTTCTCGATAAAGAAATAAGGGCGCTTGATCTTGCCCACATCATGGTAATACGCGCCCACACGGGCCAGCAACGAATTGCCGCCCACCTCTTCAACGGCCGCCTCGGCCAGGTTGGCCACCATCAGGCTGTGGTGATAGGTGCCGGGTGCCTCCACCAGCAGCCGGCGCAGCAGCGGCTGGTTGGGGTTGGCCAACTCGATCAGCCGGATGGGCGTCACAACACCGAAAAAGCTCTCCAGGAAGGGCAGGAGGCCGATGGTCAGGATGGCGGCCAGGATACCGCTGACGGCCCCCCATGCCGCCTGTTTCCACACGTCCAGGGAGTACAGGGGCAGGCCGCCGAACAGGGCCGCCCACGCGATCACCGCCGCCACATTGGCCAGGGCGGTCACCAGCCCGGCGCGCATGAAGTCCGAGCGCTGCCCGAGGCGGGAAACGGCGAAGACGGAGGCGGCCCCGCCGAACCAGGCGACGAGAGCGTAGCGAAGGGCATCCCCGGTCAGCACGCCGACCACCGCGCCCAGGATCATGGCGGCCATCAGGGCCGTGCGCGGGTTGAGCAGCACCGCCAGGAGCATGGTGCCAGTCGCCACCGGCATCACGTACCCCGATATGGGCTGCAGCAGGCGCGCCAGCGCCAGGGCGATCAGCAGCACGAAGCCAAACAGGACGAATCGGGACTCTTCTTCGTATACGCGGCGGTCGAAGGTGGCCAGGTAGGTGCCGCTCACGGCCATGACCAGGAGGACGAGGAGCGCCGAACCCCCCCAGGCGCCCGCGAGACTCCAGGGATCGTCCCGGAGCAGGCCGGCGTCCCGCAGGCGGACCATGTCTTCCTCCGTCACCTGCTCCCCGGCCTCGACGATCACCTCGCCGGGCACGATGACGACGGGGTCGACCTGGGCCATGGCCCGGCGCCGGGCAGCCTCGGTGCCTTCCCGGTCGTAAAGGAGGTTGGGGCGCAGCACCCGGCCGCCCAGCAGCGCCAGAAACTGCTCCAGGGGGCGGCCGTACTCCAGCTGGCGCACCTCCTCGGCCAGCCGGCGGCGGGTGACCTCCAGCTGGTCCTCCTTGACGCCCTGCTCCAGCTCGCCTTCCAGCAGGGCGAGAAGGTCGCGCCGCATGGCAGCCAGGGTGTCGGTGCTGGCCGCCAGAACCGCATCCGCCACATCCGGCGGCAGGTCCAGGGCCAGCGCACGGTTGAGTTCCTCGCGGTCCGCCTCCCCTGGGCGCGGGGTCTGGCCGCCTTCGGCGGCACGGCGGCGGCTCGCCTCCTTGACCTCTGCCACCGCCGTGAAGGCAGCCTCTACGTCCCGGCGTACCCCCGCCAGCACCGTGCCATCCTCATAGTACTCGGCGGGCACGGCTCGCGCCGCCTCCTGGCGCAGCCGCTCGGTAGCCGGCCGGTCGATCACCCGCTTGGGTGCCACCAGGTCCCTGGGCGCAGCCTGTCCGGGTTGCACCCGCACCTGGCTCGGGGCCACCGCCGTCGCCAGCAGCACGGTGAGCAAAACGAAAAATAGACCGGCCCACAACAGCCGGCGCACCGGCAACGCACGCCACTTGCCCTGCAGGGTCCGGTCCAGCCACTGGCCCAGGTCCGCAAAACGACCGGCCATCCTTGTCCACTCCCGGATATCTCGCCGTCACGCCGGGCGGGCGGTTCGCGCCGCACCGCCCGCCCGGCCGGTTGACATGCTTGGGTCCTGTTGACGTCCTCAGGTGCTCATTATGCGGGTGCGGCCGCGCTGGCGCCTGTCCGGCCGGCGGTCCAGGGACCGGTTACCGGTGCGCCGCCGGTTCCCCGCCGCTGCCGGCCCCCGGCTCGCCCCGAGCCTCGCGGTCCTCGCCGGCCTCGCGAGCCTCGTAACGCTCGTAGGCCAGGATGATCTGCTGGACCAGGGGATGCCGCACCACGTCCCGCTCCGTCAGGTAGACAAACTCGATGCCCTTGATGCCCCGCAACACCTGCTGCACGTGCGCCAGTCCGGAGTGGCGCCCGCGGGGCAGGTCGACCTGGGTCACGTCACCGGTCACCACAGCCCGCGAGCCGAAGCCGAGCCGGGTCAGGAACATCTTCATCTGCTCGGGGGTGGTGTTCTGGGCCTCGTCGAGGATGATGAAGGAGTCGTCCAGCGTTCGGCCGCGCATGTAAGCCAGGGGGG
>DATCKH010000019.1:0-4621 GCA_036562425.1 Thermaerobacter sp. | reverse complement strand
AAACTGCTGGAAGACGCGCACGGGGTCGTCGGAACTCAGCACCGTGACGGCGCTGGTCAGGCGGATGCGCCGGGTGCGGGCCGCGGCCGCGGCCAGGACGACCGCCGGCGCGGAGACGGTGTAGTCCGGGCGGTGGTGCTCGCCGATGCCGAAGACGTCCAGACCCACCTGGTCGGCCAGCTCGATCTCCTCCAGGAGGCGCCGCAGCCGCTCGGCGGGGCTGATGACGCGGCCCGTCTCCGGATCGGTGGTGCGCTCGCCGAAGCTGTATATGCCGATCTCCACGGGATCCTCCTCCCGCGGCGCCGCCGCGGGCCCCAGGGGGCGCGCCGGACCGGCCCGGGCCCGTGGTCCCGGGCGCGGAGAGGACCGGCGCCCTGCCTCCGGGGACCCCGTCGCCCGGCGGTTCCTCCGGGGCACCCGTACCGGGCCGAGGCGGCGCCATGGTTCCGTCGGTCACGTCAGTTCTTCTATCCTAAGTTCCTTTCAGTTACAGTAGCAACGACCGCATGCCACCGACGCCCGGCGAAGGGGAACGGGACCGGTCTTGCGAACACTTGCCACAAGGATCGGCAGCAAAGGAGGAGACAGGGGTGAACAGCGCCCTGGCCGCCACCGATCCCGAGATCTTGCACTGGATCCGGCAAGAACACCGGCGCCAGGTAGAGACGCTGGAGCTCATCGCTTCCGAGAACTTCACCAGCGCCGCCGTGCTGGAGGCGATGGGCTCCGTGCTGACCAACAAGTACGCCGAGGGCTACCCAGGCCGCCGGTACTACGGGGGCTGCGAGTTCGTCGACCAGGTGGAGGAGCTGGCCCGCCAGCGGGCCTGTGCCCTGTTCGGGGCGGAGCACGCCAACGTCCAGCCCCATTCCGGTGCCCAGGCCAACATGGCCGTCTACTTCGCCACGCTGGAGCCGGGCGACACGATCCTGGGCATGAACCTGGCCCACGGCGGCCACCTGACCCATGGCAGCCCGGTCAACTTCTCCGGCCGGTTGTACCGGGTGGTGGCCTACGGTGTCGACCGGGAGACGGAGCGGATCGACTACGATGAGGTGGCGCGCCTGGCCCGCCAGCACCGGCCGAAGCTCATCGTGGTCGGGGCTTCGGCTTACCCGCGGGTGATCGACTTCGCCCGCTTCCGCGCCATCGCCGACGAGGTAGGGGCCAAGGTCATGGTGGACATGGCCCACATCGCAGGGCTGATCGCGGGCGGCGTGCATCCGAACCCCGTGCCCTACGCCGAGTTCGTCACGTCCACCACCCACAAGACGCTGCGCGGGCCGCGGGGCGGGTTCGTCCTGTGCCGGGCGAGCGAGGCCAAGGCGCTGGACAAGGCCGTGTTCCCGGGCATGCAGGGCGGGCCGCTGATGCACGTCATCGCCGCCAAGGCCGTGTGCTTCCACGAGGCGGCACAGCCCGCCTTCCGCGAGTACGCCCGGCAGGTGGTGGCCAACGCCCGGGCCCTGGCCGAGACCCTGGCCGCCGAGGGGCTGCGGCTGGTCAGCGGCGGCACCGACAACCACCTGATGCTGGTCGACCTGCGGCCCCTGGGCGTCACGGGCCGGGAGGCGGAGCAGGTGCTGGAGCGGGTGGGTATCACGGTGAACAAGAACGCCATTCCCTTTGACCCGCAGCCGCCCATGGTGACCAGCGGCATCCGCCTGGGCACGCCCGCCCTGACGACCCGGGGCATGCGGGAAGGGGAGATGCGCGAGATCGGCCGCCTGATCGCCGCCGCCCTGCGTCACCGGGACGACCCGGCGGAGCTGAAGCGCCTGCGCCAGCGGGTGCTGGAACTGTCGGCGGCCTTCCCGCACCCGTCGGCCCCGACGGCCGCGGGCGGCGCGGGGGCGGCCGGCGAGCCGGGGCCCGCGGGCGCCTGAGCCTGCCCGGCGACGCGGTACCGCGGGTGCGCGAGCCCGGGAGCTCGGCGGCGGCCCCGGTACCGCGGGCGCCGTATGTGAAGCCATAGCACGCCGTACCAACGACGTGCTGACGGGGGATGGAGGAACCGGTGCGCATCGACGTGCACAGCCACCTGCTGCCGGGTATCGATGACGGCGCCGGGAGCTGGGACGAGTCCCTGGCCCTGGCCCGGGAGGCTGTAGAGGACGGGACGAGGGAGCTGTTCGTCACTCCCCACATCTATCCCGAGGTGTTCGACACCCGTCCGGAGACGGTACGGGAGCTGGCGGCCGAGTTCCAGCGCCGGCTGGACGAGGCGGGGATCCCCCTGCGGGTGCGGCCCGGCAGCGAGGTGTACCTGCTGCCGGAGACGCCGGCCATGTGGCGCCAGGGCAGGTTGGTGCCCCTGGGTGGGACGGGGCCGTACCTGCTCGTGGAGTGGTCGGTGCTGGCGGTGCCGCCCTACGCCGAGGGCGTGCTCTTCGAGTTGCAGGCGGCGGGCGCGGTACCGGTGATCGCCCATCCCGAGCGTTGCGCGGCGGTCCAGCGGCAGCCGGAGCTGATCCTGCCTTTTGTGGAACGGGGGGCGTGGTTGCAGATCACTGCCTCGAGCCTGCTGCGCTCCCGGCGGGATCCGACCCGGCGTACCGCGGAGTGGCTGGTGCGCCGCGGGCTGGTGCACCTGATCGGCTCGGACGCCCACAACCACCGGCGCCCGCCCCGGCTGGCCGAGGCGTACCAGGTACTGGAGCGGTTGCCTGGGGGGCGGGAAGTGCTGCGCACCGTGGAGGTGGCGACCGCCGCGCTGCGGGAAGGGCGCCGGGTAGACCTGCCCAGGCCGGTGGCGCCACCGCCGCGGCGGTGGCGCTTCTGGGTGTGAGCGTAGCTTCCGCGCGCGTGGTGCGGTGAGGGCGCCATCCGGGGCGCCAGTGTCAGGCGCGACCGGAGGGGACGGGCGGGAGTTCCGCCGGCTGCTCGCGGACCTCGACGATCCGGTTGCCTTCGTCCAGGATCACCACCCGGCCGCGGAAACCGGGGATGTCCTCGGGGCTGAGCTGGGCGTAGGCGATGACGATGATCTTGTCCCCGGGATGAACCAGGCGCGCCGCGCCGCCGTTGGCGCCGATGACGCCGGATCCGGCCGGGCCGGGGATCACGTAGGTCTCAAAGCGGGCACCCGTGTCGACGTTGATTACCTGGACGAGCTCTCCGGGCAGCAGATCGGCGGCCGCCAGCAACTGGCTGTCCACCGTCAGGCTGCCCACATAGTGCAGGTCCGCCTGGGTCACCGTGGCGCGGTGCAGCTTGGCGCGCATGAATGTGCGAAGCAAGGGCCGGTTCCTCCTGCCTGGCGTCGAGGGCCATGTCTCGCCAGGGCGAGCGTGGCTCCCCAGGAATGCGGGCCGGCCGCGCGAGGCGGCCGCCGCCCGGAGAACACTCTAGCACGGGACCGCATGGTTGCCAACCGCGGCCGCGGCGCTGCGGCACCGGCGGGCCGGCGCATGGCAGGCCGGGTGCGGGTGGCGCGGTAGGCGTAGGAGGCGGCGTGGTGCACGTGACAAGACAGGGGGGACCGGCGATGGCGTACTGGCTGGTCAAGACAGAGCCCGAGGTGTACAGCTTCGCCGACCTGGAGCGTGAGGGCACCGACTACTGGGATGGCGTGCGCAACCATCTGGCCCAGAAGCACATGAAAGCCATGCGGGCCGGCGACCTGGTGCTGGTCTACCACACCGGGGTGGAGAAGCAGGTGGTGGGGATCGCCGAGGTGGCCCGTGAAGCATATCCGGACCCCACCGATGACACGGGGCGCTGGGTGGCGGTGGACCTCAAGGCGCGGGCGCGCCTGCCGCGCCCCGTCACGCTGGTGGAGATCAAGGCGGACCCCGCCTTCCGCGACTGGGAGCTGGTCCGCAATTCGCGCCTGTCGGTCATGCCCGTGCCAGAGCACCTCTGGGACCGCATCATGCGCATGGCGGGCGCGGCCTGACCGCCGGCCGCGCTCCCGCCTGCCACGCTGGCGGCAGCGCCCCGCATAAGTCGCAGGCCCGAGGCACCAGGCGCCTGGCTTCACACGTCGCCAGCGCGGGACGAAACCGGCAGGCCGCCGCGCGGGGCGCGGCTCGCGGCGAAGCTGGCGTGCCGTCACGCTTCCTCGGGCTCGTAGGCCTCCAGCCACTCGATGACCCGGCGGGTGAGCCGGCTCGGCGTGGACGAACCGGCGGTGACGGCCACGCGGCGGGCGCCCCGCAGCCAGGCGGGATCGATCTCCTCGACACTGTCCACCAGGTAGGCGGGCCGGCCGGCAATCTCCCGGACCACCTGGACCAGGCGGTTCGAGTTGTTGCTGCGGCGATCGCCGACGACGATCACCACGTCGGCCTCCCGCGCCTGGCGGACGGCGGCTTCCTGCCTGAGCTGGGTGGCCAGGCAGATCTCATTGTGGACCTCGGCGTGGGGGTAGCGCTTGAGCACCTCTTGAATCAGCGCCTCGGTGTCCCACTTGCTCAGGGTGGTCTGGGTGACGACGGCGATGCGCTCGGCCTCGAGCTCCAGCGCCATGAGGTCGTCCACCGTCTCGATCAGGTGGACGTGGCCGGGCGCCTCGCCCATGGCGCCCTCCGGCTCGGGATGGCCCTTCTTCCCGATGTAGATGATCTCGTACCCCTTGGCGACGCGGTCCTTGATCAGCTCGTGGGTGCGGGTCACG
>DATCKH010000018.1:0-4736 GCA_036562425.1 Thermaerobacter sp. | reverse complement strand
GGAGTGAACATCGGCATAGCGGCTCCCATGGCCTGGTTCCCCTTCTCGGGTTGGAAGGACTCGTTCTACGGAGACCTGCATGCCACCGGCAAGGACGGTGTGCGGTTCTACACCGAAGTGAAGATGGTCATCAGCCGGTGGCTGTGATGTCATGTCGCCGGATGAACCTGGCCATCTGCCCGATAGGGCTCGTTATGTGCTGGATGAACCTCGCTGGATGAACCTCGTTGAATGAACGTCCCTGAATGAACCTCGTGACGGGCTCCTCTCTGTGACGGCAGCCCGCGGTGTCACGGGGCAAGAAGAACAGGATCGCCGGGTGACAGGCCCGGCGATTTCCTTTGTGATCTGGTGGTGCCCGGTGACCGATTCGTCTTGGTTGTAACTCACGCGAGTATGTGAATTCTAATCTTAACTCATCGTCGAGTTGAATTTGAATAAAATCGAGATATATTGCCCATTAAGCCGAATTATCCATCATGGCCGGGCTAGGGTATAGTAAAAACCGGTAAGGACATCTTCCGTACGAAAGGGGCCGTTGCGATGGTGGCAAACAGGTGGGTTTCGTACCTTCTGTGGGCCGCCATTTCCACCCTCGGTGCTGCGGGTTTCGCTGTCCTTGCCCTCTCGCGCGGTGAGAGTGTCAACGCCGTCTGGCTTCTGGTCGCCGCCGTTTGCACCTACGCAGTGGCCTACCGCTTCTACAGCCAGTTCATCGCCCGCAGGGTCTTCGAGCTGGACGACAACCGCAAGACGCCCGCCGAAGTGCACAACGACGGCAAGGATTACGTCCCCACCGACAAGTGGGTGCTGTTCGGTCACCATTTCGCGGCCATCGCCGGCGCCGGCCCGCTGGTGGGGCCCGTGCTGGCTGCCCAGATGGGTTATTTGCCGGGGACCCTCTGGATCATCATCGGTGCCGTTCTCGGCGGCGCGGTGCAGGATTTCATCGTCCTCTTCGCATCGATGCGCCGCAATGGCAAGAGCCTCGGCGAGATCGCCCAGGAGGAGATCGGCCCGGTCAGCGGCTTCATCGCCTTGTTTGCGATCCTGGGGATCATGATCCTCTTGCTGGCCGTCCTGGCCCTGGTGGTGGTGAAAGCCCTCACCGAGAGCCCCTGGGGCATGTTTACCCTGGCGATGACCATCCCCATCGCGATGTTCATGGGCGTCTACATGCGGTTCATCCGGCCCGGCCGCGTGCTGGAAGCGTCCCTGATCGGCTTTGCCCTCCTGCTCGTCTCCCTGTGGATGGGCCAGTACGTGGCGCAGCACCCCACGCTCTCGGCCGTGTTCACGCTCAAAGGTACGACCATCGCCTGGTTGATCATCATCTACGGCTTCGTGGCCTCGGTGCTCCCGGTATGGCTCCTGCTCGCCCCGCGGGATTACCTCAGTACCTTCCTGAAACTCGGGACGATCGCCGCGCTGGCCATCGGTATCCTGCTGGTGCGGCCGGAGCTGCAGATGCCCGCGGTGACACGGTTCGCAGCCGGAACCGGTCCCGTGTTCTCCGGTAACCTGTTCCCCTTCCTTTTCATCACCATCGCCTGCGGCGCTGTGTCCGGCTTCCACTCGCTCATTTCGTCCGGCACCACGCCCAAGATGATCGCCCGGGAATCCCACGCCCCCATGGTCGGGTATGGCGGGATGCTGGCCGAGTCCTTCGTCGCCGTCATGGCGATGATCGCCGCCTGCGTGTTGAACCCGGGCACTTACTTCGCCATGAACAGCCCGGCGGCGGTGATCGGTACCGACGTGGCGACGGCTGCCAGGACGATCAGCTCCTGGGGGTTCACGATCACCCCGGAGGAGCTCACCAACCTGGCCAGGATGATCGAGGAACAAACCATTCTTTCGCGGACCGGCGGCGGGCCCACCCTGGCCGTGGGCATGGCGATGGTCTTCTCCAAGCTCCTCGGCGGCCAGGGCATGATGGCGTTCTGGTGTCACTTCGCCATCCTCTTTGAAGCACTTTTCGTCCTGACGACGGTGGATGCCGGCACGCGAGTCGCGCGCTTCATGCTCCAGGACCTGCTGGGGCACTTCCACGAGAAGCTGGGGCGAACGGACTGGTACCCGGCCAACGTGCTGGCCAGCGCCGCCGTCGTCGCCGCCTGGGGCTATTTCCTGTACCAGGGCGTCGTGGATCCGCTGGGCGGGATCAACACCCTGTGGCCGCTGTTCGGGATTTCCAACCAGATGCTGGCGGCGGTCGCCCTGGTGGTCGGCACCACCATCCTGATCAAGATGGGGAAGGCCCGCTATGCCTGGGTGACGCTCGTGCCCACGGCCTGGCTGGTCACGGTGACGATGACCGCCGGCTGGCAGAAGCTGTTCCACGCGGACCCCTCCGTCAGCTTCGTGGCGGCGGCGCGGAAGTACCGGGCCGCGGCGGCCTCCGGAGACATCCTGGCGCCGGCCAAGACGCTGGAGGAAATGCACCGGATCGTCTTCAACAACCAGGTCGACGCGGCTTTGACCGCCATCTTCATGCTCCTGGTCATCGCCATCATCGTGGATGCCGTCCGCGTCTGGTACAAGGTCGTGATCAAAGGGCAGAAGTTGCCGCTGATGGAGTCGCCCTACATCCCCTGGAACACGGAAGCGGTGGCGGCTGGCGGGAGGTGATGGGGGGTGGCGGCCATCTCCTGTCTGCCCTGGAAACGCGCGCTGAAAGCCTCATGGAAAGCCTCATGGACAGACTCGTGGAGAGCGGTGGCCGGCCCGCTGAACGCCGCCGGCGGCTCATTGAAGGCCATAGCTGCCTATTTGAACGCCATCGCCGGCGTTCCGGACTACCAGCGCTATCTGGAACACTTCCGGAAACATCACCCCGGCCAGCAGCCCATGTCGGAGCGGGAATTCTTCAAGTGGGCCATCGATGAGCGATACGGTGGAGGGAAACTGCGGCGCTGTTGTTGAGAGGGGTAGCCTTCACGGCTACCCCTCGATCATGTCCTTCAGCGCCGCCCCCGGCGGAACCATGGGGAGTACGTTCTCCTCCTGGCGCACCACGCATTCCACCACGATGGGTCCCGGGTACGCCAGCGCCTCGCGCACGGTGGGGCCCAGATCCCCCGGGCGGTTGACGCGCAGGCCGCGGACGCCGTAGGCCTCGGCCAGCTTGACAAAGTCGGGCTGGTGCAGGAACAGGCTGGCCGACAGGCGCCGCTCGTAGAAGAGCTCCTGCCACTGCCGGACCATGCCGTGGGCGTTGTTATTAATAATGAAGACTTTCACCGGCAGGTCCAGCTCGGCCAGGGTCGCCAGTTCCTGCACGTTCATCTGGAAGCTGCCGTCGCCGTCGATGCACACCACCTGCGCCCCGGGCAGCGCCAGCTGGGCCCCGATGGCGGCGGGCAGGCCGTAGCCCATGGTCCCCAGCCCGCCCGAGGTGAGAAACTGGCGGGGGCGCCGGTACCCGTAGAACATGGCCGCCCACATCTGGTGCTGGCCGACCCCGGTGACCACCAGCGCCTCGCCACCCGTGGCGCGGTGCAGTTCTTCCACCACCGCCTGCGGGAGCAGCTCCCGCCGGGCCAGGTTCCGGTCGTAGCGGTAGGGGTGGTCCCGCTTCCAGGTTTCCAGCCGGTCCAGCCACTCGCCCCGGTCGCGGAACTCGCCGGGGGGAACCCGGTCCAGGGCGTCCAGGAGCGCCTCCAGGCCCGACCGGGCGTCGGCGGCGATGGCCACCCGCGGCGCCTTCACCTTGCCCAGTTCCGCGGCGTCGATGTCGATGTGGATGACCGCCGCCTCCGGGGCGAAGTCCGAGACCTTGCCTGTCACCCGGTCGTCGAACCGTGCCCCCACCGCCACCAGGCAGTCGGTCTCGGTCAGGGCCATGTTGGCGGCGTAGGTTCCGTGCATGCCGGGCATGCCCAGGAAGAGCGGGTGATCGGCCGGCATGGCGCCCAGGGCCATCAGTGTCGTGGTGGTGGGCAGTACGGCCCGTTCCGCCAGCCGCCGCAGGGCGTCCGCCGCCCCCGCGGTGACCACGCCGCCGCCGGCGTAAAGGACGGGCCGGCGGGCCCGGGCGATGAGCCAGGCGGCCTGCATCAACCGCTCGTTCCAATCCGCGTTACCGGCACCGCGGGCGGCGGGGAGATCCTGCCCTGCCTCCATGACGGCTCTACCGGCTCGGGCCTCCCCGCCGGCCACGCCGTGGCGGGAAGAACCGGCGCCGGGCGCCGCGGCCGGGCGGGCTCGCCTCGGCCGGTGCCACGCGTCCTCGGAAATGAGCGCCGTAAAGACGTCTTTGGGGATGTCCACCAGCACCGGTCCGGGACGGCCGGAGGCGGCGACGGCGAAGGCTTCCCGGAGCACGCCGGGCAGGTCGTCCGGGTCGAGCACGAGGTAATTGTGCTTGGTGACCGGCATGCTGATGCCGAAGGTGTCGGCCTCCTGAAAGGCGTCGGTACCCAGGTAGGGCCGCGCCACGTTGCCGGTGATGGCCACCACGGGCACCGAGTCCAGGTAGGACGTGGCCAGGCCGGTGATCAGGTTGGTGGCACCCGGGCCCGAGGTGGCCACGCAGACGCCTACCCGGCCACCGGCCCGCGCGTAACCGTCGGCGGCCAGGGCAGCCGCCTGCTCGTGACGCACCAGCACGTGCCGGAGGGGGGCGTCATACATGGCGTCATACAAAGGGAGCACCGCGCCCCCCGGGATGCCGAACACGTACTCCACGCCCTGCTCCAGGAGGACCTGCACCACCGCCTGGGCCCCCGTCAGTG
>DATCKH010000082.1:0-5114 GCA_036562425.1 Thermaerobacter sp. | reverse complement strand
TCCTCGCAGAGAAAGCACGTCTGGCAGTCATCGCGGTAGACGATGCGGGCCACGGGCCGGCCCCGCTGGTCCGTGGCCATGCGGAAGACGTCCAGCGGGCACACCCGCACGCAGAGCCGGCAGCCGACGCAACGCTCTTCGTCCACACGCTCGATCATGGCAGGGCCCCCACCTCTGCAGCAGGTAGGCGAGCGTCGAAGGCGGCCGGGTCCTCCAGGGCGATCGTGTGCACCCGGAACTCCGGCCGTTCCCCGCAGGGCTCCAGCCGTGCCACCGTCCAGCGCCGCCAGCGGTGGTCATCCCGGCGGGGGAAGTCCAGCCGCCGGTGCCATCCCCGGGTCTCCTGCCGGACCAGGGCACTGCTGAACATGGCCAGAGCCGTCAGGGTCGCGTGCTCCACCTCGTGGCATCGCACGAGGTCATGCCAGTCGGCCGCCGCCAAGCGGCGGACGTCGTCCCAGAGCCGCTCGAGGTCGCGGAGGGAAGACTCCAGGCCCGCGGCGGTGCGGAAGAAGTTCCTCTCGGGGTCCACCACCAGCCGCTGGAGACGGCGGAGCACGTCCACGGCCCGGGTCCCCCCTTCCCTCCCGAGGGGGGCCAGGGCCCGATTCCAGGCCTCGGCCTCGACCGCCGGCTCCGTCGGGGCGGGCAGGCCTTCGCGGGCCAGCTCCGCCGCGGCGGCTCCCGCCCAGCACCCGCTGGCCAGCGCCCAGGACAGATTCAAATAAGTAAGGCCGCTGCCTGCACCCACCACCGGGGTGCGGCAGGCGGTGTCTCCCGCGACGAACAGGCCCGGGACCGTCGTCCGGCCGGCCAGGTCGAGGGTGCGCACGCCGCCGCTGCCAGCGATGGAACCGGTGAAGCCGGGGATCCAGGGAACCGGCCGGGCAAACACGTCGACGCCCGTGCGAGCCAGAGCCCTGGCTACCAGGGGAAAGTCCCGCTCCCACTGGCGGCGGCGCTCTGCCGGGATCGCACGCAGGTCGAAGACGATGGGTCCCCTGCCTTCCAGCCACTCGGTGATCATGGCCAGGCTCAGCCGCTGGGGCGGGGCCGGGTCCGGCTCCCCATACCGCTCAAGGATGTTCTCGCCCAGGCGGTTGCGGAACCGGCCGCCCAGTGCAGCCAGGACGTCCTGCCCGTGACTGTCGAACAGGCTGCAGGTCGCGATGTAGCTGGTGCAATACTCCATCGACGCCAGTTCCGCCCCGGCCCGGACGGCCAGCCCGTACCCCTCGCCCATGGCCGAATGGACGCCCATGTGGGCCCCACGCCAGGCGCACCCCCCGGCAGCCAGGACCACCGCTCGCGCCCGGATCCGGAACAGCCTCCCTTCCTGGTACCGGAAACCCACCGCTCCGGCGACACCGCCGTCCTTCCCCGTCAACAGTTCCGTCACAACACTGTGGTCGAAGATGCGGGCTCCTGCCCCCAGGGCACACCGGCGCAGGTGCCGCATGAAGGACACGCTTTCCAGGGCCAGGCGCGGTACCCGGGAGCGGCCACCCACCCGGAGCCAGCGGCGCCGCAGCGTGCCCGCCGGCTCCCGCTCCACGGGCACGCCGTGGGCCGCCAGCCATTCCCATAGCCGGCCGCTGATGGCGGCGACGCGGGCGACGGCCTCCCTGTGCAGCAGCCCTTCGCACGCCCACTCGTGTTCGTCCAGGAAAGCGTCCAGGTCGTCCTCGGGAAACAGGCAGAGGGCCACACCGCCGGCGAACGGGCTCACGCCGTCGGCCCCGGCGAAGCCCTTGGCCAGAACCGTCACCCGCACACCCGCAGTGCCGGCGACCCCGGCCGCCACCAGGCCGGCCAGGCCGCCTCCGATCACCAACACGTCCGTCTCCCATTCCTCGGCGGGCACCCCCAACCCGGGTCGCGGGCCGCTCATCGGCGTTGCCACCCCCATCGCGTCTCCACCGCCCGTACGGCTCCGTCCAGCAGAAAGCCGACGGCCCCGATGGCCAGCACCACCGCCACCAGCTGGTCGTAGGCCAGGCGGTCCCGCGCATCGAGGACCAGGTAGCCGAGGCCGCTGGTGACCCCCAGCATCTCCGCAGGCACCAGGATCACCCAGGCGATGCCCAGGGCCAGCCGCAACCCGGCGACCCAATGGGACAGAATGGCCGGCAGGACGACGTAAACCAGGGTGCCCGCCGGCCCGGCACCGGCACTGCGGGCCACCAGCAACCAGCCGGGATCGAGGCTGCGCACGCCCGCCGCGGTGTTGAGCAGGATCGGCCACACGGCCGCCAGGGCCACCAGGAAGACCACGGCCCGGTCGCCCACTCCCATGAGCATGATGGCGATGGGCATCCACGACAGCGGCGAGATGGTGCGGAGGAACTGGAAGAGGGGAGCCGTGGCCCGCTCCATCCCCCGGCGGGAACCGGTGAGCAGGCCCAGCGGAACCCCCACCAGCACGGCCAGAGCGAGCCCCGTGAGAACCCTCCGGATGCTCAGGGTCGCGTGGAGGAAAAGGGTACCGTCGGCCAGCAGGCCGGCCAGCGCCCGCAACGCGGGACCGGGGCCAAACTGGGCCACCACCTCGACCCGTTCAGCGGCGAAGCGGGTGCCCGCCCACCAGCCGGCCAGGGCCAGGACGGCGCCGGCCGCCGGCAGGATGCGATGACTGAAGGCTGACAGGCGTCGCATCTCCTCTCCCATTCCCCTGTCCGCCCCTCTCCGCTAGGCCTTGACCACTTCCACGCGCTCCAGGTCACCGGGCAGGCCGAAGGCCCGTGGTCCTCCCACGGCCTTGAGGGCGGCCCGTACCGGCCCTTCGTCCACCAGGTCCCGGGCGGCCAAGTCCGGCGCCAGGCTCCGGAGGAACGCCGTGTCCCCTTCAACTCGGGTGTCCGCCAGTCGCCGTACCAGTTCCGCCGTGTAGGAGGGGAACGGGTAGGGCTGGAAGTCGATGCGGGGCGGCAACCAGTCGCCGTGCTCGATAACCCCCTCCTTCAAGTACGGTTCCGGGTCCGGTGAGAAGACCCGCGCCAGCACTTCCCGCGGCTGCGGGAGGTAGCCGCGCCCTTCCCGGGACAGGAGCCGGGCTGCCTCCTCCCGGTGCTGGCGGAGCCAGAGCTGGGCACGGACGACGGCGCGGACGACGGCCTCCGCCCAGGCCCGCCGCCGCTTCACATCCTCCTCGTGCAGCAGCACCACGCAGCAGGCGTGCTCCTTCCACACGTCGCCGGTGAAGCGCAGGATCCGCCCCTGCCCCTGCAACTCCGCCAGGGCGTTGAAGGGCTCGGCAACGACGAACCCGGCGATCTGGCCGGCCGCCAGAGCCGGCACCATGTCCGGCGGGCTCATGACGATCAGCCGGACTTCGTCTTGGCGCGGTCGCCCCGTCCAGCCCAGCACGGGACGCAAACCGGCCCGGCGGAGCAAGAGTTGCAGCACCACATTGTGGATCGAGTACCAGAAGGGGACAGCGACGGCCCGGCCGGCCAGGTCCGCCAGCTCGCGCACCCCCCGGTGAACCGTCAGCGCCGACCCGTTGACGTGGTTCCAGGCCACCACCCGCGCGGGGAAGCCCCTGGCGTATCGCAGCCACAGGGCGGCGGGCATGAGCAGGTGGATCACGTTGACCTGCCGGGCCTGGAAGGCTTCGGCGATCTGGGCCCACGAGCGGAACGGCCGCGGCTGCTCTACCGTCAGGCCCTCGTCCCGGTAGTAGCCCAGGGCGTCCGCCACCAGCAGGGGACACGCGTCGGTGATGGGCAGGTAGCCGACCCGCACGGGCTGGTCATCGTCACTCCCCGGTAGCGACCCGGGAGAACCGCCACCGCCGGGCGCCTCGTGCCCCAGCGGGCTGCAGGCGGCCAGCCAGGCGCTTCCCGTAACCATTACCAGCCAGCGCAGGAACTCGCGCCGGGACATCGACCCCTCCGGCCAGAACCTGCTTTCCCCTGCGTCCACCGCTGTCCTCACCACCCGCCGCCGGCCGGCGCCGGTGCCAGCGCCGGTACACCGGAACCCAGGGCGTCTAGGATGGCCTCCCGCAGGGACTCGGGATCATCGTTGGCCCGTTCCAGCACAACCCGAGCGGGTCGTGACGACAGCACCACCATCCGGTCGGCCAGCCACAGGGCCTCCCCCACGTCGTGGGTGACCAGCACCACCGCCACGCCTTCGTCCCGGGCCAGGCGCCGTATCTCGGCCCCCAGCATCCGCCGGGTGGTGACGTCCAGGGCGCTGAAGGGCTCATCCATCAGCAACACCCGCGGTCGGCGCACCAGGGCCCGGGCGAGGGCCACCCGTTGAGCCATTCCGCCCGACAGGCCGGCGGGCCGCCAGTCGGCCACCTCCTGCAGGCCCACCCGCGCCAGGAGCTCGCCGGTACGCCGGGCCAGCTCCCGCCGGTCCCGTACGGTGAACAAACCACCGAACTCCACGTTGCCTCGGACCGTCCGCCAGGGAAGGAGGTGGGGCTGCTGGGTGACCAGCGCCAGCTCCGGGTGGCCGGCCCGCACCGGTACACCGTCCAGCGTCACCCGGCCTGCGTCCGGGACCTCCAGTCCCGCCAGCACCCGTAGCAGGGTGGACTTCCCGCACCCGCTGGGCCCCAGCACGGCGAGCACCTCCCCTCCCCTCACGACCAGGTTGACCCTTTCCAGGACCGGCACGGTCCGGCCCCGGTTCACGTAACCCTTGACCAGGGACTCGCCGGCCAGCCGCGTCACCGGTCCCCACCCGCCGCGGTCTGGGGAGTGGTCCCCGCCTGGCCGCCTGGCGCAGAAGGTCCCGCCGCATCCGCCGGCTGCACCCGGGTCACGGCATCCACGGGCGCGCCCACCACCTGCCTGGCCCGCAGGACGGCCTGCAATTGTTCCGCGTCATAGAAGCAGATGCACTTGGTCATGTCCTCGCAGACGTAGGTGCGGAGGAACCGGACCTCGGGTACCTCGGCATACTTCGGGGCATTGGCCTGCTTGCGCTGCAAGTACGCATCCATGGTGAGGCCGGGCGGGAAGTTCCACTCCACCACGTAGTCCACATGACCCCGGCTGCGCCGAGCCGCTTCCGGGTCCTGGCCGACCAGCCGCACGGGCTTGACCAGGTTGACGGGCAACCCGCTGGCGAGGAAGACCTTCTTGGCCCCCTCCAGA
>DATCKH010000009.1:0-21022 GCA_036562425.1 Thermaerobacter sp. | reverse complement strand
CCGGACGAGGCGATGCACCGCGTGGAGGCCCGGAAGGCCGCCATCGAGGCGCGAGCTCGCGAGGTGATCCGCGGCGCGGGCTATCCCTACGGCGTGCGGGTGGAAGTCGGCCGGTTCCACTTCCCGGCGCGGCGTTCGGGGGATACCGTGTACCCGGCCGGCACCTACGACGCCGTGCGGGTCGTGATCGGCGCCGGCCGCGGTAAGAACTTCTGGTGCGTCCTGTTCCCGGGCCTGTGCGTGCTGGCCGATGCGGGTGGCGGCGCGGAAACCGGTGCGCACAGCGGGGGAGTGGCCGCGGCGGCCGGCACCGGCTCGGCAGGAGGCGCTACGGCCGAAAAAGGGGAGGACCCTGCGTCCGCCGGCCAGGACGGTGTCACGTCGCCTGCCGCCGGGGAGGCCGTGACGCTGGTGGACGAAGCCGGGACCGGCGAGGTCCGGCCACGCCCGCGCCTGCTCCTCCTGGCCTGGTGGGAGGCCGGCCTGGCCCGCTGGCGGGCGGCGTTTGGCCTGGCCGCACAGGCATCGGCCTCCCAGTGACGCTCCCGCTCGCCAGCCCCGAATCATCCCCCCGGGACCCTCTGGGGAATCTTTCTCCGCATCTTGCCCCCGCCACCCCGCGCCCCGTGCAGGCTTGCTGCTGCCCGCGGGCGGCACGGCACCCGTGCGGGGCGTCCCTACCACGTGGTACCCTCAAAGAAGGACGCGCCGGAGGCGAGCACCGGTTCCTCCCGCCGTCATAGGTTGTAGGCGGGTGCTGCCCCTCGGGGGAGGGACCGGCGATGCTCAAGACCTCGGAACTCCGCGCGCGGGACGTGATCAACATCGTCGACGGCCGGCGGCTGGGCTGGATCGGGGACGTGGAGATCGACGTGGAGACGGGGCGCATCCGCGCCATCGTGGTGCCCGGTCCGGCCCGGTGGCTGGGTCTTTTCGGCCGCGACCGTGATTACGTCATCCCCTGGGAACAGATCGTCAAGTTCGGCCAGGATGTGATTCTGGTTCGGGTGCCGGGTTTCGTGGACATGGAGAAAGGGGCCGCCACCGGGCGGCCGGGCGTCCCCGGCCGGTGACAGCTCGTCGCCGCGCGGGCCCGCCGCCGGGCGCCCCGCCGCCAGTCCCGGGCCGGGGCCGGCGCGCGAGCTGCGGCGCGGCCCCGGCCCGGGCGGCAGACCGGCCCGCCCGTAGGAGGATGCATATGCCCGCACCGGCCTTGCGCATGCGACCCCACGACGGCGTGCCGCTCCTGGTCCCCGGTGAAGCTCCCGGGTGGTTGTTCCTCGCCTTCACCACGCGGGCTGGCGGGTTCAGCGAGGGTCCCTTTGCCACGCTGAACCTGGGCCGCTCCGTCGGGGACAGGCCCGAAATCGTGCAGCGCAACCGGGAGCGGTTGCTGGCCGCCACGGGGGAGCGCTGGCACTGGGTGGCGGCCGCCCGCCAGGTGCACGGGCGCGGGGTGGTGGTCGCCTCCCGGGCCGCGCCGTGGCCGGCGGAGCAGCCGCCGCAGGCCGACGCCCTGGTGACGACGGAGCCGGGCGTGCTGTTGTTTGCTACCTTCGCCGATTGCGTTCCCGTCTTCCTGTGGGGCGAGGCCGGCGGCGCGGGGCGGCGGTGCGGCGTGGCCCTGGCCCACGCGGGCTGGCGCGGCACGGTGGCCGGGGTGGCCGCGGCGGCCGCGCGCCGGCTGGCGGCGGAACTGGGCACCGGGCCGGAGGCCCTGTCCGCACTGATCGGCCCGTCCATCGGCCCGTGCTGCTACGAGGTGGGCGAACCCGTCCTCTCGGCCCTGCGGGCCGCCTTCCCCTGGTACGAGGATGTGCTGTCGCCCTCGCCCCGCGGCGAGCCCTACCGCCACCTGGACCTGTGGCAGGCCAATCGCCGTATCCTCATCGATGCCGGCCTGCGCAACGAAAACATTAGTGTGGCAGGCCTGTGCACCGCCTGCGATACCGAGCGCTTCTATTCCCACCGCGCCAGCGGGGGGCGGACCGGCCGCATGGCGGGCTTGATCGGCATCCGGCCCGTTTCTTCATAAGACCTGGCAGGAACCGCCCACCCCGGCATGGAATGGCCAGCAAGACCGGCGCCCGTGCCGGTGGCGCGCGGCCGTCCGGAGGGGGGACAACCCCGGCCGGGGGCCGTGCCCGCGGCCGGGCGGGACGGGAGCGACGGGAGCCGATGACCATCGCGGAGCGGGTCCGTGAAATCCGCGCACGGATCGCCGAGGCGGCCGCCCGGGCCGGCCGCTCGCCGGACGAGGTGACGCTGGTCGCCGTCAGCAAGTCGGTACCGGTAGAGGCCATGCGGGAGGCATACGCGGCGGGCATCCGGGACTTCGGGGAAAACCGGGCCCAGGAGGCCCGCGACAAGTTTCCGGCCTTCGGCGACGACGTGCGCTGGCACTTCGTGGGCCGGCTGCAAACCAACAAGGTCAAGTACATCGTGCGCCACTGCCACCTGCTCCACTCACTCGACCGGCCCGCGCTCGCCCAAGAGGTGGACCGGCGGGCGGCCCGCTGCGGGCGGGTGCTCCCGTGCCTTCTGGAGGTGAACGTGGCCGGCGAGGCCACCAAAGCCGGCGTGCCGCCCGAGCAGGTGATTCCCTTCCTGCGGCAGGTGGCCGAGTGGCCGGGCCTGCGGGTGGTGGGCCTCATGACCGTGGCGCCGGTGGCCAGCAACCCGGAGACCGTCCGCCCGGTGTTCCGCCGCCTGCGCGAGCTGGCCCACCGCGTCGCGGAGGAACTCCGCGATGTGCCCGGCGTGGAGATGCGTCACCTGTCCATGGGCATGACGGATGATTTCGAGGTGGCCGTGGAAGAGGGAGCGACCATCGTCCGCATCGGGCGCGGCATCTTCGGTGAGCGCCCGCGGTAGGGCCAGGTGTCGAGGAGGAACCGCCATGGGGTGGATGGACCGACTGCTCTCGCTGATCGGGTTTGAGGTGGAGGAAGAGGTGGTCGAGCCGGACCCGGCAGAGGCGGCGGAGAGCGAGCCGCCGGCGGTCCGGCGTCGCGAGAGCCGGGGGAGCCGGGGCCCCGAGCCCACCGGCCGGACGGCTCGGGGCGGCCAGCTGGTGCCGCTGGCCGGCAACGCCCGGACGCAGCGGGTGGTGATCGCGCGTCCCCGCACCTTCGAAGAGGTGCAGGAGGTGGCGGAGCATCTCAAGAACCGGCGGCCGCTCATCCTCAACCTGGAGGACACCGACAAGGACACGGCCCAGCGCATCCTCAACTTCCTGAGCGGTACCATCTACGCCCTGAACGGCGAGATGCACCGCATTGCCAGCGGGGTGGTCTTCTTCGCGCCCCAGAACGTGGAAACCGTCGTCGATCGCGAGTTCCTGCAGCGGGATTAGACCGGCGGGGAGCGCCGAGGAGGGTGACCATTGACGGGGTGGCTCGTCGGGTTCCTGATCCGGGTCGTGCAAGGGGTTGCGAGCATCCTTTTCTGGCTGTTGCTCATCCGCGCCGTCATGTCGTGGTTCGTCCAGGGTAACTACAACCGGACTTTTCACGATGTATATCGTGTGCTCGTCCAGTTGACGGAGCCGATCCTGGCGCCAATCCGGCGGCTGCTGCCGGCGACGGGACCCATCGACGTGTCGCCCCTGGTCGCGCTGATCCTGATCCGGGTGGTGGAGAGGGTCCTGGTCCAGTTGCTGTTGATGCTGGTTCACTCTTGAGCGCCGCGGGACACGGAGGTGGGTAGGGGTGGCGCTGACCCCGCTGGACATCCTTAACAAGCAGTTCTCCCGTTCCTTTCGGGGATACGACACGACCCAGGTGGATGAGTTCCTCGAGCAGGTGGGGCGGGAGTACGATCAGGTGCTGCGGGACAACGCGGCCCTGCGGGAGCAGGTGGAGGCGCTGACCGCCAAGCTCGACCAGTACCGGCAGCTGGAGGACACGCTGCACAACACGCTGGTCGTGGCCCAGGAGACGGCCGAGGAGGTCAAGGCCAGCGCCCAGAAGCAGGCCGAGCTGATCATCAACCAGGCCCGGATGGAGGCAGACCAGATCGTCCAGGAGGCACGGGCCCGTGCCGAGCAGATTGAGCGGCGGTACAACGAGCTCCTCAACAGCGTCAAGGTGGTGCGGGCGCGGCTGCGGGCGATGCTGATGTCGCACCTGCAGCTCCTGGAAGAGGCTCCGGACGTCGCCCCCGACACGGAGGGCGCCGCGGGCCAAGTGACGGTGGAAGCCGCCGCGGCGGAAGAACCGGCCGGTGGGGGTGCCGGGGCCGGCGGTGAAGCGGCTGCGCCGGGCCCCACCGGGAGCGCGCCGGCCAGCGCCGCGGCCGTGGCGGCGCCGCGGGTGGTGGCCGGGGATCACCGGCCGGCCGGGTCACCCGGCGCTTGACGCCTGTTGCCGGTCCATCCTACAATCACCGGTAACCCGGCGCATGGCCGGCCGCGCCGGCGGGCGCCAGTCCCATCCCCCGGCCGGGGGATGGGCGGGCGAGGACGCAAGAGATGGCTGTGACGGCGAGGAAGGGGAGAGTAGGGCCGGCGCTACCGACCGGCTGCAGAGAGCCCGGGCCGGCGGCTGCGAGCCCGGGCGCCGGATGCCGCCCGAAGATCACCCCGGAGCCGTTCACCGAACCGGTCGCGGGCATGGCGGCCGCAGTAGGCTGAACCGGCTGGCCCCCGTTAGCGGGCCAAGAGTGCCCGGACGAGGCGCCTCCACGGAAGCCGCCGCCGCGGGTGCGGGGCGCGTACCCCGGTGGGATCATCGGGGGGGCGAGTGGACGGCGCGGCGCCCCGGGTCGCCGTGGGGCGGACACGCCCTGCTGGCGCCGCGGCGGGGACGGTGGCGGCGGGACGCGCCGGGGATGGCCGCGTCCGGGAACAAAGGTGGTACCGCGAAGCGACCCCTTCGCCCTTTGGGTGAAGGGTTTTCTTCTTTTTTGACACCTTGTTCGATGCTTCGCCGGACTTGATTCCGTAATTTCTGCACGCTGCCGCGGACGTGTAACGCTGGCAAGGAGGCGGACGGCTGTGGACTACCGTCAGACGCTGAACCTGCCGCAAACGGATTTCCCCATGCGGGCCAACCTGCCCCGGCGGGAGCCCGAGATCCAGCGCCGCTGGGACGAGATGAAGCTGTACGACCGGCTGCGCCAGGCCCGGCGCGGCCGGCCCAAGTTCGTCCTGCACGACGGGCCGCCGTACGCCAATGGGGACATCCACGTCGGCACGGCCCTGAACAAGATTCTGAAGGACGTGGTGGTGCGCTACGCCTCCATGGCAGGGTATGACGCGCCCTACGTCCCCGGCTGGGATACCCACGGCCTGCCCATCGAGCGCAAGGCGCTGGAGGTGCTGGGCGTCGACCGCCGGTCCATCGAGCCGGTGAAGCTACGCGATCACTGCCGCGCCTACGCGCTGGAGCAGATGGACAGGCAGCGGCAGCAGTTCCGCAGGCTGGGCGTCATGGGGGACTGGGAGCGCCCGTACCTGACGCTCTCGCCCGAGTACGAGGCGAAGCAGGTTGAGGTCTTCGGCGAGATGGCCCGCCGCGGTTACATCTACCGCAGCCTGTATTCGGTCTACTGGTGTCCCGTGGACGAGACGGCCCTGGCCGAGGCGGAGATCGAGTACCGGGAAAAGACCTCGCCTTCCATCTACGTGGCTTTTGAGGTGACGGAGGGACGCGGCCGCCTGCCTGCCGGGGCCCGGCTGGTGATCTGGACCACCACCCCCTGGACGATCCCCGCCAACCTGGCCGTCGCCGTCCATCCCGACGCCCGTTACGTGGGGGTCGAGACGGAGCGAGGTCTCCTGATCCTGGCGGAGCCGCTGGCCGCCAGGGTGCTGTCCGCCCTGGGCCTGGAAGAGCGGGCCCGCGCCGGCGCCTGGCAGGGGCGGGAGCTGGAAGGCGTGCTCTACCGGCACCCGCTGTTCGACCGCACCTCGCCGGTGGTTTTGGCCGCCCATGTGAGCATGGAAGAGGGGACCGGCCTCGTGCACACCGCTCCCGGCCACGGCCAGGAGGACTTCGAGGTGGGCCGGCGTTACGGCCTCCCGGTCCTCTGTCCCGTGGACGAGCGCGGTCGCTTCACCCAGGAGGCGGGACCCTTCGCCGGCGAGTTCTATGCCGACGCCAATCCCAAGATCATCCGGGCGCTGGACGAGGCGGGTGCCCTGCTGGCGGAGGGAACCATCCGGCACCAGTATGCCCACTGCTGGCGGTGCCGGCAGCCGGTGATCTACCGGGCCACCACCCAGTGGTTCGCCTCCGTGGAGGGGTTCCGGGAGCAGGCCCTGGCGGCCATCGACCAGGTACGCTGGATCCCCGCCTGGGGGCGCGACCGCATCCACAACATGGTGGCCGATCGCGGCGACTGGTGCATCTCCCGCCAGCGGGCCTGGGGCGTGCCCATCCCCGCCTTCTACTGTGAGGCCTGCCAGGAGCCCGTGATCACCGACGAGACCATCCGCGCCGTCGCCGAGCTCTTCCGGCGGGAGGGCTCCAATGCCTGGTTCCTGCGGGAAGCGCGGGAGATCCTGCCCGAGGGGTTCGCCTGCCCCCACTGCGGCGCCAGGGACGGCTTCCGCAAGGAGACGGACATCATGGACGTCTGGTTCGACTCGGGTTCCAGCCATGCCGCGGTGCTGGAAACCCGGGACGGCCTGACCTGGCCGGCCGACCTCTACCTGGAGGGGTCGGACCAGCACCGGGGCTGGTTCCAGTCGTCCCTGCTGACGGCCGTCGCCACCCGCGGCCGGGCGCCTTACCGGGCGGTCCTCACCCACGGCTTCGTGGTGGACGGCGAGGGCCGCAAGATGTCCAAGTCGCTGGGTAACGTGGTCGATCCCAACGAGGTCATCCAGCGTTACGGGGCCGACGTGCTCCGGCTGTGGGCGGTTTCTTCCGACTACCGGGGCGACGTCCGCATCTCGGAGGACATCCTGCGGCAGATGGCGGAGGTCTACAAGAAGATCCGCAACACCCTCCGGTTCCTCCTGGGCAACCTCGGGGACTTCGACCCCGCCCGGGACGCCGTGGCCTACGCCGAGTTGCCGGAGCTGGACCGCTGGGCCCTGGCGCGGCTGGCGCAACTGATCGAGCGGGTGCGGCGGGCTTACGACGAGTACCAGTATCATCTGGTCTATCACGCCATCCACAACTTCTGCGTCATCGACCTGAGCTCGTTCTACCTGGACGTGCTCAAGGACCGGCTGTACGCTTTGCGGCGGGACGACCCGGCGCGCAGGGCCGCCCAGACGGTCCTCTACCAGCTCCTGCGTGCCCTCACGCTGCTCCTGGCCCCCGTGCTCTGCCACACGGCGGAGGAGGCCTGGTGGCACATGCCCCGCCTGGAGGGGGATCCGGAGAGCGTCCACCTGTGCCTGATGCCGGAGGCGCGGGCGGAGTGGCGGGATGAGGAGTTGCTGCACCGTTACGAGCGCCTGCTGGCGGTCCGCGACGACGTGAACCGCGCCCTGGAGCAGGCGCGGCGGGAGGGACGCGTCGGGACGGCCGCGGAGGCGCGGGTGACCCTGGCGGTGCCGAACGGCGAGCTGGCCTCCTTGCTGGAGCGCCATGTCCAGGACTTGCCGGCGCTGTTCCTGGTCTCGGTGGTGGAACTGGCCCCGCGTGAGGTCCCGGTGCCGGCGACCGGCGCGGGGCCGGCGGGCCGTGGTGCACCGCCTGCCGGTGGCGGGGAGCAGGCGGCGGCCGGTGAGGCCGTGACCGTCGCAGGCAGCGCCGTGCCCGGCCTGGTGGTCACCGTCGCCCCCAGCGGCAACCCGCGTTGCGCTCGCTGCTGGCGGCATGTCCCCGATGTGGGCGCCGACGCCCGGCACCCGGATCTGTGCCGCCGCTGCGCGGAGATCGTGGCCTGAACGGGCCGCAGGCATACGAAATGGATATATGCGTGGGCGGGTGGCCGTGAGAGGAAGCGCCCGCCCCGCCGTCGAAGTGTTACCGCATTGTTGCAAGCGCTGCGCGCCGGCCGGGCCGGGTCCCGCCGTGCCGCGGGGAGAGCCGCTGCCCGGCCGGCGCCAGGACGGTCAATCCACTGGCCGGAGGCCCGATCGACATGGAATCTCCAGTAGGCCACATAGAATCACCAGGGGGCAAAACCATCGGCATCCTCGGGGGCATGGGCCCCGAGGCCACCGTGGATCTCTTCGCCAAGATCGTGCGGGCCACCCCGGCGCGGGTGGACCAGGACCACGTGCGGGTGGTCATCGATAACAACCCCAAGATCCCCGACCGGACGGCCTTCCTCCGCGGCGAGGGGCCCGATCCGGTGCCTGCCATGCTGGCCGGGATCCACAACCTGGTCAGCATCGGTGCCGATCTGATCCTGATCCCTTGCAACACGGCCCATGTCTATTACGAGCGGCTGCAGGCGGCGTCGCCCGTGCCCATCCTGCACATCATGCGCGAGGTGGCGCGGGTCCTGGCGGCCAGCCGCAGGGAGGGCGCGCCGGTGCCGGCGCGGGTCGGCCTGCTGGCCACGGAGTTGACGGTGGAAAGCGGCTTGTACCACCGGGCGCTGGCGGAGGTGGGGATCGAGGTCCTCGTGCCGGAGCCGGCCGTCCAGGACCTGGTCACGAAGGCCATCTTCGGGCCCGAGGGCATCAAGGCGGGCAGCTATGCCCCCGCCCGCTCGCGGCTGCTGGCGGCCGGCCGCCACCTGGTGGAGCGGGGCGCCCAGGCCCTGATCGCGGGCTGCACGGAGCTGCCCATCGTGTTGCGCCCGGGGGATTTCCCCGTCCCGCTCATCGACCCCGCCGAAATCCTGGCCCGGGCCGCGCTGCGGGAGGTACTCGGCATCGACGTCGGCGGGGGAGTGGTGGCCGCTGGGTCGGCAGCCGGCGCCGCCGGTGCCGTCGTGCCCGCCGACCCGTCCCCGCGCAACGGCACGCCGCGTGAAGCCGGCCCCCGACACGGCGACCGCGGGCGCGCCGGTGAAGCTTCATGACCCCGCCCGGGCCCCGGGGCGGAGCGGACCCCGGGCGACACCCGGAGATCCTCCTGATCGGGCGCGTGATCCCTTGCCCCGGTGATGCCCCTGCGGCCGCCGGGGCCATCCTGTTTCGCGGCGGGCGCGTTGCGGCAGTGGGTGATCCCGCCGCGGTGCGCGGCCAGGCGGGACGGGCGGCGGAGGTCATCGTCCTGCCCCGGGGGGCCGTGGTGCTGCCCGGTTTCGTGGACGGGCACTGCCACCTGCTCTGGTGCGCGGAGCAGGCCGCCCAGCTGGACCTGCGGGAGGTGCGCTCGCCGCAGGAGCTGGCCCGCAGGGTGGCGGAGCGGGCGGGCCGCCTGCCGCCGGGCGCCTGGATCGAGGGCTACGGCTGGGACCAGTCGCGTTTCGACCCGCCCGCCTGGCCGGACCGGCGGCTGCTGGACGGGGCCGCGCCCCAGAACCCCGTTCTCCTGCGGCGGGTATGCCGGCACGTGGCCGTGGCCAACAGCGCCGCCCTGCAGGCAGCCGGTGTGGGCCGGGAGACCCCCGATCCCGACGGGGGCTGTTTCGACCGCGACCCGGCGACGGGCGAGCCCACCGGCCTGCTGCGGGAGCGGGCCATCGACGTGGTAGCTGCCGCCCGGCCGGATCCGTCCCTGGAGGAACAGGTGGCGGCCCTGGCGGAAGCCATCGGCCGGGCCCACGCCGCCGGCGTGACGGCGGTGCACACCCATGACGCCTACCGGCCCGGCGACCTGCCCCGGGCCATCGCCCTGTACTGGGCCGCCCGGCAGCGGGGGCGGCCCATCCGTGCCGTGGTGGACGTCTCGGTGGAAGCCCTGGCCGACGCCCGGGCCTTCGGGCCCACCGGGCGCGGGGACGATTGGCTGCGCATGGGTTCCATCAAGTTTTTCGCCGACGGCTCCCTGGGCGGGCGCACCGCCGCCCTCAGCGAGCCCTACGCCGACGGCGCGCCCGGCGAGCGCGGGATGCTGCGCTACCCGCCCGGCGAACTGGCGCGGCGGGTGCGGGAGGCCCACGAGGCCGGTTTCCAGGTGGCGATTCATGCCATCGGTGACCGGGCGGTGGACGAGGCCCTGGCCGCCATCGCCCAGGTCCGGGGGGCGGCCGGCAGCGATGGCGGGCCGCCTCCCGGACCGCGGCGCCGCCGCCACCGGCTGGTCCATGCCCAGGTATTGCGACCGGAGCACCCGCGGCGGATGGCGGAGCTGGGCGTGGTGGCCGAGATCCAGCCGCGCTTCCTTGCCTCCGACCTGGCCTTCGTGGAAGCGCGGCTGGGGCCCGCGCGCTGCCGGCTGGCCTACGCGTGGCGGGCCCTGGTGGACGCCGGCGTGCCCGTTTCGGCCGGCTCGGACGCGCCCATCGAGCCCATCGCCCCCCTGGAGGGCATCCAGGCGGCGGTGACCCGGGACGACCTGCACGGGCATCCCCCGGGTGGGTGGCATCCCGAGCAGCGGCTGACGGTGGGGCAGGCCGTGGCCGCCTACACCGCCGGATCGGCCTTCGCCGCCTGCGCCGAGGGGTGGCTGGGCACGCTGCAGCCGGGGGCGGCCGCCGACGCCGTCGTCCTCGCTGCCGACCCCTGGCAGGTTCCTCCCGCCGAACTCGCCGCCATCCCCGTCCTGTACACCTTTGTGGCGGGGGTGCCGGTCCACTCGGCGGCGTGAGCGCCTGCGGCCGGGGCGTGAGGGGCCGGAGGGCGTGTTGCGCGCCACGCCACGGCCGGCTTCCGGCCGTCCCGTCCCCGCACACCGGCCGAAACGCGGTAGGATTCTCGCCTTCGCTGTCGAATAATGGCAATCGTGCGGCGCCTGTCGGTCTGGCTCCTTCCCAGAACTCTCGCATGGAGGTTTCCGGGATGAACGTCACGGTGAGCGTGATCAAGGCCGACGTCGGCAGCGTGGGCGGGCACACGCAGCCGAGTGACGAGCTGCTGGCCGCCGTGCGTGAGCGAGTCGAGGCGGAGAAGGGCAAGCTGCTCATCGACACGCGGGTGTTCTTCTGCGGCGACGACATCTCCATCCTCATGACCCACGACCGCCCGCCGGGTGACGAGGCCGTCCACCGTCTGGCCTGGGAGGCGTTCCGGGCCGGCACTGACGTCGCGCAGCGCCAGGGCCTGTACGGGGCAGGCCAGGACCTGCTCAAGGACGCCTTTTCCGGCAACATCCGCGGGCTTGGCCCGCAGGTGGCGGAGCTCCACCTCAAGGAGCGGCCCAACGAGTCGCTGATGATCCTGGCCGCCGACAAGACGGAGCCCGGCGCCTTCAACCTGCCGCTCTACCTGGCTTTTGCCGACCCCATGTACTCGCCGGGGCTGCTGCTCTCCGAGGAACTGCACGCCGGCTTCCGCTTCCGGATCATGGACGTCGAGCACACCGACGGCGACCGGATCATCGAGCTGGACGCGCCGGAGCGGCTGTACGACATCGCCGCCCTGTTGCGGGACACCCACCGGTACGTGATCGCGTCCATCTGGTCGCGTAAGTATCCGGACGAACAGGCGGCCGCCGTCAGCACCACGCGCCTGCGGCAGATCGCCGGTCGCTACGTGGGGAAGGACGATCCGGTGGCCATCGTGCGGGTGCAAAAGATCTTCCCGGCCACGGAGGAGTTCGGCCCGCCGTTCGCCATTGGCGCCTTTGTCGCCGGCGACACGCGGGGCAGCCACAACCTGCCGCTGTTGCCGGTACCCGTCAACACGCCGGCCAGCACGTTCTTCTGCCACCCGATGGTCACCGCCCTGGGCTTCTCCATGCGGGACGGCGTTCTCACCGGGCCCGTGGACCTGTTCGCCGACCCGGTCTGGGACCCGATCCGGCACCAGATCGTGCGCAAGGCCGTTGAGATGCGGCGCCAGGGCTTCTTCCAGCCGGCCATGCTGCCCTTCTCCGAGCTGGAGTACGGTGGCATCGTGGCGCGGCTCAGCCGCCTGGACGAGGAGTTCCGCGTGGTCGCCGACGCCTCGTGAGGCGCCGGGCCGGGGAATCCCGGGCGCCGGTGCGGTGGGCCGCGCGCCCGGCCGGGACTCCGCGTACCGACATCGCGACCGTGACACGCCCCCGGGGCACTCGCCTCGGGGGCGCTTTTTTCTGCCCGCGCGGGGGAGTCTACACCTGAGGCGCAGGTCGTAGCGGCCGGGCCACGGTCCCGGCTACCGGAGGCGGTGGAGCGTGCCAGCTGGCAGCCGGCCGGTGCGCCGGCCACCCGTGCATCCTGTCTACCGGCTGGGACGGCGCCGGGAAGGCGACGCCCGCGCGTGGCGCGTGCCGCCGGCGCCGTTCACGTCCGGCCCGCCCCCGGCGGTGGCGGGCCACCGTTCCTGTGGGGTGGGCGATGGCGGGCGCGCCGGGGCCGGCCGCGCGAGCCCGGTGGCGGGGCGGGGAGCCGTGGAAAGGCCCATCGTCCCCCCCGCGGCGGCGACCGGCCCGGCCGGCGTCCGGCCCTTGCTGCAACGCGTGTTACGGCGGCTGGACGACCTGAGCTGGCGCTGGCAGCGCCTCAGTATCGCCGAGTACCTGGAGCTCTTCCGCCATCCCGGCCGCCTCTTCTGGTTCAACTTCCTGGCCGGCCTCGCCCGCGGCCTTGGTGCCGCGGTGGGCTTCACGTTGCTAGGCGCGCTGGTATTGCTGGCGCTGCAGCGGGCCGTTGAGCTCAACCTGCCGTTCATCGGCAACCTGATCGCCGACTTGCTCCGGATCGTCCGCACCGAGCTGGAGAGCGGCCGCCCGGGACCGGGTGGGGCCCCGCCCACGCCGTAGGCGCCGGGGCCGGCGGCCGGATCCGGAGGCGGCGGTGACGGGACTGCCACGCAAGGAGGAGATGGGCTGATGCATCCCGAGATGCGCGAGCACTTCCGCCAGAAACTGCTGGAGGAACGGCGCCGCCTGGCCGGCGACCTGCGCAACGGCGGCGGGCTCGCCGGCCAGGCCTTGCGGGATTCCACCGGCGAGCTTTCCGCCTACGACAATCACCCGGCGGATCTGGGCAGCGAGACCTTCGAGCGGGGGAAGGACCTGGCGCGCCACCGCGACCTGCAGCGGGCCCTGGCGGACATCGACGCCGCTCTGGCCCGGCTGGAGGACGGCACGTACGGTTACTGCCAGCGCTGCGGGCGCCCCATCCCCCGGGAGCGCCTCGAGGCACTGCCGGCCACGGCCTATTGCCTGGCCTGCGCGGAGGAACTGGAGGAAACCGGGGTACGGGCGCGCGGGACCGCGCGTCCCGTGGAGGAAGAGCGCCTGTCGCCTCCTTTTGGCCGCACCTGGCGCGACGGCCGGGACGAGGTGGCCTTCGACGGTGAGGACGCGTGGCAAGCCGTGGCCCGGTACGGTTCTTCCGACACCCCCCAGGACGCCGGCGGCGGGGTGCGCCACCCCCTGCGCTACCCCGATGTCTTTGCGGACGCCGACGATGACAGCGGGCTGGTGGAGGCCACCGACGCCGTCCTGGACTCGCGGTTTGAGCCGGATCGGGCGCTCGGCCCGCTCTGGGGAGGAGGGCGGAACGAAGAAGGGGGCAGGAGGCCACGGCCGGGGTGAGGACCGGGCACGGCGCGGGGACCGCGGGCCGGAGGCCGGTGCCGGCGGAGGCGAAGGCCGGGCCCGCCGGGCCGGGCCAGGGCCGGAAGGGAGCGGCGGCCGCCGCTGAGGCCACCAGGACGGGTGGCAGGCAGGGAAGCGATCGTGCGTGGGGAATTGGAGGGGAGGCGAGGCCCCTCCTTTTTTCTGTAGTAGCTCTGTACTTTCTGTGGTGGTCGGTGTGGGGACGGGAGGATCCGGGTTGCTCGTCGTGCTGATCGCGCTGGCCGTCGTGGCCCTTGACCGCTGGACGAAAGTGTGGGTCCTGGCCCGGTTCCAGGTCCACGAGAGCGCACCGGCGGTACCGGGGGTGTTCCGCTGGACCTACGTGCAGAACCGCGGCGCCGCCTTCGGCCTGCTGCAGGACCAGACCCTGTTGCTCGCGGCGGTCGCCCTGGTGGTGATCGCCGTCATCGTGTACTGGACGCCCCGGCTGCCCGGGCGCGCTCTGACCGTGCGGGCCGCCCTGGGCCTGCAACTGGGGGGTGCGGTGGGCAACCTGATCGACCGCCTGCGGTGGGGATTCGTGGTCGATTTCATCGACCTGGACTTCTGGCCGCTGCACCGCTGGCCGGTCTTCAACGTGGCCGACGCGGCCATCGTGACCGGCACGGCCCTCCTCGTGCTGTGGCTGTTGCTGGCGGAGGGCGCGGGGACGCGGCCGGGGGGAGGGGGAACGAACCGTCTATGACGTCCGAACCGCCCTCGCCCGGGGCCAGGCGCACGGTGTTCGTCGTCCCGGAGAGCGCCGCCGGCGAACGGCTCGACGTCTTCCTGGCCGACCGCGAGGAGTTGGGGATGACGCGTTCGGCCATCCAGCGGCTGATCCGGGATGATCGCGTGCTGGTCAACGGGCGGCCCACGCGCCCCAGCCGGCGCCTGGAGGCCGGCGAGCTCATCGAGGTGGAGCTTCCGGAGCCCGAGCCGTCCGGCGTGGTGCCCCAGGACCTGCCCCTGGACGTGGTCTACGAGGACCCCGACGTGGTGGTGATCAACAAGCCCCGGGGCTGGGTGGTCCACCCGGCACCGGGACACGAGGCGGGGACGCTGGTCAACGCCCTGCTGGCCCGGTACCCGGAGATGGACGGGGTCGGCGGGCCCGGGCGTCCGGGCATCGTCCACCGCCTGGACCGCGACACCACCGGCCTGCTGGTGGTCGCCCGCACGCCCCTGGCCTACCGGGAACTGGTCCGCCAGCTGAAAGAGCGGGTGGTGCGGCGCGAGTACCTGGCCCTGGTCCGGGGCCGGCCCGAGGCCCGGGCGGGGACCATCGACGCTCCCATTGGTCGCCACCCCGTAGACCGCAAGCGCATGGCCGTCGATCCCGAACGGGGCCGCCCCGCCCGCACCCACTTTGAAGTGGTGGAACTGGTGGGCGAGTACACCCTGTTGCGGTGCTGGCTGGAAACGGGGCGTACCCACCAGATCCGCGTGCACCTCGCGTACATCCGCCTGCCCGTGGCGGGCGACCCCGTCTACGGCGGGCGCCGCGGCGAGGGGGAACTGGGCCTGCAGGGTCAGGCCCTGCACGCCTACCGGCTGGAGTTCCCCCACCCGCGGGACGGCCGGCCCATGCGCTTTGAAGCGCCGTTGCCGGAGGACTTCCGGCAGGCCGTGGAACGCGCGCGGCGCGGGCACACGTGAGCCGGTGCCCGCAGGGGGCCGGCCGGGCGGTGGCCCGCCGGGGCAGGAGCGCGGGTGCCGGCGGGTGGGGGGCGGCCCCGGGAGCGGGGAGATCGAGATCGGAAGCAGCAACGTCACCATGAGGGGGGACCGTACATGGCTGGCGGCTTGAAGGAGAAGGCGCGCATTATGGACAAGGAGGCCCTGCGCCGCGCGCTGATCCGCATCGCCCACGAGATCGTCGAGCGCAACCGCGACCTGGACCAGGTGGTGTTCATCGGCATTCGCCGCCGCGGGGTGCCGATGGCCCAGCGCCTGGCGAGGGCCATCGAAGAGTTCGAGGGCCGGAAGTTGCCGGTGGGCATCCTCGACATCACCCTCTATCGCGACGACCTGTCCCGGCTCAGCGAGAAGCCCCGGGTCAACAAGACCGAGGTACCCTTCCCCGTCGAGGGCAAGCACGTCATCCTGTGCGACGACGTTCTCTACACCGGCCGTACCATCCGGGCAGCGCTGGACGCTATCTTTGACCTGGGCCGCCCGCAGACGGTCCAGCTGGCGGTGCTGGTGGATCGCGGCCACCGGGAGATCCCCATCCGCGCCGATTACGTGGGGAAGAACGTGCCTACCTCCCGGCGCGAGGTCATCGAGTGCCGGCTGGAGGAAGTGGACGGCGTGGACGAGGTCTGGATCATGGAGCAGCCGTGAGCGGTGGAGCGGCCGCGAAGGTTGGGGCAGGCGTGAGCGACGGGGCAGCCCTGAGCTACGGAGCGGCCGCGAGCCATGGAGCGGTTGCGAGCTATGGAGGAGACGCGAGCTGCCCGCCCAGGCGTAACAGGGCCAGGGCGGCGGCGGTCGCCCGGCGCAGGTGGGCCGCCGCGTCGCGCAGTGCGTCGGCCTCTGGCATGGGCCCGGGGGTCGCCGCCAGCAAGGCGGCGGCCCCCAGCCGGCGGAGTTCCGCCTCCGCCGCCGGGTCGACGGCCCCGGAGATCACCACCACGGGTACCCCGCGGGCCCGGGCCCGGCGCGCTACCCGGGCCACCAGCTTGCCGGCCAGGGTCTGCCGGTCCGTGCGGCCCTCGCCGGTGAGCACCAGGCTCGTCCCGGCCAGGTGCCCGTCGAAACCCACCGCGTCCATCACCAGCTCGGCACCGGGGCGCAGGTGGGCGCCCAGGAAGGCCAGGAGGGCGAACCCCAGGCCGCCCGCCGCCCCCGCGCCCGGTTCTTCCCGCAGGTCCCGCCCCAGCAGGGACGCGGTCACGTCGGCCAGCCGCCGCAGCCCCGCCTCGAGTTGCACCACCATCGCCGGTGTGGCGCCCTTCTGGGGCGCGTAGACCGCCGCGGCGCCCCGGGGCCCCGTCAGGGGGTTGTCCACGTCGCAGGCGACCTCAATGCTTACCTGGCGCAGCCGGGGATCGAGGCCCTCCAGGTCGATGCGGGCCAGGCGCGACAGCGGCCCGCCACCGGGCGGCAGGGGACGGCCCGCGCCGTCCAGGAAGCGCGCCCCCAGGGCCGCCAGCATCCCCGTGCCCCCGTCGGTGGTGGCGCTGCCGCCGATGGCCACCAGGAGGCGCCGGCAGCCGCGGTCCAGGGCGGCGCGGATAAGTTCGCCCGTGCCGTAGGTGGAGGCCGCCAGCGGGTCGCGCCGGGAGGGCTCCACCAGGGTCAGGCCCGACGCCGCTGCCATCTCGATGACGGCGGTTTTCCCGTCGCCCAGCAACCCCCAGGCCGCCTCCACGGGCCGGCCCAGGGGGTCGGACACGCGACAGCGCTGCCAGCGGCCACCCGTGGCCCGGACCAGCGCGGCCGCCGTGCCCTCGCCGCCATCGGCCAGGGGCAACTCCACGGTCTCCACGCCGGGCCACCCCTCCCGGGCGCCCGCCGCCATGGCCGCCGCCGCTTGCTCCGCCGTCAGGCTCCCCTTGAAGGAGTCCGGTGCGATCACCACGCGCATGGGGTCCCATCCCTCGCTGGTTTCGCCGCGGCCGGCCCGCTCCCGCCGGTTCTTCAGCGGCCATCGGGCCCGCTTGCCCCGCCCTGTTCCTTTCTGTCGCCCGGCCAGCGCGGCGGCAGCGTCTCCGGGTCCGGCGTGACGAACACCGTGCGCGCGTGGTCGTAGAGGACGAAGCCCGGCCTGGCCCCGCGGGGCTTCCGCACGTACCGGGCTTCCGTATAGTCCACGGGGACCTGGCTCGACCAGCGGGCGCGGCTGTGGTAGGCGGCCACCCGGGCCGCCGCCAGCAGTGCCTCCTCGTCCGGCTCGCCCTGGTGGCGGTCGCGCCGGAGCAGGACATGGGAGCCGGGCACGTCCTTGGCGTGCAGCCAGATGTCCCAGTCGTTGGCGACGCGGGTGACCAGCCAGTCGTTCTGGCGGTTGTTCTTGCCCACGAGGATGGGGCGGCCGCCGGGCGCCATGTAGCGGAGGAACTGGCCCTCCCGCGGGCGCTGCCCACCCTCCCGGTCCTTGCCGGCCGCCCGGGTGCGCGCGGCACCGCTGGCGGCCGCTCCCGGCGAGCCGGCCTTGCCGTCCCTGGCGTTCAGGTAGCCCTGTTCCGCCAGTTCGGCGGCGATGGTCTCCAGGTCCCCGGCGTCCTCCGCCTCGGCCAGGGCGTGCTCCACCGAACGCAGGTAGGCCAGCTCCTCCTCGGTGGCGCGCAGCCGCGCCTCCACCTGCTCCCGGCCGCGGCGCGCCTTCTGGTACAGCCGGAAGTAGCGCTGGGCGTTCTCCTGTGGCCCCAGTGCGGGATCCAGGGGCACCGTCACCGGGCGGCCCTCTGGATCGTAATAGTTGGGCAGCTGGACCTGGCGGGCGCCCCGCGGCACCTGGTGGGCGAAGGCCGTCAACAGCTCGCCATAGAGGCGGTAGGGTTCCGCCCGCTCCGCCCGTTCCAGGTCCTGCCGCTGGGCGTCCCGGCGCCGGGTGACCCGCTCAATGGCTTCCCGGACGGCCTGCTCCAGCCGGCGCCGCAGTTCCGCTGCAGCTTCTCGCTGCAGGCGCTCCCCGTAGAACCGGTCGCACAGCTCCGACGGGAAGGGTGCGCGGGTGACGCCGCCCCCCGGCGGCGGGGTGACGGCAAAGGCGGTGACGGACACCGGCGTGCCATCGGCGTCCCACGCCAGGGCGGGTTCGAATTCCCCCCGCGCCGCCCGCGCCAGCCAGCCCGCCAGCGTGCCGGCCAGGGCTTGCAGGGGAGCGGCAGCCGGATCGTGGAGGGGGTCCGCGGCTCCTGCCGCCGCCTCAGGGTCCAGTCCGGCCCGGCGCAGCGCCTCCCGCACCAGCTCCCGCCCGGTCCCCGGTACCGCCCCCAGGAGCACGCGCCAGGCCGGCCGCTCGGGCGGTGCGTCCCGGAAGGCCGCCGCCAGGTGGGCGGCCAGGGTCGCCGCATCCGGGGTCGCCTCCACCTTGCGCGGGGCCGGGGGCGGCTCGTAGGGGAGGCCGGGCAGCACGGCATGGGTTCCCGCCCGCTCCGCCGGCACGCGCCGGATGGCGTCCAGGATGTGCCCCGCCTCGTCCAGGAGCAGGATGTTGGCGCGGCGGTCGATGAGTTCGGCCACCAGCCGCCGCTCGCCACCCGCGCCCGGCTCGCGGCCGCCGCCCCGGAAGACCAGCTCTACCCAGCGGTCGTACGCTTCCCCCTGGCGGGCTTCCACCAGGCGTGCCGACTCCAGGTGCTTGCGCAAGAGCATGCAGAAGGCCGGCGGTACCGCCGGGTTGGCCGGCGGGCGGCGGGTCAGGTGGATCCGGGGATGGCGGGGATCGGCCGAGATCAGCAGCACCTGCGCCGCGCCGGCGTAGAGGTGCAGGATCACCGTATGGGGGTCGGGCTGGTAGATGCGCTCCACCCGGGCCGGAAGCAACGACCTCAGTTCTGCCAGCACGGCGGCGATGAGCAAGCCGTCCACGTCGGGTTCCTCCTCCCTAGGGCCAGTATACCGCCCCCGGTGGCCCGTTCCTGGCGCCGCTCCCGTCGCCGTTGCGCACGGCGTTGCGGGTGCCGGCGCCGTGGCCCGGATCCGGTCCCGCTCGCAGGGATTCCGGGGACCGGCGTCGAAAGTCACCGGCAACCCGACCGACCGGTCGGTTGGCCCGCCCCGGCCCGCGGAATGCCATGACCGGTCGGCTGCACGGGGCCGGACGGAGCACGATGGGAGGGGACACGATGCCGGTGGTGTTTCGCCGGGTGGCGGTCCTGGGGGCCGGCACCATGGGGTCGCAGATCGCGGCCCACCTGGCCAACCAGGGGATCCCGGTCGACCTGTTCGACCTCAGTACCGAACTGGTGGAAAAGGCCAAGAAGCGGCTGACGGAGCTGAAACCGTCCCCGATCTACACGCGGGACATCCTGGACCTGATCCGCCCGGGCTCATTCCGGGACGAGGCGGACCTGGCCCGCCTGCGCGAGGCGGAGTGGGTGGTGGAGGCGGTCCTGGAGCAGCTGCCCGTCAAGCAGCAGCTCTGGCAGCGCGTGGCGCCCCACCTGAACCCGCGGGGCATCTACAGCACCAACACCTCGGGCCTGTCCATCGCCGCCATCGCCAGCGCGCTGCCGGCCGAGCTGCGCCCGCGGTTCCTGGGCACCCACTTCTTCAACCCGCCCCGCTACCTGTACCTGCTGGAGATCATCCCGACGGCCGAGACCGACCCCGCGGTGGTGGCGTCCATGCGCGAGTTCGCCACCCGCGTGCTGGGCAAGGGCGTGGTCATCGCCAAGGACACGCCCAACTTCATCGCCAACCGCATCGGCTGCTATGGCCTGATGGTCACCGTCCGGGCCATGCAGGAGTTCGGCCTCGGCCCCGACGAGGTGGACGAGATCACCGGCGAGGCCATGGGGCGGCCCAAGAGCGCCACCTTCCGGACGCTGGACGTGGTCGGCATCGACGTGATGAAGGACGTGGCCGACAACACCCGCGCCGCGGTCAGCGATCCCGCGGAGCAGGAGGCCTTCACCCTGCCCGAATTCATGCGCCAGCTGGTGGAGCGCGGCTGGACGGGGCAGAAGGCCGGCCAGGGCTTCTATAAGCGGATCAAGGGCGAGGACGGCCGGAGCGAGATCCTGGTGCTCGATCCAGCCACGATGGAGTACCGGCCGCGGCGGCGGCTGCAGGCGGCTTCCCTCCAGGCCGCCCGGGCCATCGAGGACCCGCTGCAGCGGCTGAAGACCCTGCTGGCGGCCGATGATGTGGCCGGCCGCTTCGCCTGGGAGATCACCCGCCGCACGCTGGCCTACGCCGCCAACAAGCTGGGCGAGATCGCCGACGACGTGGTCAGCGTGGACCGGGCCATCAAGTGGGGCTTCGGCTGGGCGGCCGGTCCCTTCGAGCTGTGGGACGCCCTGGGCGCGGCCGCCGTCCTCGAGCGCATGGAGCGGGACGGCGAGGTGTTGCCCGGCTGGCTGGTGGAGGCCATCAAGAACGGTCCCGGCCGGTTCTACGTGGAAGAAGCGGACGGGCGCCGGCTGGCGCTGGCCGCCGGGGGGCAGTACGTGCCGGTGGAGGAGGATCCGCGGGCCATCGAGGTTCCCCGCCTCCTGCGCCGGCAGCGGGTGGTGGCCCGCAACGCCGGCGCCACCCTGGTGGACATGGGCGACGACGTGCTGCTCCTGGACTTCCACAGCCCCAAGCAGGCCATCGGCGCCGACTTCATGCAGATGGTCGGGCGGGCGGTGGACGAGGTCGAGGCCAACTGGCGCGGCCTGGTCATCTCCAGCCACGTGCGGCCCAACTTCTGCGTGGGTGCCAACCTGATGCTCATCCTGCTCGCCGCCCAGGAGGGCGAGTGGGAGGAGATCGACGCCATGGTGCGCCTTTTCCAGCGCGCCAACATGCGCCTGAAGTACGCCTCCCGGCCCGTGGTGGTGGCGCCCTACGGCATGACC
>DATCKH010000006.1:0-7825 GCA_036562425.1 Thermaerobacter sp. | reverse complement strand
TGGTTTTGGGATCGAAAAAGAAAAGAACACGGCAGGATATAACGGGGAAAGGCAAAGAAGGCAGCAGGGTAAAACAGGAAAGGAAAAGAATACAGCAGGGTAAAAAAGGAAGGGTAAGGACGCGAAGAAAGGAGGGCAAGCGGGCAGCCATGTGCCTGGCGATCCCGGGGCGCATCGTGAAGTTGCTGGAGGACGAGCCCCACTACGCCGTGGTGGACGTCTCCGGTGTCAGGCGGAAGATCAACGTGGACCTGTTGCGGGAAGAGGGGTTGCAGCCGGATGACTGGGTGCTGATCCACGTCGGCTTCGCCATGAGCAAGATCAGCGAGGAGCAGGCCCGCGACCAGCTGCGCCTGCTGGCCATGCTGGGCGAAGCCGAGGAGGCCCTGCAGGAGATCCAGGGCTACGCCTTCGACGACACGGGCGGGGCGGCGCCCGGTGCCGGCGAGCAAGGGGCCAGCGGGTAGGAGGAGAGGCCTCATGGGAGCGGAGCTCAACGGGCAGCCGCCGGACCTGTGCACCCCGGGGGACGGGGGCCTGTGCATCACCTGCGGCGACGTGGCGGTGCCGGTCCGGGTGGTACAGGTCCGCGGCACGGAAGCCGTGGTCGAGGATGAGGCGGGCCGCCGGGAGACCGTGGCCTGTGACTTCGTCCCAGACGCCCGTGTGGGAGATATCCTCCTGGTCCACGCCGGGATCGCCATCGGGCGCGCCGGGACGGCGGAGGGGAAGGTGGAGGGGGACCGGTGAAGTACGTCGACGAATTTCGCAACCCGGAACTGATCCAGAAGACGGCGGAAGAGATTCGCCGCGTCGTGGACCCCAACCGCCACTACCGCATCATGGAGGTCTGCGGCGGGCACACCTTTTCCATTTACCGTTTCGGACTGCAGAACCTGCTGCCCGACAACATCGAGCTGGTCCACGGGCCCGGCTGCCCCGTCTGCGTCTTGCCCATGGGCCGCATGGACGAGGGGCTGTCCATTGCCGAGCGGCCGGAGGTGATCTTCACCGCCTTCGGAGACGTCATGCGGGTGCCCGGCAGGCGGGGCACGCCCCTGGAGTTGAAGGCCCGGGGCGCCGACGTCCGCATGGTGTACTCGCCCCTGGACGCGCTCAAGCTGGCGCTGGACAACCCCGATCGCCAGGTGGTTTTCTTCGCCATCGGGTTCGAGACCACGGCCCCGTCCACGGCGCTGACCCTGCTCCGGGCGCGGTCGCTGGGAGTGCGTAACTTCACCGTCTTCTGTAACCACGTGCTCATCCTGCCGGCCATCCGGGCCATCCTGGAGTCCCCCGACATGCGCCTGGACGGCTTCATCGGCCCGGGCCACGTGTCCACCGTCATCGGCGCCCGGTCCTACGAGTTCATCCCCCGGCAGTACGGCAAGCCCGTGGTGATCTCGGGCTTCGAGCCGCTGGACCTGCTGCAATCCATTCTCATGCTGGTCCGCCAGTTGCGGGAGGGGCGGGCCGAGGTCGAGAACCAGTATACCCGCGTCGTATCCTGGGAGGGCAACCGGGGGGCCCTGCAGGCCATGGCCGAGGTGTTCGAGGTACGCCCGTTCTTCGAATGGCGCGGCCTGGGCTTCATCTCCCAGTCGGCCCTCAAGCTGCGGCCGGAATTCGTGGAGTGGGACGCCGAGGTGCGCTTCGGCGTGCAGGGCGTGCGCGTCGCCGACCCCAAGGCCGCCCAGTGCGGCGAGGTCTTGAAGGGCGTCCTCAAGCCCTTCCAGTGCAAGCTCTTCGGCAAAGAGTGCACGCCGGAGCACCCGGTGGGCGCGCTGATGGTGTCGTCGGAAGGGGCCTGCGCCGCCTATTACCACCACGTCTACCTGCGGCAGGCGGCAGGTAGCTGACGAGCGGAGGAGAGGCGAGGAATCGCCATGGAGACGACCAGAGTGCGCTTCCAGGATACGCGGATCGAGCTGGCCCACGGGGCCGGTGGCAAGGCCAGCCGCCGGCTGATCGAGGGCTTGATGCTCCCCTACCTGGCCAACGACGCCCTGGCCGAACTGGGCGATGCGGCTTACCTGGAGATTCCCGGCGCCCAGGGGCTGCGGCTGGCCATGACCGGGGACAGCTTCGTGGTCAAGCCCCTCCGGTTTCCCGGGGGCTCCATCGGCGAGCTAGCGGTGCACGGTACCGTCAACGACCTGGCCGTGGCCGGCGCCCGGCCCCTGGCCCTGGTGGCCACGTGGATCGTGGAAGCGGGGTTGCCCACGGAGGTCCTGGAACAGGAAGTGGCCGCCATGTCCGCCGCGGCCCGCCGCGCCGGTGTGGACGTGGTGGGCGGGGACACCAAGGTGGTGGAACACGGTAAGGCGGACGGGCTCTACATCACGACGGCCGGGATCGGCGTGGTCGATCCCCGCGTGACCCTGTCCGCCGGGTCGGTGCGGCCGGGGGATCGGGTCCTGCTGTCGGGCCCCATCGGCGACCACGGCATCACGGTGTTGCTGGCCCGGGGCGAGCTGGACCTGGAGGCCGATCTGGTTTCCGACACCCGCCCGGTCTGGCCGCTGGTTTCCGCCTTGATCGAAACGGCGGGTCCGGGCCTGCGCTGGATGCGGGACCCCACCCGGGGCGGCGTGGCCACCGCCTTAAACGAACTGGCCCGGCAGGCCGGCGTGGCGGTGGTTCTGGATGATGAGGCGATCCCGGTACGCCCGGCGGTGCGCGGCGCGTGCGAGATCCTCGGGCTCGATCCGCTTCACATCGCCAACGAGGGTCAGTTCCTGGCCGTTGTGTCCCCGGAATACGCGGAGGAGGCTCTGGCGGCCCTCCGCGGCGCACCCGGCGGCGAGGAGGCGGCCTTCATCGGAGAGATCGCGGCGGATCCGGGCGGCGTGGTTCTGGCCCGCTCACCCTTCGGCGGCACGCGCGTGGTGGACATGCTGGTGGGCGATCCCTTGCCCCGCATCTGCTAGCGACCGCCGGGGGCGGCAGGGGCGTTGTTGGGTGCGGGGAGCGGGATGCGCATGAGCGGGATGCGCATGGAGTCCTGGGAACGATGGGTACAGGAGCGGCTGCTGTACCGCAATACCGTCTCGGAGGGGTTCTTCCCCCGGGAGGCCGAACGCCTGGCCCTGGCCTGCCGGGAGATGGCGGACCGGTTCCTCGCGGGCGGGCGTCTGCTGGCCGCCGGGCGGGGCGTCTACGTGACCGACGCCCAGCACGTGGCGGTGGAGTTCGTGCATCCCGTGATCGTGGGCAAGCGGGCGCTGCCGGCGGTGGACCTTTCGCCATTGTTGCCCGAGGGGTTTGGGGCCCTGTTGCAGCCGGAGGACATGGTTATCGGTTTCGGGCCCCCGGAGGGCGACCCGGAAGTGGCGGGCGTCCTGAAGCGAGCACGCCAAAGGGGGGCCTTCTGCTTCGCCCTGCCGGGAACGGCCACGGACGGCGATGGTGCGGGCGTCTACGGGGTGCCGCCGCCCGATAACAACCCCTTCGTCCACCAGGAAATGCTGGAGATCCTCTATCACACCCTTTGGGAAACGGTCCACGTCTTCTTCGAGCACCGGAGTGGTGCGGAAGGCAGTGGGGCTGGCGGGGCAGGGTCTCTCTACCCCTTCCTCTCGGTGCAGGGCGAGGCCCGGGAGCAGGCGAACGCGGCCGTCGTGGAGGCGGTCGCCGCTTCCATCGTGTCCAAGGCCCAGGATACGGCCCGGCTGCGGGCAGAGGTGGCGGAGACCGAGGCCGGGACCATTGCCCGGATGATCCAGACCCTGGCCGGGTGCCTGGAGCGTGGCGGCAAGCTTCTCCTGATGGGTAATGGGGGCTCGGCTACCGATGCCAATGACTGGGCCCTGGACATGGTTCTCCCGCCCGCGAACTGGCGCCCGCTGCCCGCCGTCTCCCTGGCCATGGATCCCGCCATCCTCTCGGCCCTGGCCAATGACGTGGGTGCCGAGGTCCTCTTCCTCCGCCAGGTCATCGCCCACGCCCGCCCCGGGGACGCGGTGGTGGCGATCACCACCAGCGGCAACTCGCGCAACATCGTGCTGGCCCTGGAAGAGGCGAGGAAGCGCGAGCTCTCCACCGTTGCCCTGCTGGGCTACGATGGGGGCGAGGTGGTGCGGCGCGGCCTGGCCGACATCGCCATCGTGGTCCGCTCGGATTACGTGCCGCGCATTCAGGAGGTCCACGCGTCCATCTATCACATCGTGCGCGAGGGGCTGGCGGTGGTGACCGGCGATGCTTGAGCTCTACGGAACCCGCACGTGTCCTTACACCCGGGAGCTCCGGGAAGAACTGTGGCTGCGCGGCCAGGAGTTCCGCGAGTACGACGTGGAGGCGGATCCCGGCGCCTTCCGGCGCCTGCTGGCCCTGACGGGGAACCGGCAGGTGCCCGTATTGGTGGAGAACGGGCGCGTCGTGCAGGTAGGGTTCCAGGGACGAACCTGCCTTGCCACCCCGCCGGTGGGTAGCGAGTGCGAGCAGCCTCACGGTTAAGGGCCGTGCCAGCAGGGTGTGGCCTCGCATGGGTGCCTGGCAAGTTCCCGGCTACGCGTGACGACGGCGCGGGAGGGAAGGCAATGAAGACGGCCTGGCGCATCCGGGTACGGGGTGTGGTCCAGGGGGTCGGGTTCCGCCCCTTCGTCTATCGCCTGGCCGAACAATGGGGTATCGCGGGCTGGGTCCTCAACGGCGAGGAAGGGGTGGTCATCCACGCCGAAGGAGCGCCCGGCGCCCTGGAGGGTTTCGTCGCCGACCTGAAGGAACGGCCGCCGGCGGCGGCCCGGGTGACAGCCGTGGAGATCCGGGAGGTCCCCGTCGAGGGGCATCCTTCCTTCGCTATTCGCGCCAGCGCCACCGGCGACCGTCCCACGGTGCGCATTCCCCCAGACATGGCCACCTGCCCCGCGTGCCTGGAGGAGCTCTTCAATCCCGGCGATCCCCGCTACCTGTATCCTTACATTAATTGCACGGACTGCGGTCCTCGCTACACGGTGATCGAAGGGCTGCCCTACGACCGCTGCCGCACGACGATGCGTGCCTGGGAAATGTGCCCGATGTGCGCCGCCCAGTACTCCGACCCCCGCGACCGGCGCTTCCATGCCCAGCCCGTCGCCTGTCCCCGTTGCGGGCCCCACTACTTCCTCCTGGGTGCGGGAGGTCCGGTGGACCCGGTGCACGGCGACCGGGAGGCCATCGCCGAGGCGGCGCGGTTGCTTCGTGAGGGTTGGATCCTGGCCGTCAAGGGGCTGGGCGGGTACCACCTGGCCTGCGACGCGGAGAACGCCCGGGCCGTGAGGGCATTACGGGAGCGGAAGCGGCGGGAGGACAAGCCCTTCGCGCTGATGGTACGGGATCTGGACGTCGCCCGGGCGGTGGTGGAACTGTCGCCGGAGGCCGAGGCCCTGCTCACCTCGCCGGCGCGTCCCATCGTGCTGGCCCCGGCACGGCGGGAACTCCCCGGCGTGGCCCCCGGCAACCGCGACCTGGGGATCATGCTCCCTTACGCGCCGCTGCACTACCTGCTCTTTCATTTCGGGGCGCCCCCGGTCCTGGTCATGACCAGCGCCAACCGGTCGAGCGAGCCCACCGTCTACGAGGATGACGACGCCCGCCGGCGCCTGGGCGACATCGCCGACGCCTTCCTCATGGGCGAGCGTCCCATCGCCCGCTACGTGGACGACTCCGTGACCAGGGTGGGCCCCTTGGGCCCCATGATCATCCGCCGCGGGCGCGGGTACGCGCCGCTGCCCGTGGCTTCCTTGCCGGCCCGGGTGCCGGTCCTGGCGCTAGGAGCCGACCTCAAGAACACCGTCACGCTGGTGGTGGACGGCCAGGCCATCATGAGCCAGCACATCGGGGATTTGGACCACTATGAGGCATACCGCGCCTTCGAGCGGGTGGTGCACGACCTCCTGAGCATGTACGAGGTGCCGGTGGAGGAAACGGTGGTGGCTTTCGACCTGCACCCCGACTACCGTTCCTCCGCCTTCGCCCGCTCCCTGCCGGGCCGAACCCATCACGGCGTGCAGCATCATCGCGCCCACGTGGCGGCGGTCGTGGCGGAACGGGGAGAGAGCCGCCGGCGCGTCGTGGGAGTGGCCTTCGACGGTACCGGCTACGGAGATGACGGGGCCATCTGGGGCGGGGAGATCTTCGTGGGCAGCCTGGAGGAAGGGTTCTCACGGGCGGGCCACCTCCGGTATGCCGTCCTGCCGGGCGGCGACGCGGCGGCCCGCTTTCCCGCCCAGGCCGCCGCGGGCTTCTTCGTGGACCTCCCCGACCTGGCCGCGGAGATCCGGAGGCGGCTGGATCTCCCCGATCGTTTCGCCCTGGCGTGGCAGCTGGTAGAAAAGCGGGTGCGGGTGTTTCCCACCACCTCCGCCGGGCGCCTGTTCGACACCGTGGCAGCGCTGGTGGGCTTCACCGGCGGCGTTACCTTCGAAGGACAAGCCGCCATCTGGCTGGAGCACCTGGCCCGGGGCGTGTCGCCGGGCAGCGCCTATCCCGTGCCCTGGGACGGGCGGGAGCTGGACTACCGCCCGTTGTTGCAGGCGGTGGTCGAAGACCGCCTGCGGGGGCGGGATCCGGCCGTCATCGCCCGGGCTTTTCACCGCGGTCTGGCCGAGGGCATTTACCGGGCCGCCGTGTCCCTCGCAGAGGCTCATGGGATCGACGTCGTGGTGCTGTCGGGTGGCGTGTTCCAGAACCAGTTACTGCTGGCCGATCTCAAGGAACTGTTCGAGACGTCCAGGCTGGAGGTCTGGACGGGCCACGAGGTACCGGTCAACGACGGCGGCATCAGCCTGGGGCAGGCCGCGCTGGTGGGGTTCCAGGTTGCCCGGCTTCAAGAGGAGGAACCCTCGGGTGCGCTGCGACAAGGCCGATAAGACAGGGCACCCTGGCGAGACCGCGTTCGGGACGTCCTGCTCGGGACGTCCTGTTCAGGGGGCTTGATGTTCGGGACATGATGCCGCCTGCCGGCGCGGATCCGGCCGCCCATGTGGCCGGTATTTCAACGATGGCGGCGTTACGGGCAAGGCCGCGGCGGGGGAATGGGCGGTGGGAACGCTGTGCCGCCCTGAGAGGCGGGTTGTGGCTCGAGGTTGTGGCTCGGGCCCTGGAGGTGGTGTGCTGGGGCGAGGCGGATACCTGAACCTTCCGTCGGAGCAGCTTCTTAGAGCAGCTTCTGAACTCTACGATACATGGCGCCGCGTCTGGGGCGGCGCGTTGAAAGGTCATCATGGAAACGCGATCAGAAGACACGTTCACGAAAGAGAGGAACAAGCACCCCCATGCCCTCGTCGTAGGCGGCACCGGCATGCTCCGGAGCGCCTCCCTGGGGTTGGCCGCCCGCGGCTACATCGTGTCGGTGGTGGCTCGGCGGCGGAGCCGGCTGGATGCGCTGGTTCAGGGTGCCGCCGGGCTACCGGGGAGCATCCACCCCATCGCCGTCGACTACCGCGACACGGGTGCCCTGGAGAAGGCCCTGGCTGATGCCCGGTCCCGCTTTGGACCCATCGAGCTGGCCGTCGTCTGGGTTCACAGCGTCGCGCCCGCCGCTCCCCTGGCGGTTGCGCGTCTGGTCGGCACCCCCGAGCACCCCGGGCGGTTCTTCCATGTCCTGGGCAGCGCCGCGGCCGACCCCTCCCGGCCCGACCCCCAGCGACAGGCCACGTTCGCATCGTTCCCCAACATCCGGTACCGGGAGGTGATCCTGGGCTTCGTGGTGGAGGGGCAGCGTTCGCGGTGGCTGACCCACGAGGAGATCTCGGCCGGTGTGCTGGCGGCCGTGGACGCCGACCGGCCGCGATTCATCGTGGGGACCGTGGAACCATGGGACTTGCGGCCGTGACGGTTTGTGCTC
>DATCKH010000004.1:0-1615 GCA_036562425.1 Thermaerobacter sp. | reverse complement strand
AGGACGGCCCGCGGGGAGGGGAACCCGTGACACCGGCCACGATCCTCATCGTGGATGACGAGCCCGACCTGACGCGGTTGCTGGCCGAGCACCTGCAAAGGGAAGGTTTCGCCCCCCTGGTTGCCCATGATGCCGAAACGGCGCTCCGCTTGCTGGAGGAAACGCCCTGCGACCTGGCCATCCTGGACATCATGCTGCCCGGAATGGACGGCATCGACCTCCTACGGCGCCTCCGCCAGCGGTATGACCTGCCGGCGATCATGCTCTCCGCGAAGGACAGCCCCATGGACAAGATGGTGGGCCTCTCTCTGGGCGCCGACGACTACGTGGGCAAGCCCTTCAGCCTGCTGGAGCTGACGGCACGCATCCATGCGGTGCTGCGCCGGGCCCGTAAGGCCGCCGCGGCAGGAGCCCCCGGCGGGTCCGCGAGCGCACGCCCGAACAGCAGCACGCTCGCCGGTACTCCCGCTACCGCGCCAGCGAGCGGTCCCGCCCCGCTCCCGGTCGCCAGGTCCGGCGACGGGGACGGCGCCACTGCGGGCGCTTCCGCCTCCCCGGTGATGCACACGGACCCGGGGACGGAAACAGCGGGAGCACCCGGCATGGGGCCGCCCGGCCACGCCCCCCGGGGCAGCGAGGTCCTGCGTTGCGGTCCCGTAACCGTCGACCTGTCGACCGCGCAGGTGTGGTCTGACGGGAAACCCGTGACCCTCACCCCCCGCGAGTACCAGTTGCTGGCCTGGTGGTTGCGCCACCCCGGCCGCGTCTTTACCAAGCAGCAGATCTACGAAGCGGTGTGGGGAGAGCCCTACGTGGCCGACGACAACACGGTCACCGTCCACATCCACCGGCTCCGGGCCAAGATCGAGCGGGACCCGGAACGGCCGGTCCTCATCCAGACCGTGCGCGGGCTGGGATACCGGCTGGTGTGCGGGCCGTGAGCGCCTGGCAGGCGGGGCCGGGATCATGGGTCGGGGAGGCCTGGTCGTGGCCGTGGGCCGCCCTCACCCTGGCCGCGGGCCTGCTGGCCGCGCTGGCCTTTCACTGGTGGCTCGGCCTGCGCCGCGAGCTGGAGCGCCTCGCTCGCCTGCTGGACGAAGCCCTGGGGGGAAACGTGCGCGTCCGCTTCCACTCGCGTGCCTGGGCCGTGCGTCCTCTGGCGGACCGCTTCAACCGGCTCGTGCGCACGTTGCACGACGTCGAGACCGAACGCCGCCGGGAGGAGGCACGCCGGCGCCAGTTCGTCGCTGCCATCTCCCATGACCTGCGGACGCCCTTGACGGCGGTGCTGGGCTACCTGGAAGCGGTGCTGACGGGCGCGGTGGAGCCCGAAGAGGAGCGGCGTTATCTGGAGACGGCCTATGCCAAGGGCAAGGAACTGCGGGACACCCTGGACCGGTTCTTCGAATGGGCGCGGCTCGACCTGGACGTGGCCGATCTACCGGCACCGCGCATCAACCTGGCCGAGCGCCTCCGCCAGGTGCTGATCGAGTTCTACCCGGCGGTGCACGAGCGGGCCATCGAGCTGGAGGTGGACCTGCCTGAGGAGGCGTGGGTCTATTGCCATCCCGACCTGGTGGCCCGCGTCGGCCGTAACCTGGTCCAGAATGCCCTG
>DATCKH010000253.1:0-5283 GCA_036562425.1 Thermaerobacter sp. | reverse complement strand
GTGTACGGGGAGTGGCTCCACGCGCCGGGTAAGCCCACCGTGCTGATCTACGGCCACTTCGATGTCCAGCCGGTGGACCCCCTGGAGCTCTGGTCCAGCCCGCCCTTCGAGCCGGCGATCCGGGACGGCCGGGTGTATGCCCGGGGTGCCTCCGACAACAAGGGGAACTTCGTCCTCGCCATTTTCGCCGTGGAGGCGCTCCTGCGCGGTGAAGGCCGGCTGCCCCTGAACGTCAAGTTCCTTCTTGAGGGGCAGGAGGAGATCGGGAGCCCCCAGCTTCCCGCCTTCATCGCGGCCCACAAGGATCTGCTGGCCTGCGACCTGGTGATCAGCACCGACGGGTCCCACTGGGCGGAGGATCAGCCGTCTCTCTCCGTCGGTACCCGCGGCCTCTGCGCCGTGCAGATCGACGTCCGGGGCGCCAGCAGCGACCTCCACTCCGGGCTCTACGGCGGAACGATCCAGAACCCCATCCACGCCCTGGTCCGGCTGCTCGACTCCATGCGCAGCCCGGACGGGAAGATCCTGGTGGAGGGCTTCTACGACTCCGTCAGACCCCTCTCCCCTGAAGAGAAAGAAATGCTGGCCCGTATCCCCTTCGACGAGGAGGCCTACGCCCGGCAACTAGGCGTGCCGGGAACCTTCGGCGAGCCGGGCTTCAGCACCCTGGAAAGGGCCTGGGTGCGCCCGACACTGGAGATCAACGGCATCTGGGGCGGATTCCAGGGCGAAGGGACCAAGACCGTCCTCCCCAACGAAGCCCACGCCAAGATCTCGTGCCGGCTGGTACCCGACCAGGATCCGGAGGAGATCATCCAGCGCATCAAGGCCCACGTGGAGCGGCACGCGCCGCCCGGCGTGCAGGTGACGGTGCGTGCCTTCCCGGGCAGCGCCCGGCCCTACGTGGTGCCTCTCGACCTGCCCGCGCTGGGCGTCGCCCGGGAGGTACTCACGGAGATCTACGGCAAGGAGCCCTACCTGATCCGGACGGGGGGCACGGTCCCGGTGCTGGACCTGTTCCTCACCCACCTGGGCGCCCACACCATCACGGTGGCCTTCGGGGTCGAGGACGAGCGCTTCCACGCGCCGGATGAGTTCTTCCGCCTGGAGAACTTCGACCGCGGGCAGCGGGGTTACGCCAGGCTGCTGGAACGCCTGGCCGAGGCTTCCTGATCAGCGGAGCCGGGATCGGGTCGAGTAACAGCCCCGAACCAAGTGGCACAGCCTGGGGGCAACGCAACATAGCCCCCGGCTTCAGAGCACAGCCCGTGGGCCACGCAGCACAGCCTCCGACCGCGGCACGCAGCCCGCGGCCAGCACAGCCCCCGCTGCGGGGCATCATCCGCGGGCAGCGCAGAACGGCCCCGGCCGCGGAGCACAACCCGCGGGCCGCGTAGCACAGCCCGCATAGCACAGGGAGGGGAACCGGATGCGATTACCGAAGCCCATGCCCTTCGTGGCTCTGGCAATGGTCCTGGTCACCGCCTTGCTGCTGACCGCCTGCTCGGGCGGCGGGCCGGCCCCGGCTGGGGGTTCGTCCGGCGGAGGGGCCGGCGGCGGGTCGGGCGGTGACAAGACCTTCCGCATCGCCGTCGGCATCGATCCCGACACGCTGGACCCGGCCGGGATGACCACGACCACCGTGGCCAACATGGTGGACTACATCGTCGAGACGCTGGTCAAGATCGACAGGGACGGCAACATCAAGCCCGGCCTGGCCAAGTCGTGGCAGGTGGCCCCCGATGGCCGTTCCATCACCTTCAAGCTCCAGGAAGGGGTCAAGTTCCACGACGGCACGCCCTTCAACGCCGAGGCCGTCAAGTTCAACATCGAGCGGATCCTCAACCCCGACGTGCGGATGCCGCTGCGGGCCAGTTACGCGGTGATCGAGCGGGCGGAGGTGGTGGATGAACACACCGTGACCCTCCACCTCAAGGAGCCCGCCCCGTACCTGCTGGGCGCGCTGACCTATACCGCCGCCGGGATCATCTCGCCCAAGTCCGTCAACGAGCACGGCAACAGCATGACGGCCTACCAGCACCCGGTGGGTACCGGACCGTACGTCTTGAAGCAGTACACCAAGGGCAGCCAGCTCGTTCTGGAAAAGTTCCAGGACTACTGGGGCGAGAAGCCTTACTATGACCAGGTCGTGTTCCAGATCGTGCCCGAGGCCGCGACCCGGGAGAGCCTGCTGCTGGCCGGGCAGGTGGACATGATCATCCTGCCGCCCACCTCCGACATCCCGGCGCTCCAGAACAATCCGAAGGTGAAGGTCCTGCTGGCGCCCAGCGACCGGACCATCTTCGTCGCCATCAACACCCAGCACCCGGCACTCAAGGACAAGCGGGTCCGGCAAGCTCTCAACTACGCAGTTAATAAGGAAGAAATCATCAAGAACGTGCTGTTCGGCGCCGCCGACGTCATGGACGCGCCCATGGCCAAGCCGCTCCTGGGGTATTGCCAGACCGGGCCTTACCCCTATGATCCCGAGAAGGCCAGGCAGCTTCTGCAGGAGGCCGGGGCGACCAACCTGGAGCTGAAGTTCGTGACCCCGACGGGCCGGTACCTGCAGGATTACCAGGCCGCCCAGGCCATCGCCAACTTCCTGCAGGAGGTGGGGGTCAAGACGTCCCTCTCCACCATGGACTGGCCGACCTACCAGGCCACCGTCCAGGTGCCGCCCGACAAGGCGACGGTACAGCTCCACATCCTGGGGTGGGCACCGACGTTCCTGGATTCCCAGCAGCAGATGCTGCAGTTCACCAAGGACAACCACCCGCCCAAGGGCCTGGCTTCCTCCTACTACACCAACCCGCGGGTGGAAGAACTGGTGGCGCAGGCCAACCGGGAGGTCGACCAGGAGAAGCGGCAGCAGCTCTATTGCGAGGCCGCCAAGATCATCTGGGAGGATGCGCCCTGGATCTTCCTCTGGGTGCAGCGTTTCCCCATCGTGCACTCGGCCAAGGTGACCAACATCTCGTACCTGCCCAACGAGAAGTTTGATGCCATCTACGCGCGGCCGGCCGAGTGAGGGCGCGCCGGAGGGGGGCTCTGAGGTCCGCCCATGAAGCGCTACATCATCCAGCGGTTGATCGCGGCAGCCATCACGTTGCTGGGCGTCACCTTCGCGGTGTTCCTGATCGTGCGCCTGATCCCGGGCGACCCCGCGGTGGTGATCGCCGGGCCCATGGCCAGCGGCGAAGAGGTGGAACGGATCCGCACGCAGTTGGGCCTGGACCGGCCGTTTCTTGAGCAGTATGGGACCTACCTCTCCCGCCTGGTGCGGGGGGATCTGGGGATCTCCGCCCGGACCCAGCAACCGGTGCTGCATGAGATCCTGGCGCGGCTGCCCTACACCCTGGAACTTGCGGTGGTGAGCGGGGCCCTGGCGACGGTGACGGGAGTGGCGGCGGGCGTGGTCGCCGCCACCCGCCGCTACTCCGTGTTCGACTACCTGGCCTCGTTCGGTACCTTGCTGGGCGTTTCCATGCCCGTCTACTGGCTGGGCATCCTGCTCATCGTGCTCTTTGCCGTGCGGCTGCAGTGGCTGCCCGCCGCCGGCGCGGACGAACCGGGCAGCATCGTGCTGCCCGCCCTCACGCTGACCGCCTACTCGGTGGCGCTGGTGGCACGCATGACGCGGGCCACCATGTTCGAGGTCCTGGAGCAGGACTACGTGCGCACCGCATGGGCCAAGGGGCTGCCGCAGCGGCGTATCATCTACCGGCACGCCCTGCGCAACGCCCTGGTGCCCATCATCACCGTCGTGGCGCTGCAGTTCGGAGCCTTGCTGGGTGGTGCGGTGCTGACCGAGTCGGTGTTCGCCTGGCCTGGCATCGGCTTGCTACTGGTGGACTCCATCTTCGCCCGGGACTTTCCCATGGTGCAGGGCATCGTCCTGGTGTACTCGGCCTTGATCATCTTGCTCAATCTCGGGGTGGATCTGCTCTATGCCTACGTTGACCCGCGCATCCGCTACAGCTGAGGTCGAGGCGCAGGCGGGGCCCGCCAGCCGGGAGCGGGGACGGCAAGCGGAGTTCTGGCGGCGCTTTCGCCGGAACAAGCCGGCCGTGGTGGGGTTGGTCATCGTGTTGCTGCTCACGGCCCTGGCGATCCTGGCACCGGTTCTGACCCCCCACGACCCGCAGGAACAGAATCTTTCGGCGGTGTTCCAGCCGCCCTCGCGGGAGCACCCGCTGGGCACCGATCACCTGGGGCGGGACATCGCCGCCCGGCTGCTCTATGGAGCGCGGTACTCGCTGACCATCGGCGCGCTGGCGGTAGGCATCGGCCTGGTCGTGGGCATCCCCCTGGGCGTGGTCTCCGGGTACTACGGCGGGTTCGTCGATCTGGTGATCCAGCGCATCACGGACATCCTGCTGTCCTTCCCGACCTTCCTCCTGGCCCTGTCCCTGGTGGCGGCGCTGGGGGTTGGCATCCAGAACGCAGTCCTGGCCGTAGGCATCGGAACCGTGCCCGCCTTTGTCCGGCTGGTACGGGGCGTGGTGCTGGTGGTGCGGGAGCAGCCCTACGTGGAGGCCGCCCGATCCCTGGGGTTCAGCGACGGGCGGATCATCTTCCGGCACATCCTGGTGAACTCCCTGCCGCCCGTCATCGTGCAGGCCACCTTGAGCATGGGGTCGACCATTCTCGTCGCCGCCGGCTTGGGGTTCCTGGGCCTGGGCGTGCCGCCGGGCACCCCGGAGTGGGGGGCGATGCTGGGCGAGGGCCGGCAGTACATCTTCAGCGCCTCCCACCTGGCGACGATCCCGGGCGTGGCCATCTTCCTGGCGGTGCTCGCCTTCAACCTGGTGGGTGACGGGCTGCGCGACGCGCTGGATCCGCGCCTGCGGAACGCCAAGGCCTCCTGAGGTCCCTGGCTCGACGGCGGCGATCGCCGGCGATCGCCGCCGGTGCCGACGGCCGGCGGTAGGTGGCGAGGTAGCCGCAAAGGCAGTATGCCGGGCTCGGGATGGGCCACGGGAAGCCATAGGCTTACCGTGGCCACGCTGTCGCGGGCTGGTTGCAGGGAGCGTGAAAGTCTTATGAAGTCCGATTACCTGGTGGAGATCCGGGGCTTGCGCACGAGCTTTCATACGGAAGAGGGGCCCGTACCCGTCGTCAACGGGGTCGATCTCACCATCCGCCGCGGGGAGACCCTGGCGGTAGTGGGGGAGTCGGGCTGCGGCAAGAGCGTGACGGCGCTCTCCATCATGCGCCTGATCCCCTCGCCGCCGGGCCGCATCGAGGCGGGCGAGATCCTCTTCGAGGGCCGCGACCTCC
>DATCKH010000079.1:0-2513 GCA_036562425.1 Thermaerobacter sp. | reverse complement strand
CCGGTCTCCCGGTGCACCTGCCCAGCGGTCCCTCGCGGGCCCGCCGCCGGTGCCGGGTGGCGGTGGGGTCCGCCGCGGTCACCCGCCGCGGTCAAGCCGGTCACGGCAGCCGTTGACACGGGCGCCCGCCAGGGCTATATTGGGGTGCGTTTCCCTCGTGATGGACGCGATTGGTAAGAAACTCGGGATGAAACGGCTGAATGCCCCTACGGTTTACTTGATCTACTGCTTCGCGACGGCCTTCCTCTTTGCCACGGGCTTCACCGTGGCCGCCCTCTACCGCATCGAGTGGGCGGGCCTGGGCGCCCTGGAACTGGCCCTGGTCGGCACCGTGCTGGAACTGACGGTGACCCTGTGTGAGGTGCCGACGGGGGTTCTGGCGGACATCTACGGCCGCCGTGTGTCGGTGATCGCGGGACTGGTGCTGATTGGGACCGGGATCGCCGTCGAAGGCTCGATGCCCGCCCTGACGGCCATTCTGGCGGGCCAGGTCTTGTGGGGGCTCGGGTATACCCTGACCAGCGGGGCCGACTCGGCCTGGATCGCCGACGAAGTCGGGGAAGACCGGGCCCGGGTCCTGTACATCCGTGGTGCCCAGGCCGGCCAGGCCGGCACACTCCTGGGGATCGGGGCCAGCGTAGCCCTGGCCGAGCTGCGGCTGGACCTGCCCTTGCGGGTTGCGGGCATGGCCTTCTGGATGCTGGCCGGTTTCCTGGCGCTCGTCATGCCCGAGACCGGTCACCGGCCGGGCCGGCTGGCGGGCGGCTCGTGGTGGCGAGGGATGACGGGTACGTTTCGCGAGGGATGGGGCCTTGTCCGGTCCAGCCCGTCCCTGGTGGTGGTCCTGGTCGCTGCCGTCTTCTACGGCCTGGCCAGCGAGGGGTTCGACCGCTTGTGGCAACTGCACCTGCTGACCCGCTTCCCCCTCGCCCGGGAAGCCGGCGGGGATCCCGTCCTGGTGTTCGGAGCCCTCAGCGCCGGTGCCATGCTCCTGAGCATCGCGGCGGCGGAGCTGGTGCGCCGCCGGGCCCGGTGGTCCGACCCGGCGGTGGCAGGGCGCTTGCTCCTGCTGATCTCCGCCCTGCTGATCCCCAGCGTGGCCGGCTTCGGCCTGTCAGGATCGCTGGCCACCGCCGTGAGTTTCTACTGGTTGACCTCCCTGCTGCGCGAAACCTACGAGCCCGTGCACACGGCCTGGGTGAACGAACAGATCGAGCCCGGAACGCGGGCCACCGTCCTGTCCATGGTCGAACAGTTCTACTCGCTGGGCGAGATCATCGGCGGACCGGTGCTCGGTGCGCTGGCTGCGGCAATCACGGTGGAGGCAGGCATCGTCGGCAGCGCCGTCGCCCTGGTGCCCGTGGTGGGCCTTTACGCCTGGCTGGCCCGGGCCCGGCGCCGGGCAGCGCCCGTCCCGGCGGACTAGCACGGGCCGCAACGAACGAGAGGCCGGAACGAGCCGCAAGGGCGGAACGACCGGAAAGCTCTGGGCGGCGGGGTCGGGGGGATGCAGGAAAGCGTGGGCCGGGGCGTCAAACCGGGGCCGGCCCGATGTCCCAGCTGATGCCCCGTTCCTCCAGCAACCGGCGCACCGTCTCGACGGGCAGTGCCTCCACGCAGTGGCCATCGCGCCCCGTCATGGGGCGGGCGGCCACCAGGGCGCGAAGGACGGCTTCCTCGGTCACATCAGCCGCCGCCTGGAAGAAAGGGTTGAGGTAGGCGCCTTCATCGGGGAGGTAGGGCGGCAGCGCCCTGGCCGTGCTGAAGGCCAGTACGAAGTCGCCGCTGCCGTGCCAGTAGACCGTGCCGGTGCGGGCCAGCCCGGCCGCCGCCCGGCGGGCGATGCGGCCGAGCTGGCGGGAGGTCAGCGGGGCATCCGTAGCCAGGATCACGACGACCGAGCCACCCTCGCCCGCCGGCTCACCGGCTCCGGCGGGCGGCGGGCCTGCAGGCCGGGCGGGTTCGTCCAGCAACCGGCCCACGGGTACTCCCGCGATGCGCAGGTCCCGCCGGCGGCCGAAGTTGGCCAGCACCAGACAGCCCAGGGTGATGGGTTGCCCGTCCAGGGGCGAGGGCCACACGCGAGAGCTCGTGCCGATGCCGCCTTTGAAGCCGTAGCAGATCATACCCGTCCCGGCACCCACCGCGCCTTCCGGGACGGGGCCGCCGGCAGCCCCGTCCAGCGCCGCGTAGATGTGCTCGCGACGCACGTGCCGTCCCCGGATGTCGTTGAGGTAACCGTCGTTGCACTCGCCTGCCACCGGGTTCACCGTGGGGGCGGTGACACCGATGCCCTCGTGGGCGGCCAGGATGCGGTCGATCAGGGCGTCGGTGGCCCGCCAGACGGCCAGGGTGTTGGTGAGGAGAATCGGCGTTTCCAACCGGCCGAGCTCGGCCACCTGCGCCAGGCCCAGGGCCTTGCCAAAGCCATTGATGACGTGGACGGCCGCCACGAATTTGCGTTCATAAATCTCGCGCAGGTCGCCCGGCGGAACCACCACGGTGACGCCCGT
>DATCKH010000250.1:0-2786 GCA_036562425.1 Thermaerobacter sp. | reverse complement strand
CCGGGTAATACCGGCGTGAGGAAGGTACCGCAACGCCGCCCTGGCGGCGCCGCAGACCGCACCTCCGCCCGGAGGTGTTTTTTCTTCCCGCCTGCTTCCCGCGAGTCCCGCCCCCGTTCCGTACTGCCCCGGAAAGGGGGCTTCATCCATGTCTGCCACGTCTCCGCGGGCTACCCGGTCCCTCCGCTTCTCCGAGATCGTCATGCTGGCCTTCGTGGGGGTTGCCTGCTCGGCGCTCTACATGGTGTGGTGGCAGCCCTATGAGATGGTCAGCGCGGTGCACCCCGCCCTGGGCGAGGCCGTCACCGGCATATGGTACATCGCCAGCATCCTGGCCGCCTACATCATCCAGAAGCCGTGGGTGGCCTTCTGGGCCGAGCTGATAGCAGCCTCGGGCGAGCTGCTGCTGGGTGGCCCGGGCGCTCTCCAGTTGCTTGCCTACGGCGGCCTGCAGGGTTTGGGTGCCGAGGCAGCCTTCGCCCTCGTCCGGTACCGCCGTTTCGACGCGCCGGTGCTGGCCCTGAGCGGCGTGCTGGCGGCGCTGGCCAGCATCCCTCTCGATGCTGCCTTCGGCTACCTGACCCTGACCCCCGGTACCCTGGCCACCGCACTGACGGTGCGGCTGCTGAGCGGCGCCGTCCTGGCAGGCCTGGCCGGCAAGGTCATCGTCGACGGCCTGGTACGGACCGGAGTGCTGAACGCGTATGCCGTCGTACGCCGGCGGCGGGATAGCGATGCCGGCATGGCCGGGTGAAGGGCGGTCCGCGGCCGGCGCGGCCGTCGCCGAGCGGCCTGCCGGCCCGGCGATCGCCGCCGCGTGCCGGGGCCTGACGGTGCGGTACCCGGACCGGGACCGTCCCGCGGTGCGCGACATCGACCTGGTAGTGGGACGGGGTGAACGTGTCCTCCTTCTGGGCCCGAGCGGCTGCGGCAAAAGCACCCTGGCCTACGCGCTGGCCGGCCTCATACCCGACATCATCGAGGCCACGGTGCGGGGCGAGCTGCTGAAGCCCGCACGGGCGGGCGTCCTGTTCCAGGACCCGGAGGCCCAGTTCTGCATGTTCACCGTGGAGGACGAAGTCGCCTTCAGCCTCGAAAACCGCCGCCTGCCGCCGGAGGAGATGCCCCCGCGGATCGCCGCGGCGCTGGCAGCGGCCGGCCTGGAGGTGCCGTGGGACCAGCCGCTGCGCGAGCTGTCAGGGGGCATGAAGCAACGCCTCGCCCTGGCCACCATCCTGGCCCTGGAGCCGGAGGTCCTGTTCCTGGACGAACCCACCGCCCAGCTCGACCCGGCCGGCGCGGTCCGGGTCGTGGAGGCGATCCGGCAGGCCAGCGCCGGCCGGACCGTGGTGATCATCGAGCACAACCTGGACTTCGTCATTGACTGGGTGGACCGGGCGGTGCTCCTGCGGCCCGACGGCACCCTGCTGGCCGATGGTGCCCCGGCCACCGTCCTGCGCCGCCACGAGCAGGAGCTGGAGAGGTTCGGCATCTGGCGCCCCCGTAGCTGGGGGCCCTTCTGGGCCGGGCGGGTGCGGACGGCCCGGCCGGAGCCACGGGAAGAGCGGGTCGAGCCGCATACCCCGCCCGATTCTTCCGCGGAACCGGTCTTTCCGGCGCCGGCGCCGCCAGTGGCCGCCGGGGACGAGCGCAAAGCTCATGCCGGTGGAGAAGAAGCTGGTGGCGCAGAAGCCGGTGGCGCCCCTGAGCCTCTGGTGGAACTGCGGCGTGTCACCGCGGGCTACGATGGCCGGGTCGTCTGGCGGGATGTGGACGTCACCGTCCGCAGGGGCGAGTGGATCGCCGTCCTGGGGAGCAACGGCAGCGGCAAGACGACTTTCCTCCACGTCCTGGCGGGTCTGCAGCAGCCCATGGCGGGCACGGTGCGCCATGCGCCGGCGCTGGCGGCTCACCAAGGGCGCCTCCCGGCCATCGGGTTCGTGTTCCAGAACCCGGAGCACCAGTTCGTCACGGACACGGTCTACGACGAGGTGGCCCTGGCCGCCCGGCTGGAAGGCCTGCCGGAGGCGGAGGTCCGGCGGCGCTCGGAGGACCTCCTGCGCCAGTTCGGCCTGGAAGCCCTGGGCGCTGCCCACCCCTACACACTCTCCCAGGGCCAGAAGCGGCGGCTGAGCGTGGCCAGCATGCTGGCGGTGCCGCGGCAGTTGCTGATCCTGGACGAGCCGACCTTCGGCCAGGACGCGCGCACGGCCGCCGCTCTGGTTCAGCGCCTGGCCGGCCTGCACCGTCAGGGAGTCACCATCGTCATGACCACCCACGACCTGGAGCTCGTCGCGGCCACGGCCACACGAGTGCTGGTGTTCGGCCAGGGCCGCTTGCTGTACGATGGCGACCCCGAAGGGTTTCTGCGGGATCCCGCCCGGCGGGTGGAGGCCGGGTTGGCACCCATCGGTCCGACCACGGGCGCTGTCACCACCATCGCTCCCACCGCCGCGCAGCAGTTTCGCGCCAAGCCCACCGCGCAGCAGTCCCCGGCCAGGCCCCGGGGCCTGGCGGCGTCGCCGGGTATTCCCTCAGCGGCGGAGGGTGGCCCGTCAGGCAACGATCAGCACGGCCCGTCTGGCCAGCGCGGGTCGTCACCGCGACGGGGCGCCAGTCGCGCCGGCCGCCGGCCCCTGGCAGCTGTCAACCCCGCCTGGAAACTGGTCATCCACCTGGTGGCGCTGGCGGGCGTCGTGGCGGTGGACGACCCGGCAGCCCTGGCGGCGATGCTGGCAGTACCCGTGCTGTTGGGATGGGTCCTTGGGGGCATCGGGCCGCTGGCC
>DATCKH010000249.1:0-4014 GCA_036562425.1 Thermaerobacter sp. | reverse complement strand
GCCCGCCCGTTGTTTGCGCTCGGCCCTTGAGCCGCGTGTTCGCGGGCTGTCACGTGGTCGCAGACGGGACAGACGCCCCGTTCCAGCGCCTCGGCCCGCAGCCAGAGGGGGGCCGCGGACCGTTCCAGCCGCCGGCCGTGGCGGAGGCCACGCCGCCATCCCCAGCCGTACCCGGAGGCCAGTGCCAGGACGGCCATGGCCGCGGTCCAGAGCCACCACCCCACATCGTGCCACGGGGGCACGCCAGCACCTCCTCTCGAGGCAGGCCGCGGGCAGGGGCCACGCGAAGCGCTTGAGGCCGGCCTCCCGGCCGGCCCCGTCCCGCCGGCCGCCAGGGATCGTCACCTCTCACACCGCTGACCCGTCACCGCCACCCGGTGGGGCCGGGAACTGCCGCGGCCGCCTGCCCCGGGCCATGAAGACCGCTGCCACCCCCCAGGCCGTCCCGGCCTGCAGGGGGTCACGGGCGATGGCGGCCAGGCCGAGGCCGCAGCCCAGAAGGAAGGCCTCCACCCGGCCGAGGCGGCCGGCCCAGTTCCGGGGGATGGTTCCAAACCCGGCAGCCTCCTGATCGCCTCGCAGGTCGAGCCAGTCGTCCAGCAGCTGGATCGACCCGACAAGGGCCAGGGCGCCGAGGGTGTCCGCCACCCCTGCGGTTGCCAGCGACACGACCACCGCCAGGGCGCTCTCCTGGCGGGCGGTAAGCCCCAAGGGCAAGCGGGCCGCGTCGTCGTGGGCCATGCCCCAGGCGTACCCGGCCCAAAAGAGGGACCCGGCGTCGCGGGCGGACAGGGTGGCCGCGGCAGCCAGGGCGGCCATGGCATAGGCGGCAGCCCCCGGGCCCAGGCGCGCCGCCCAGTTGGGGCGGCCCACCGCCCGGTCCTCCTCCCGGTCGAGCACGTCGTCCAGCAGTTTGACCGCAATGGCCACCAGCGCCACGGCCGCCGCCCGGGCCACGGGGTGGGCCGGTGCGGCTTCAAACGTAGCGGGCCACAAACCGCCGGACCTCCCGGAAGCCCGTCTGGCGCAAGGCGGAAATGGGTAGCACCGTCCGGCCGCGGAACTCGCCACGGATGGTGGCCAGCCCCCGCGCCGCATGGGGCAGGTCCATCTTGTTGGCCAGGATGGCGTAAGGGGAACGCAGGGGGAGGTAGCGCGCCACCTGCCGTTCCACCTCGGCGATGGCCGCCCGTCCCTCGCGTCCCACCCGGTCCGCGTCGATCACGTGCAGCACGGCGTCGGCGAGTCGCAGCGCCCGCAGCGTCTGGGCAACGGCGAGGCGAACCTGCCGGTCCTCATCGATGCCGTCCAGTAGGCCCGTGGAGTCCGTCAGCAGCACCGCCCGGGCTCGCTTGCGGGCGGGCAGGGACACCGCCAGCGACTGGAGGCACCGGGTCGTGTGGGGCTCGTCGCTCACCAGGACGGCCCGGTCCGCCTCCAGGTCGCAGGGACGGGCGTAGGTCCCCCCGGCCACGGCCTGCACCGTCATCTCGGCCCGCCGCAACCCCAGATACCGCGCGAAGTTCAGCAGGAAGAGGGTCTTGCCCGCGTTGACCTGGCCGATGATCAGCGCCGTCCTCACGGCCCCATCTCTCCCCACCGGTCGAGATCGGCCGCGGTCAGCCGCATCAACTCGTCCCGCGTCGCCCGCGGGCGGTCGAGCAGGCGCACGGCCTGGCGGCGGATGGCCCGCTCGATCAGGTTGCGCACCGTGCGGGCGTTGCCGTGGCGATCCCCGGGCCCGGGGGGCATCTGGGTGAGGATCCGGCGGAGTCGCTGCTCCGCCGATGCGTCCAGGCGGTAGTGCCGCTGCTGGGCCATCTGGTGGGCGATGGCGATGAGTTCGTCCACGGTGTAGTCCGGGAAGGTGAGGTGCAAGGGGAACCGGGAGCGCAGGCCGGGATTGGCCTGGAGGAACCACGCCATTTCCTGCCGGTAGCCCGCCAGGATGACCACCAGCCGCTGCCGGTGGTCTTCCATTTGCTTGACCAGGGTGTCGATGGCTTCCTTGCCGAAGTCTTTCTCGCCGCCGCGCGCCAGGGAATAGGCTTCGTCGATGAACAGAATCCCGCCCAGGGCCTGGTGGATCACCTGCCGGGTCTTCTGGGCCGTGTGGCCGATGTACTCGCCCACGAGGTCGGCACGCTCGACCTCCACCAGGTGCCCCTTCTCCAAGACTCCCAGGGCCTTGAACAGCCGGGCCAGGATACGGGCAACGGTCGTCTTACCCGTGCCGGGGTTGCCCGTGAAGACCATGTGCAGGGTGAGGGGCTCGTTGAGCAGGCCCACCCGCTGGCGGCGGGCACGCACGGTCACGAAGGCCCGGATCTCCTTGACGACCTCCTTGACATGCCGGAGGCCGATCAGGGCGTCCAATTCCGACAGCGCGGCTTCGATCTCTCGTTCCCGCTCGCGCTCGGCGGCCGCGTCGTCGCGGGCCGGCGACCGGTCCAGCTGGTGCAAGTAGGGTACGGCCTGCGGGGGCGCGATCCGGCCTTCCTCGATCCACCGCAGGACTTCATCGGAGGACGAAGGGGGCGGGGTCGCGAGGCGCTGCATGAACACCACCTCCGGGCCGGCACCGTTCCAGTGTATTCGCCTCACGCCGCGCATGTGTGTGGCCCGTCGCGGGGGAGGCGGGCCTGTTTGTGGATGCCCGGCCAGGGGAAGGGGAAGCAGGTGTCATCGGATCTGCCGTCGCCGGGGAGGGCGGGTTTGCTGGGGAGGGTCGCGCCTCGGCATGGGGGGTCTCCTTTTCGGCCGGGAAGCCTCCTCCTGCATGCCCCGTGGGCGGCGGCCGGGGCAGGTGGGGACGGGCGGGCAGCCGCCCCGGCGCGGACGCGGGCGTGCCTCAGGCCCGCCGGCGGAGCCGGCCGCCTCGATGCCGGCGGCGGGCGGCTCGCGGTAGAATGAAAGTGTGATGACCGTACGTCGGAACTCACCGGAGAGGGCGCTGCTGGTCGGGGTCGAGTTCGACCGGAAAGGTGCGCTCACCCTGGCCGAGCGCATGACGGAGTTGCGCGAGCTGGCCGTGTCCGCCGGCGCGGAGGTGGTAGGCGAGATCCGGCAGCGGCGCGGGCGGCCTGATCCCGCTACGCTGATCGGGCCCGGCAAGGTGGAGGAGGTGGCCGCGGCCCGCCAGCGACTGGCGGCGGATGTGGTGATCTTCGATCACGACTTGACGCCCGCCCAGCAGCGCAACCTGGAACGAGCCATCGGCGGCAAGGTCATCGACCGCACCCAGCTCATCCTGGACATCTTCGCGGCGCGGGCCCGCACCCGGGAAGGCCAGCTGCAGGTGGAGCTGGCCCAGCTCCAGTACCTGCTGCCCCGGCTGGCGGGTATGGGTGAGGCGTTGTCCCGGTTGGGCGGCGGCATCGGCACCCGGGGTCCCGGCGAGACCCGGCTGGAGGTCGACCGCCGGCGCATTCGCCGCCGCATCACCGAGCTTCGCCGCCTGCTGGCCGAGGTGCGGCGCCATCGTGCCACCCAGCGCAAGCGGCGTGAGCGCACGGGCGTGCCGGTGGTGGCGCTGGTCGGCTACACCAACGCCGGCAAGACCACGCTGCAACGAGCGCTGGTGGCTGCCTACGGTGACCCGCGCCACGTGCCGCCGGTGGGGCGCGACCGCCTCTTCGACACGCTGGATCCCACCGTCCGGCGGGTGGAGTGGCCCGGCGCCGGCCCCGTCCTGGTGTCAGACACCGTCGGGTTCATCCACGATCTCCCCCATCATCTGATCGCCGCCTTCCGGGCGACGCTGGAAGAAGTGGCTGACGCCGACGTGCTGCTCCACGTGGTGGACGTCTCCCAGCCACGCTGGCCGGCGGACATGCGGGCCGTGGATCGCGTGCTGGCCGAGATCGGCGCCGACCGGCAGCCCCGCATCGTAGTCTTCAACAAGATCGACAAGCTGGCTCCAGCCGCCGAGCCCGGGGACACCGCCGGGACAACCCGGCCCGCGGCGGCCGCCGGGCACGAGGCGGCCCGGCCGGGCCCGAATGGGCGACCGCA
>DATCKH010000242.1:0-15311 GCA_036562425.1 Thermaerobacter sp. | reverse complement strand
GCACATCGTCTATCACGAGCTGTACAAGAAGTGGCTGGAAGAGCACCCGGACGAGCCGGTGCCCGATTACTTCGTCTCCGCCGACCAGTTGACGCCGGAAGAACACGTGCGCATGCAGGCCGTGATCCAGCAGTACGTGGATGCCTCCATCTCCAAGACCGTCAACGCGCCGCGGCACCACACGGTGGACCAGGTGCGGACGCTGTACCGCCTGGCCTACGAACTGGGCTGCAAGGGCATCACGTACTACCGCGACGGCAGCCGGGAGGGCGTGCTGCACAAGCTGGACGACGGCGACCGGGGCAAGCAGGGGACCGGCTTCAGCGGCGAGGCGGCCGGGCAAGCCGGGCAGGCCGGTGCCGCCGGTGCGGCGACGGGCGCGAGCCCTGCCGCGGCCGTGGCGGGAGACACCGGCGGCCTGAAGGTGACCTGGGGCCGCATCCGGCCCATCGAGCGGCCCAGCAAGCTCAACGGCTTCACGGTGCGCCGGACGACTCCGCTGGGCAACCTATACCTGACGCTGAACACCTTCAACGGCCACCCGTTCGAGCTGTTCACCCAGATCGGCAAGGCGGGCTCCGACGTGGCAGCATTCACCGAGGCCATCGCCCGCCTGGTCTCCCTGGCCTTCCGCTCCGGGATCGATCCCCATGAGGTGGTGGAACAGCTCCGCGGCATCGGCGGCAGCCGCTCCGTGGGCTTCGGTCCCAACCGGGTCCTCTCGGTGCCCGACGCCATCGCCCAGTTCCTGGATGACTACCTGTCGGGCAAGATCGAGCGCGACCCCGTGGACGAGGTGGCGGCCGGCCAGCTCACCGTCTTCCCCACGGATCCTGCCCAGCAGGCCCGGGAGGCGGTGGCGGCCGCGCGCGGAGCCGCCGGCACGGTCGGCCATGGTGAGTTCGGCTCCGCGGCTGGCGGCACCACGGGAGCCACGGGAACGGCGGGGTATCCTGCCGGCGGTTCCGGGCCGGTGCAGCTGACCATCGGGGGTATGCCGCAGACGGGCGAGCCACCCCGGATCACGGGCGGCAACGGGCGGCAGTTGAGCATGAACCTGTGCCCCGAATGCGGTAGCCACGCGCTGGTCCATGAAGAGGGCTGCAGCAAGTGCCTGGCCTGTGGCTATAGCGAGTGCTGACGAAGGGCCAGGCCAGGCGTGGGCAAGGCCGGGTGTGCCGGACGGCCCGGCGGCCGCGCGCAGGCACTCTGGCGGGTCCGGAAAGGCGACGGCCAGGGCACGACCGGAGGAATCGAAGTGGTGCAGGGCATATGCCTACATGGGGCATATGCCCTGTTTCTTACACCTCCGGAACGCGCCGCCACGGCGGAGAGGGACCACCTTTGACCCCTGCGGTGATCACCCGGCCCCTGCGCCCGGAAGATGCCGGGCCCGCCAGGTGCGGCGCCCGGCATCAGGACGGGCCGTGTCCGGCGCTGCCAGGCGGTTCCTCACAGACCGCCGCGAAGGTGCCACCGGTCAGTGCCGGCAGGTCCGCCACCCGCAGCCGCAGCAGGGCTTCGGGCACTCCGCCCCCGGCCCAGATGTGATCGAAGCGGCGCAGGCTTTCGTCCAGCAAGGTGGGCACCGGCTGGATCGCCGCCACGGGCGCCACGCCGCCGGCGACGAATCCCGTCCAGGCCCGCACCTCCTCCGGCGCGGCCAGGCGCACCTTCGGCACGCCCAGGGCGGCGGCCACCCGCCGGCGGTCGACCCGGCGGTCGCCTGCCGCCACCACCTGGACCGGGTGTTCTCCCGCCGCCAGGACCACGGTCTTGGCGATACGGGCAGGCTCGACGCCCAGCGCGGCCGCCGCCGCGGTCGTCGTGGGCAAGGGCTCGGGAAATACGCGTAGCTCCGCGTCCACGCCGTGACGGCGGAGGAACTCCCGGACCCGGGCGAGCGGTTCCTCCGGATGTTCAGATTGCGCGTGTCCAGGTTGCGCGGCCCGTCCCACCATGGCCAGCATACATCCTCCTCTTCCAGGCTCGTCGTGTTCTCCGCATCAACCCGGCGAGGCCACCATGCTATTTGTTGCCACCGGCTGCGCCGGCCGCCCGAATCCCGGCACGCCACTAGCCCCGGCCCGCGTCGGGATCCGGGTGGCGCGGCGCCGGCTCTGGCAAATTAGCCGGCGTAAACCGTTTCCGTATCCACCGCTGCCCCGAGCTGCTTGAGGTAGATGTGGAACTGCCCGCGATGGTGGTACATGTGGGTGACGAGGTTCAGCACCAGCCGCTCGGGGGTCATGGGCTCGCCAAAGGGCCAGGGGACCTGGCGCAGGGAGAACTCCGCAGCCGGCACGGTCGCCAGCAGCGTGCGGAATTCTTCCATCCCTTCTTCCAGCAAGCGCCGCAAGTCCTCCGGACCGCGGGCGGTCCAGGGGCCGCCCATCAGGCGGAAGATCTCCTCCCGGGGCGCCTCCCGCAACACGGCGGCATAGGCCTTGGGGAGCCCGTAGAGATGGCTCGCCAGGTCGAGCAGGCTGAACGCGTTGGCGACGGGGCGCCAGTCCTCCTGGCCCGGCGGCCAGTAGCGCAGGTAATGGAGCAGGTTGCTGCGCAGGAAATCCAGCTCGCGCTCCCACAGGGCGCGCGGCTCACGGGACATGTCAGGTCGCCTCCCTCCGGGGTTTTCCGCCTCGCTCCAGCGTTTCTGGACGTTTAGACAACGGAGCGGCGCTAGCGCCCTCCCGCTTCCCGGGTGCCCGTCAGCAGGACCACCGTCGCCAGGATACAGGCACCGCCGGCGGCGGTGGCCGCCGTGAAGGGCACGCGCAGCAGCAGGGTGGCGGAGGCCGCCGCGGCCAGCGGTTCCATGCAGGCTAGCAGGCTGGTCTGGGACGCCGGCAGGTGGCGCAGGCTGGTGAGGTAGAGGGTGAACGCCAGCAGCGTCCCCCCCACGACGACGAAGGCCAGGAGGAGCAGGCTCGTCCCGTTCCAGCGCGCACCCGCGGCGTCCCATACCGGGGCCAGCGGCGTGAATCCGATCCCGCCGATCAGCATGGCCCAGCCGATGACGACCACGGCGTTCCAGCGGCGCATCAGCTCCGCGCCCGACAGCGTATAGAAGGCCAGCGCCAGCGCCGAGAACAATCCCCAGGCCACGGCACCGGCGGGCACCGCCAGCCGGTCCAGGGCACCGCCGGTGGCCAGCAGCAGGGTCCCCACCACGGCCAGCAGCAGGGCGAGGGACTCCCGCGGCCGGGGGCGCCGGCGCAGGCGCACCACTTCGTACACCGTGACGAAGGCCGGCCCCAGGTACTGGAGGAACGTGGCCGTCGCGGCGTTGCCCAGGGCGATGGAAGCCATGTAGCTGTACTGGACGCCCAGGAGCCCGCCGATGGCGAACACGAGCAATTGCAGGCGCCCCTGGCGGTCCTGCCAGATGGCTCCCGGCCGGGAGCCCCGGGCGAGCCAGCGGGCGGCCGCCAGCAAGACGAGGCCGGAGGCGGTCATGCGGGTGGTGACCAGCCAGCCCGGCTGCACGCCGTAGACCTGCATGAGCTGCTGGGCCGCCGTGCCCGAGAGCCCCCAGAGGGTGGCTCCCAGCAGGACGGCAGCGATGGCGCGGGTCCGGGCGGGGATCGCTGGTTGCAGTCCGGCGCAGGATGACACGCCTGTGACGCGTTCGGCCAACCCGGTTGCTCCTTTCGGGGCGGGGTGCCAGGGGTACGGTACCTTTCCGTCTCGGTTTGCAGGAGCGCCCTGCCGTCTCAGCCCGTACCTGCCCGGAGTCCGTGTCGATCGCGTTCCGGCTGGAATCGTCCGCTCGAGCGGGGAAGCCGGATCGCCCGGCACTCCCTCGGCCACCTCGCCGCGCCAGCGCCAGCGGCACCGCCGCGGCCGGTTGCAATTGGGTTCACCCGGCCGGCACGGTTTTCCTGCGTCCTGACGCGTCCTCCAGCCGGGGGAGTCGACCGGCGCCGGTGATATCATGGGGTGGGGGTGGTCCCCGTGAACGTGGCCTTCTTCCTCCTGCCCAAGAGCGAGGTGGTCTGGCTCAGCCCCCACGCGACCTTGCGGCAGGCGCTGGAGCGCATGGAACGCCACCGCTACTCCGCGGTTCCGCTGGTGGACGACGACGGCCGCTACGCCGGCACCCTCACAGAAGGCGACCTCCTCTGGTACATCAAGAACACCCCCGACTTCACCTTCGCGCAGGCCGAGCGCGTGCTGGTCCAGGACATCCCCCGGCACCTCCGGAACGAGCCGGTGCGCGTGTACGCCGACATGCGGGACCTGATCCGGCTGGCAGCGGTGCAGAACTTCGTCCCCGTGGTGGACGACCGCGACCGCTTCATCGGCATCGTGCGGCGCCGAGAAATCATCGAGTATTGCCAGCGGCTCCTGCTGGCTCAAGAACCGCGGGGGACGGAACCGCCACCGCGCCCGACAGGCGAGGCCGTGCCGCCCGGAGCCTGAAACCTGCAGCGGTCGGGCGGGGGCCCCCGAAGCCTGGGACGAACAGGGCAGCGAACAGGACGTGAACGGCGTGGGCAAGCCTGACAGGACGTGACCAGCGTGGGCAGGTCTCCAGCCGCCGCCTGCCTTGTCAGCGGTGGCGCCCTTGCCACCGGCGGCGGGCGCGGCTGGCGGCGTAGCAGGCGAGGGCGGCGGGACCACCCTCCGCCAGTAACTGGCGGGCCACGGGCTGCAGGCCCTGGGCGGCGATCTTGGGATCCGACAGGTACAGGCCCAGCAGGCCCGCCACCACCAGCTCGTGCAGGGAGCGGCGGGGCAGTGCCTGCACGCGGCGGCGCGCCTCGCGGACGAACAGGGCGAGCCGGTCCCGCAGGAGATCCCGGCTGGGGTAGTAACTGACCAGGTTGAGGTCGCCCCCCGCCCGGTCTTCAGCCTGGTCGATGAAGTAGTCCAGCAGGATATGCAGCCCGCACACCCACGGGAAGTACGCGTCCAGCAGGGCGTTCAGGTCGGCGGCTGCCGGGCGCGGCTGCCACGCGGCCTCGAGGAACAGAGCGAAGACGCCCAGCGTGGACCCGCAGGCGGCGGCGAATTCCCACCAGTACAGCTCGCCGTGGAAGCGGCCGCCGCGCCGTACGAACCACTGTTCCAGCCGGGGCAGGCGGGTCTCCCGGGGCCCGTGCTTGTACACCTGCAGGTCGTTGTAGAGGCTTACCAGTTCCGTGACCCGCCCGGCCACGCGGCCGTAACCGGGGAGGGCGGCCACCTGGGCGCGGCACTCGGCCACGAGGGCGGCCAGGTAACCGCCGTCGTCGTTGTGGGGATGAAGGCGGTAGTAGGCCGTGGCGGCGGGCCGCCCCGCTACCGGACGCGCCCCCGGCGGCGCTGTCGCGCCGTGGGCGGGGGCCTCCAGGGGGAGGGCTCTTGTGGGTTCATCCGCTCGGGGATGGCATTGCCGGGGGCGGTCCTCCAGCGGCCGGGAATCCGGCGCGGGGGCCACGGCATCCAGCATCGCCTGGTGCAGGCACCGGTAGTCGCGGGGGTCCCGGCTCAGGCTGCGATCGCACAGGTTGTCCAGGTAGTCGCTGATGGTCTGCAGCGCCACGATCAGGCGGATCAGGCCCTGGCGGGTTCCGGTATCCGGGGCGGCCACGGCAAACACCGACCCGCCCTCGCAGTGAAAGCGCTTCGTCCGGATGCTGGCCAGCGCCTGGCGCCGCAATTCCGGATCGGGGATCGTGCACGCCCGCTCCCGCCAGCCGTCCAGCGTGCGGTTGACCCGCGGCAACACGCGCCCCATGTAATCCGCCAGCAAGCACAACTGCCGCGGGAGCGTCCACTGCCGAAGCGTCTTAAGGCCCACCGTCATGTCACGCCTTCCCAATCCCTGCCGCGCTCCTAGTATGGGAGCCCTCTGAGCGGCCAATGCCAGCGCGCCGTTCGTGGGGCTCCGTTCCTGGGGCTGCCGTCAGGGCCGGATGCCGGGGCCCATGCCCGCACCCCAACCCATCATCGCGCCGGGGCCCCATGCCGGTGCCGATGCCGGGGCTGCTTCCGGGATTGATGCCGGGGAGCGAAGGGCCGGGAGCGCGAAGGCGCAAGCGGACAGGAAGAGGAGCCGGCAGAAGCGAGACGGCAGCATCAAGAAACAGGAAGGGCGGCACCCCCGGCGCCCCGGTCGGGCTGGGCGTGCCGCCCGGTGACCATTGCGTTGTTCTTCGTTTTCCCTGGTCGCGAGCCTGTCGGGCTTTCTCCGGTCAAGAGCCTGTCAGGTCCCGGTGAGGCCGGGGAGGCACCGGCCTCGTTCCCAGGGGCAGTTCCCGTGCGGTGGCCCTTGCCCCTGCGGATGCGTGAGGGGTCTCGGTGTCGTCGCGGTTTCACTCGCCGGAGGCACTCCGGTGATCGGAGGCTCGATCGCCGTCCTGGATGATCAGCCGGGACGGGTCCACACCCGGAGGCGGGTCCCATGGCTCCACGTCATCGGATGTGCATTCCTGCTCGACACCCGATTGCCAGCGCACCCGGATCGACTGGCGGGAGCTCCGCAGGCGGACGATCACACCCAACTCGCCGGAGCGGCGGTGACGAACCCATTGACCGCGACGGAACACGGCATCGCCCCCTTCCCCAGTGGGAGGTTTGCCGGTAAAGAGTTCGGGGCGCGGGGGGCGATTTCCTTTTCCTGGACGTTGGGGGCAGCGATGAGAGGATCCGTGACTCTGAGGATCCGTGACCAGGGACTGGACGACTCAGGATTCGACCTTCACGCACGCGATGTACGGCAGGTACCGGAACTGCTCGGCATAGTCGATTCCGTAGCCTACGACGAACTCGTCCGGGATGGTGAAGCCCACGTACTCCACGGGCACGTCCACCTGGCGCCGCTCAGGCTTGTCCAGCAGCACGCAGGCGCGCAACGAGGCCGGCGACTGCGCCAGCAGGTGCTCCCGCAGGTAGCGAAGGGTCAGCCCCGTGTCCACGATGTCCTCGATCAGCAACACGTGCTGGTCGCGGATCGGGCGATCCAGGTCCTTGAGGATGCGGATGATCCCCGACGTCTGGGTGGCCGAGCCATAGCTGGAAACGGCCATGAAGTCGACCCGCAGCGGCATGTCCAGTGCCCGCACCAGATCGGCCGTGAACACGAAGGCGCCCTTCAGGATGCCGACGACGGTCAAGGGCTTGCCCTCGTAATCGGCGCGGATGCGGGCTGCCAGTTCCCGGACCTTGGTGGCGATCTCTGCCTCGGTGAACAGCACGCGGTCGATGCGTGCACGGTTAGCGTCCAAAGCCAACGCTGCCTCCCTCCCCGCCCATTCTGGTCCATCGGCCGAGCGGTGTCCAGCTTGCCAGCCGGTCCGCCAGGGCGGCCCAGGCGGCAGCCAGGTCGGGTGTCCGGCGCACCCAGCGATACCGCCAGCCAAAGGCCCGCACCAGGCCGGCAGCGATCTCCGCCCGCAGGCGTTCCAGTTCGTCCCGCTCCGGGAACCCGCCTGGCCGCTGGGATTGCGCGGGGGTGCCGTAACGAGCCTGCTCGTAAAGTTCCGCCAGCCGCAGCCAGGATGGACCCAGGTCGGGCAGCCGGCGCGCCAGCCACCCGGCATATTCCCGCGGGGTCATGTGCGGAGCCCGCGGGAAACCCAGGCGGGCGAGCTCACGCTCTGTCCGGGCGAACAGGCTACGGGTCGCCAGGGCCGGGTCTACCGGAAGCCCGGTGCCCGCACCCCGCCGCCGCGCAGCCAGCCATACGGCCGTCAAGGCCAGAAGGGCTAACACGGCGGCAGCCAGTGATGCGGCCGGGCGCGCCGGCGCCGTACCGGGGGAGGAGCCGGTACCCGTGGTGGCGGGCTCGGTGGGTGCCCGCTCCTGGGGGCGGGGCAGGTCCCGCGGTGTGGGGAGTTCGCCGGGCTCCTCTTCTTCCTCGCCCGCCGATCCCGTGGCGGCTGCCCGCGGTGCCGGTGCCAGGGGCCGCTCGGGATAGGCCGGCGTGGGTTCGAGGGGCACCCAACCGTAGCCCGGGATCAGGACCTCGACCCAGGCGTGGGCCTGGGCGTGGGTGACGGTGTACGTGCCGGGGCGCCCGCCGATGGGGACGACGAACCCCTCCACCCAGCGCGCCGGCAGCCCGATGCTCCGCAGCATGACCGCCGCGGCGGAGGCGAAGGCCGTGCAATAGCCGCGCTGCAGGTCGAAGAGGAAGTAGTCGACGAAGTCCCGTCCCCGCGGCGTGTAGGGCATGTTCAGGTCGTAGCGGAACTGGCGCAGGTAGGTTTCGACGGCCTTGGCCTTGTCGTAGGGGTTGGTATGCCCGCTGGTGACCTCTTGCGCCAGCTCCCGCACCCGGGCGGGCAGGCCCGGCGGCAACTGGAGGTATTGCGGGGGAACATACCGGAGGATACCTGGCTTTTGCCGCATGGCCGCCCAGGCGGCCTGGCGGATGGCATCGGGGGCAAACTCCGGGGTCAGGGATTCGACGGTATAGGGAACGGGCTCCCATTGCCCTTCGATGTGCAGGGTGAGATCGGCCGTCAATAGAGGTGAGGCGGGCTCTCCGGAGCGCGGGCGCCGGTACTCTCGGCGGTCCGGGGGCCGTCCGTTGACGCGCTGGGGTTCGAGAACCGCGTACAAGAAGCCGCGCAAGGCCACGTGGGGCGTGATGCGCTGGATGATGGGCCGCGCCTCGTCGAAATGCATGACGGGAGCCACCCATGCCCTGTCCGCGGGGTGTGTCACCGGCTCTCCCCACGAGCTCCCGTCGTAGCGGTGCCGGGTGGCACCGCGGAGGTATAGCACCTGCGGCAGCCGCTGGCCTTCCACGGTGACCGTCAGCAGGGGGGTATCGTCCGGGAAGAACGGGCCCCCCAGGTACTGCCACGGAGGGACGACGCCGGGGTGGCCCCCGGGCACGGCCCCCCAGCCGCCCGGCCGGTCGGCCACGGTGAAGGGGAGGAGCCGGTTGGCCGCCTGGGTCAGGGGTACCCAGTCGTAGGGTTCCTCCCGGGGCGGCAACTGGAGGGCGAGCAGGCCCGCGACGACAACCAGCGCCAGGACCTGCCCCAGGGCGGGCAGCACCAGCCGGAGGGGTACCTGCCGGCCCGCCAGCTCTTGCTCCAAGGCGGGATCCGGGGAGTCCCAAGGAGCGCGCCGGCGGCCGTTCCACGGGTTTGTTATTTCGAACCAGCGCAGGGCTAGGCGCGGCCACCGCCGGCGGCGGGCAGCGGCCGTGGCGAACGGCCAGACCGCCGGCCCGGCCGGCGCCGCCATCCGGGCCAGGCCGGTGAAGGCCAGGGACAGGACCAGGTAGGCCACGGCCCAGGCTCCCGGCTGCTGCAACCAGCCGTAAAACCACGCCAGCACCAGGACCAGTCCACCCGCCACCATCGGGGTCAGGGCGGTGGCCGGCCTGCGGGCGGCCCGCAGCACCAGGGCGACGTGGAGTCCTGCCACTACCAGCGTCCCCGGGACCAGCAGCGGGGCGGGCAGGCCTTCATAGGTTCCCAGCCACAGATCGTGCAGGACGCGGCCGGCGCCGGCGACCGTGACGCCCGGCAGGGGGGACAGCACCAGTTCGGCCAGTCGTTCCGGCGCCACCAGGGCGAGCCAGCCGGTGCGGGCGGCCAGCGCGGCCACCACCAGGAGCCAGGCGTAGGGGAGGTTGGCCAGCACCGTCAGGCCCAGCGCGGCCAGCAGGCTCACGACCAAGGGGTCCCGGGCCCCGGGCGGCCAGCCCAGGAAGCGGCTCAAACTGCCCAGAAGGGCCAGCGTTGCACCCAGGCCGGTGACCACCAGGAGCCAGTACCACCCGCTGGAGGCCGGCAACGTGGGGGCGGGCGCAGGCCGCTGGCGGCCGAAAGCCCCGGCCCGCCAGAGGCCATCCGGGCCGGCTTGTCCGGTGGCCTCTGTGGCTACTGCTGCCGCGGGTACGTTCCTGCCTGCCCCGGAGGTGCGGCCACCGCCCGGCACGGCGTTCTCCCCGCCGGTGAAGCGGCGGCGTGGAAACCGGCCCGGTGGGTAGGGTCGCCCGCGCCGGCTCATCATGACGGTTGCCACCTCGCAGCCATGGTATGGCCCGCTGGCCGCTGCGGGGGCACCGCAGCGACGGCAAGAGGCGCCGGTGTCCCATCCGGTCCCACGATGAAGACCGGGACGCCCTCACCGGCCAGCGCGCGAAGCTGCCGCTGGTGGGGTTGCACGCCGGGGCTCCCGGTCCACGTGGCCGGGGGTTCGTCCCCCGGCCGGTGGGGCGCGGCCCGCTGGAATGTCTCCCGCCGCAGGAGGAAGAGCACCGCGGAATGGCCCTGGCGGCGGAGCCGAACCAGCTCGGTCGCCAGTCGCCACGGGAGGGCGGGGGTGATCACCACCACTGCCGACCGGGGCGTGAGCAGGGCTTGCTGGGTGGCCAGCAGTTCCGCCACGGGTACGTTGCCACCGTCACCCAGTTCCACCAGCCAGCGCATGAATTGCTTGTAGTGCCGCGCGCCGCGGCCAGGCGGCAGCCAGGAGAGCCGGTCGTCGTGGGCGACTGCACCCACCGGCAGGTCCCGCTGCAGCGCGTAGACGGCTACGCCGGCGGCCAGCGAAATCCCCGCTTCGACCGTGGAACCGGCCCCCTGGCCGGCCTGCACCCGGTGGTCAAGGTCGATAAACACGACGCAGTCCGTGGTAGCGCGCAGGTCGAACTCCTTGACGTGCAGCTCACCGAACCGCGCCGACAGCTTCCAGTGAATGTGCTTGGGGTTGTCCCCCGGCCGGAACGGCCGCACCTCGTTGAGACTGGAGGGGTCCTGCCACGCCCGGATCCGTGTCGGCTGGCGGCCGAAGGGTTGCCGCGGCGCGATGGGCAGATCGTGGACGGGCCAGGGCCGCGGGAGTACCGTGAGCTCGGGCTCGGCATGGACGACGCGGCGGATGCGGAAGATGCCCAGGGGGTCCTGGGCTTCCACCACGATGGGCCCGAGCCGGTACCGGCCGCGCCTGTCCAGGCGCAGGCGGCGGCGGTCGATGACGGTGGCCAGGGGCCCCAGGCCCAGGTACTTCACCCGGTCGCCCGGGACCGGGCCTCCGGCCCCCGGCCCGGCCCCCTCCGCGCTCACCACCGCCTGTCCCGGGAGGTTCAGGACCAGGACCCGTGGGACGGGCAGCAGCGACTGGTTCTCCAGTTCCAGGCGCAGTTCGACCTCGTCGCCGGCGGTGGCGGCCGCCCGGTCGACGGCGGCGCAACAGTCAAGGGACCGGTGGGCGTGCCAGGCCCACAGGCCGGAAAGGACCAGGGCGCCGGCCAGGAAATAAAAGAGGAACCACGGGAAGGGACCGCCCGTGGTCAGCGCAAAGAGAAGGGCAAGCACCGTCCACAGCGGCAGCCCGATGTCATGCAGGCGCATGGCGGGCCTCCTTCCGGCGACCTGCGGGCGCATGCCCCGCGTTCACGGCCGGGCGAACAGGCGGCGGCCGCGCTGCTCCACCGGTACCGGGACGCTGGCGAGGATCTCGTTGACGATGGTCTCCGGCTCCGTTCCCTGCCAGCGAGCCTCGGGCTGGAGCACCAGGCGGTGTGCCAGGACCAGCGGGGCCAGTTGCTTGATGTCGTCGGGTAGCACGTAGTCGCGGCCCAGCACTGCCGCCAGGGCCTGGCTCAGCCGGTACAGGCTCAGGCTGGCGCGCGGGCTGGCGCCCAGGTACACGGCGCTGTGGTTCCGGGTGGCCTGGACCACGCGGATGAGGTAATCCTTGACGCTGTCCTCCATGCGCACGGTGGTGACCAGCTGCTGCAGTTCCAGGATCTCCGCCGCCGTGGTCACCGGTTCCAGGGCGTCCACCGGCCGCGCGGCATGGTGCCGCTCCAGGATTTCTCGTTCTTCCGCGGGCCGCGGGTACCCGAGGCGAATGCGCAGGCCGAAGCGGTCTAGCTGCGACTCCGGCAGGGGGAAGGTTCCCTCATACTCGATGGGGTTCTGGGTCGCCAGCACGAAGAAAGGCCTCGGCAGCGGATAGGTCTGGCCGTCGACCGTGACCTGGCCCTCTTCCATCGCTTCCAGCAAGGCCGACTGGGTCTTGGGCGACGTGCGGTTGATCTCGTCGGCCAGGACCACCTGGCTGTGGATGGGGCCCGGCCGGAAGGTGAACTGCTTGGTGGCCGGGTCGTACACCGACAGGCCGACGATGTCCGACGGGAGCAGGTCGGGCGTAAACTGGATGCGGCGGAAGGTGCAGTCGATGGAACGAGCCAGCGCCCGCACCATGGTGGTCTTGCCCACCCCGGGCACGTCCTCGATCAGCACGTGCCGGTTGGCCAGCAAGGCCACCAGCAGGTAGCGGATCTCCGCGCGCTTGCCGACCACGGCCCGCTCGACGTTGGCGATGATCTTCCCGGCGATGTCCTGAACCCGTTCCATGGGCCACCTCGATTCGTCCGGATAATTGGCCTTGCCCCCCGCGGCCGCCGGGTAGGGTGCCGGAGCGGGACCGGTGAGGATCCCGCCGGCTGCCGGGAGTCCGTGGCGAGAATCGCTGGGAAACGTACCGGAACGGCTCGGTGCGGGCGATCGTTGTTAAGTTTCCACGATCAATAGACATTCCCTGCGCCATTTCCGGTGCCAGGCCGGCCTGCGCAAAGCCAAGGGATGCGGCGGTGCAGGGCAGGGGGCGGGGTGGTGGCGGAGCGGTGGCTGGGCGGTGGCCCGAGGGTGGTCCGAGGCCGGTGCCGGGCCGGGACCCGCGCCCCTGAATGCCAGGAGGCCTTCAATGCCCGGTGCCTCCGGGCCGCCGGGAGGCTCTCGAGGAGGTATTGCGCAATTCATGGATGATTCGCTGCGGCAGCACATGCCGGGGCAACAGGCCGCGCCAGCGCCGGCGTCAGCTGCGGACGACCCGGATCGTTTCGATTTCGATGCGGTGTTCGCCCCCGACGACTACCTCTACTTCTACGGCGACACTCTCACACCAGAGCGGACCGCCCGCGAGGTGGCGCTGATTCGCACGCTGCTCGACCTGCGGCCCGGCCAGGAGGTCCTGGACCTGGCCTGCGGTCACGGCCGGATTGCCGTCCCTCTGGCCGAACTGGGGCTGCGGGTCACCGGCCTGGACCGCAGCGCCGGGTTCCTGGCCCTGGCCCGGCAGGCGGCGGCGGAGCGGGGCGTCCAGGCGGAGTTCGTCCGGGGGGACATGCGCCAGTTGCCCTGGCGCGACCGTTTCGACGCCGTGTACAACGTCTTCACCAGCTTCGGCTACTTTCCCGACGAGGAGAACGAGCAGGTGCTCGGCCAGGTGGCGCGGGCGCTGAAACCCGGCGGCCGCTTCCTGCTGGAGACCCAGAACCGGGAATTCCTGCTCCGCCACATGGTTCCGTTCTCGGTGATCGAGCGCGGGGACGACTTCCTGATCGACGCGCACTCCTTCGACCCGGTGCGGGGCCGAATCTACACGTGCCGCACCGTGATCCGGGATGGGCGCGTGCGGCGGGCCCGGTTCTTCGTCCGGCTCTACACGCCTGCCGAGATGGCCGGGCTGCTACGGCGAGCGGGGATGGAGGTGCTGGGCTTCTATGACGAGACCGCCGCTCCCTTGAGCCTGGACAGCCGCCGCATGGTCGTGGTGGCCCGGCGGCCGGGCTGAGGGAGCGGGGTGGCGTTCCCTGGGACCGGGCCGGAGCCGGGCACCCGGTGCGGAGGTGCTGTTCCTGCCGGGGGTGGGGCGGGGCACCGGGCGGGCGGGTGAAGTGCGGGAACGTGGCCGGGTTCCTGGAGGTGGGGAGGGAGACTCCATGGCCGGACAGGAGGAACGGTACGGCCAGGTGCCCGCGGGGCCGGAGGGCGACCCCGGCGCCCGGCCTGCTCCACCCGTGCCGGCGCCCCTCGCGGCCTTCCTGGAGTGCTACCAGCGGGGGCGGTTCTTCGAGAGCCACGAGGTGCTGGAAAAGGCCTGGCTTCGTTCCAGGAGCGACTTCTACCGGGGCCTCATCATCCTGGCGGCGGCCTTCGTCCGGCGGGACCGGGGGACACCGCGGGGCGTGCGCCGCAACCTGCTCAAGGCCCGCCGGTACCTGGAGAAGTACCGGCCCCATTACCTGGGGATCGATGTGGAGCGCGTTCTGGCCTTCATCGACCGCTACACCCGGCTGGTGGCCGACGCGGGCGACCCCGAGGGCGACGAGCTGCGCCGGCTGGTACCGGACCTGCCGCTGGCGGTGGACCCGTCGCGGGTTCGTGGGGACGAACCGGAATGGAACGTACCCGGCCAGTGAAGCCGCGGGGGAGGGCAGGGGGACCGGCCCGGGGCGACCGGGACGGCCGGGAGTGCGGTTGCCGCCGGGGCGCGGGCGCTGCTACGATAAGTCGTGCCGGGAGAGGCCACGAGGGAGCAGCTGGTGACTGGTGTTGCCCCTGGTCTTCAAAACCAGTGGGGGACGGAAAGACCGTCCCTGGTGGGTTCGATTCCCACATGCTCCCGCAAGAGTCGGCGGGCCACACCCATGGAGGGTGTGGCCCGCTTTGGTGTGCTGGGCACGGGTGAGTGCTCAGCGGAAAAATCCCCTGTGGAACGGGCCCCTATCACTCACACGCGATACCATCCTTGTCCCGGTCCAGACGATGGACGTCCCGGCCGACGACGCGGAAGCCTTTCGCCGCAATGTCACTGCAGTCCACGTCGGGAGGATAGGGCGGCACGCAGGCACCGGAGTAGTTCGGGTCACACTTCCTGGCGCTCGTGCGCAGTGGACCGCCGGAACTCTTGGACCCGGAACCCGCCGTCTTCCTGGAGGAACTGTCGCTCCGCGACGTCGTTGACTTGCTGCCCGACTTTCGGGTCGAGCTCTGATCGCGTGAGGCAGTGGTCTTACTGCCTGACGAGGAACCTGACGAGGAACCTGATGAGGAACCTGCGGAGGACTCTTTGCTCGACGACCCGCTGGAACTGCTTAGCGCCCACAGCCCGCGGTTCTTCTCTCGTGCCTCTCGCTGGAACTTCGTGAAGTAGTCGACGTACTTCACGTCGGGCGGGTAAGTGGCCACCTGCGCATAGCCGTTGAGGACGAGGACGGCGTTGAACAGGTGCGTCCGGATCTCCTGCTCGGAGGGCTCGGTGGGGGGCTGGGTGAGCCACACGTATCGGAGCGCCCGGCCGTACTTGTCCGTCTCAGAGACGTCCTTCTCCAGCCAGACCGTCCTGCCTTCCAGTTGTTTCTTCGTGTAAGCGGACGCCTCCTTTCCGTAGGGTTCGACGCGTGTGGTGCTCTCCGGCGTGTTCACTCCGATGAGGCGGACCCGGGTGTCGGGAAGCTTCGCGCCGGCGATGTACTCGACCTCGATGGTATCTCCGTCAATGACGCGAACAACCCTGGCTTCGGTAACGCCTGCCGGCAGGTCGGGCTCCTGCGCCTGTTCGCCCGC
>DATCKH010000240.1:0-3332 GCA_036562425.1 Thermaerobacter sp. | reverse complement strand
GCGCCCGGCGGGGCGGCTCGCGACCCGCCACTCCTCGGTCACGACATGGGATGGCTGAAATGCATCTCGAGGTGCTCGATCTGGTCGCCGTCCAGGACGAACTGCGCCGCCGGCGCGGTGATCCGGATCAGGCGGTTCTGCAGGTCAAACTGGGTGTCCCCGAGGTGCAACTCGAACTTCTGGCCGGACGCAAGGGTCACGATCACCTCGCCCCAGCGCTCCAGTTCCGCCTTGACGTGTTCCAGCCGCACGCCTCCACACCTCCTTCCACCCTGCGCGCCGCCGGCGGGCGGCCGCGCGCCGCGGCAAAGGCCCCGCATTCTCATCTATAGAAATGCCGGTCCACCGCGGCCGCATACGAAGGCCGAAGGTCCTACCCCGCGCGGAGAACGCGGGTGGCGTTGAGGATGGCCAGCAGGGAGACGCCGACGTCGGCGAAGACCGCCTCCCACATGGAGGCCACGCCGGCGGCCCCCAGGAGGACGAAGATCAACTTGACCCCGAGGGCGAAGGCGATGTTCTGCTTCACGATGCGCCGCGTGGCCCGGGCCACGGACACGGCCGTCGCCAGCCTGGCCGGGCTGTCGTCCATGATGACCACGTCGGCCGCCTCGATGGCCGCGTCGGAGCCGAGGCCGCCCATGGCCACGCCGATGTCCGCCCGGGTCAGCACCGGCGCGTCGTTGATGCCGTCCCCGACGAAGGCGAGGGCGCCGATTCGTCCCTCGCGGCGCCGCTCGGCGTCCAGCCGCTCCACGGCCTCCACCTTGTCCTCGGGCAGCAGGTTGGCGCGCACCTCGTCCAGGCCCAGGGCCGCGGCCACCTTCTCGGCGACGGACCGGTCGTCCCCCGTCAGCATGACCTGGCGCCGGACACCCAGTTCCCGCAGGGCGCGCACGGCCGCCGCCGCCTCGGGCTTGATTTCGTCGGCGATGACGATGCGTCCCGCCAGCACGCCGTCCACCGCCACGTAGACCACCGTGCCCTCGGCCTCGCAGGTCTCGTGGGGGATGTCCTCACGGTGCAAGAGCCGGTCGTTGCCGGCAACGACCAGTTGCCCGTCCACGCGGGCACGCACGCCGTGGCCCGCGACCTCTTCGTAGCCCGCCACGCGCGACCGCTCTACGGCCCGGCCGTAGGCCTCGGCGATGGAGGCGGCGATGGGGTGGCTGGAAAAGGCCTCGGCGTGGGCGGCCAGCTCCAGGACCCGGTCGCGGGAGAACCCGTTGAAGGGCGTGACCTCCACCACCTTGAAGACGCCCCGCGTCAGCGTGCCCGTCTTGTCCCAGACCACGGTGTCCAGGCGCGTCAGGGCGTCCAGGTAGTTGGAGCCCTTGACCAGCACGCCCCGCCGCGAGGCGCCGCCCAGGCCGCCGAAGTAACCCAGTGGGATCGAGATCACCAGCGCGCACGGACACGAGATCACCAGCAGGACCAGCGCCCGCCGGAGCCAGTCGCCGAACGCCGCCCCGGGCACCACCAGCGGGGGGATCACCGCGACGGCCAGGGCCGCCGCCACGACCGCCGGCGTGTAATAGCGCGAGAAGGTGGTGATGAACCGCTCCGTGGGCGCCTTGCGGGCGGCCGCCGTCTCCACCAGCCGAAGGATCTTGGCCACCGACGACTCGCCGAAGGGCCGGCTGACCCGCACGGTGAGCAGGCCCCGGGTGTTGACCATGCCGGCCATCACTTCGTCGCCGGGTTCCACCCGCCGGGGTACCGATTCTCCCGTGAGGGCGGAGGTGTCCGCGAAGGACGAGCCCTCCACCACTTCCCCGTCCAGGGGGATGCGCTCGCCGGGCCGGACCACGATTTCCTCGCCCACGGCCACCGCCTCGGGCGGGACGCGCAAGATCTCGCCGTTCCGCCGCACGTGGGCGTAGTCGGGCCGGAGGTCCATCAGGGCCCGGATGGAGCGCCGGGAGCGCTGCACGGCCAGGTCCTGGAAGAACTCGCCGACGGTGTAGAACAGCATGACCGCCACCGCCTCGGGCAGCTCGTGGATGGCGATGGCGCCCGCGGTGGCCAGGGTCATCAGGAAGTTCTCGTCGAAGAACTGCCCGCGCCGCGCGTTGCGCAGGGCGGCCCCGATCACGCCGTGGCCGACCCACACGTAAACGGCCAGCAAGGCGGCGTCCACCGCCAGGGCGAGGGACGTGCCCTCCAGCCGGGGGTGGAGGAAGGTCGCCGCCAGGAATGCCAGGGTGGCCAGGCCGATGGCCGCCAGGCGGCGGTAGGTGGAGTGACGTTCCTCCTCTTCAGCCGGCCGCTCCGCCTGGCCCGTCGCGCCCGTCCTTTCCTTGGCGGAAGAACCAGGCGCCACCGCCTCCCCGGTGGCCCTTGCCACGGCTTCCCCCGCGGGATGGGCCGCCGCGCCCGGCGCCGGGTGCGGCCCGTGGGGAAGAACGCTCTCCTGAAGAGTCCCGTTCCGGGCGGCAGCCCCGGTATCCTGACGCGGCGGGACGAGCCGGACCCCCGGTTCGACGCGGGCGATGATCTCCCGGGCGCGCTCGACCCGCTCCGGGGGCAGGAGGACGGACCCCGTGGCGAAGCTCACGGTGGCTTCTTCCAGGCCCGGCTCGCGGCGCAGGGCATCCTCGATCCGCTGCGCGCAGCTGGCGCAGTCCATGCCCTCCAGGACATAGCTTTGCATGCGTTCTCGCCGTGTGTCCGTGCTCACCCGCAATCCCTCCAGCACGCTCAGTAGCGCGGGTCAGCGTTCTTCTTCGTAATGCTCCTGGGCCACCTGGATAAGCCGCAAGACGTGCTCGTCGGCCAGGGAATAGTAGACGTTCTTGCCCTCCCGCCGGTACTTCACCAGGCGCATGGTCTTCAGCAAGCGCAGGTGATGGGAGACGGCGGGCAGGCTGAGGTCGAGGATGGCCGCCAGGTCACAGACGCAGAGTTCCTCGTCCGCCAGCAGGTAGAGGATCTTGGTCCGCGTCTCGTCGGCCAGGGCCCGGAACAACTCGGACAGACCCGCCACTTCCACGAGTCGCTCGCGCAGGGCAGTGACGCGCTCGCCGTTGGGGTCGAAGCTCGAGCACACGTCATTGCGGGCTCCTTCCCGCGCTGTGGTCACCGGGTGGTTCCCCCTCATTTAACACTTTCACAATCGTTTAATCATATCGTAGCCACCTGCGGTCCTTGGCGTCAATGGCGCGCAATCACTCAGCCAAAATGTAACCGAAGGGGTCCCGGATCACTCACGGAGAAATCTTACCGAAGGGACGTGCTGTGCCAATGTCGCTCGCCAGCCGCCGGGAGTATCTCGCCACCATGCGAGAACGGTATTGGGCGGCCCGAACCCGCCGGGAACGAACCGAGATCCT
>DATCKH010000218.1:0-5098 GCA_036562425.1 Thermaerobacter sp. | reverse complement strand
CCAGGATGTACACCCGCCCCTGCCCCGCGGCGATCAGCCGCCCGGTCCCTTCCTCTCGCACCGTCAGGCGGTAGAGGGCGGTCCGGCGGCCCCGCTCCTCTTCCACCGCTTCCGCCACCAGGCGGCAGCCGGCCCGGGCCGGCGCCAGATAGTCGAGGCCGACGTGAAGGGCGACCGCCGGGTCGCCATGGCTGTTGGAGGCCGCGGCGTGGGCGGCGTCGGCCAGGGCGAAGACGGCACCGCCGTGGCCCGTGCCGTGAAAGTTCAGCATGTCGGGTGTCAGGGTCATGCCCAGCCGGGCGTATCCGGGCCGGAGCGCTTCCAGCTCAATCCCGAGGCGCCGGCAGAAGGGGTCGGCGGCGATCCGCTCCCGCATGGCACCGGTGATTTCCGGCGGTGGAGCCGGGAATGGCGCTCTTGTGCCGCCCATTCTTCGCCTCACACCCTGACCTGGCGGCGGTCGACAACGCGGACGGCCTTGCCCTCACTGCGGGGGATGGAACCCGGTTCCACCAGCCGGATGTCCACCTGGATGCCAAGGGCCCCCGCCAGCGCATCACCGGCCTTGTTCATCAACTCGGCCGCGGGAGCGATGCCCGGATCAAAGCGGCCCCAGGCCGCCACCGTGGCGGGAGCCGGCTCGACCCACACCTCCATCCGGTCCAGCGCCCGTCCCCGGTCAATGACGATCTGGTAATGGGGCGCCAGTTCCTCGAACTTGAGCAGCTGGTACTCGACCTCCGAGGGGAAGACGTTGATGCCGCGTACCACCAGCATGTCGTCGACCCGCCCCTTGACCCGGCTCATCCGGACCAGCGTCCGCCCGCAGGGGCAGGGCTCGGGATAGAGAGCGGCGATGTCCCCCGTACGGTACCGGATCACGGGAAAGGCTTCCTTCGTCAGGGAGGTGAACACCAGCTCTCCATACTCGCCGGGCGGCAACGGGTCCCCGCTGGCGGGATCGATCACCTCGGGCAGGAAGTGATCCTCGTTGATGTGGAGCCCGTCCTTGGCCTCGCGGCACTCGTTGGCCACTCCCGGCCCGATCACCTCGCTCAGGCCGTAGATGTCCACCGCGTCGATGCTCAGGCGTTCCTCCAGCTGGACGCGCAGCGCTTCCGACCACGGTTCGGCGCCGAGGATCCCGTACCGGAGACTGGTCTCGCGGGGATTGACCCCGTATTCCTCCATGTGTTCCACCAGGTTGAGGAGATAGGAGGGCGTGCACGAGATCCCGTGGGGCCGGAGATCCTGGATGAGGAGCACCTGCCGCGCGGTGTGCCCACCGGAGACAGGAATCACCGTGGCCCCCACCCGCTCCGCGCCGTAGTGGAGGCCCAAGCCGCCGGTGAAGAGCCCGTATCCATAAGCGTTGTGCAGGATGTGCCCCGGTTCTCCCCCCGCCATGCAAAAACAACGGGCGACGCATTCGGCCCACACCTCGATGTCGTTTCGGGTGTAGCCGACCACGGTGGGCTTGCCCTTCGTCCCCGATGAGGCGTGGATGCGTACCACGTTCTCCAGGGGCTCGGCAAACAACCCGAAGGGGTAGTGATCGCGGAGATCCTGCTTGGTCATGAAGGGCAGGCGGGGAAGGTCATGCAGGGAGCGGATATCCTCCGGCTTGAGGCCGCGCTCCTCCATGCGGCGGCGGAACAGCGGCACCCGGGCGTAGGCTCGTTCTACGGTGGCCCGCAGACGCTCCAGTTGCAGGCGCTCCATATCCCTCCGCGCGGCGGTCTCCACCTCGCGGTTCCAGATCATGTCAACCCCTCCCGCGGTGGAAGAACAGGGTTAGGGCCGGTGCCACGGGCCCCCAGTTCCCGTGACGCCAGCCGGCTCGCCACCAGCGACGATCCAGCTCACCAGCTGCATTGCGGCCGCTGCCTTCAAAGTTGGAACGGGTTCGGCGGTGCCGGTGCCGTCCACTGGACGACGGTCTTGGTCTCCGTGTACGCCAGCAGGGTTTCCCGGGCGCGTTCCCGGCCGATCCCCGACTGCTTGTAGCCACCAAAGGGCAGCCCGGAAAACGAGGTAAAGGGCGTGTTCAAGGTCACGGTGCCGGCCTTGAGTTGCCGGGCGACCCGCATGGCGCGGCTGCCGTCCCGGGTGAACACGGTGGCTGCCAGGCCGTAGTCCGTGTCGTTGGCGATCCGCACGGCCTCCGCTTCGTCCGCGAAGGGGATCACGCACAGCACCGGACCGAAGATCTCTTCCCGGGCCACGCGCATGCCCTGATGGCATCCCGCCAGCACGGTGGGAAGATAAAAGCTTCCCCGCTGCAGCGCGGGATCCGCCGGCCGGTCACCGCCACACGCCAGTTGGGCCCCCTCGTCCAGGCCGCTCAGGACATAGCCGTGGACGCGTTCCACCTGGGCCGCCGAGATCAGGCTGCCGATGTGGGTGGCAGGATCCAGCGGATCGCCCACCCGCAGCGCCTGGGTCTTCCGGACGACGGCCTCCAGCATGGCGTCGTAAATCGACCGCTCCACCAGCAGGCGGGTACGCGCTTCACAGGACTGCCCGGCGCTATAGAAACAGGCCCATACGGAGGCCGCGGCCACGGCCTCGATGTCCACGTCGGCAAAGACCACGTTGGCCGACTTGCCGCCCAGCTCCAGGGTCACCCGCTTCAAGCTTTCCGAGGCCACCCGCATGACCTCGCGCCCCGTGACGGTCTCACCGGTGAAGGAGACCTTGTCCACACCGGGGTGGGCGACCAGATACGCACCGGTGGACGAACCGGGACCCGTGACCAGGTTGATGACGCCGGGCGGGATGCCGGCCTCCAGGGCCAGTTCGGCCAGGGCCAGGGCGGTGATGGGCGTCGCCGAGGCCGGCTTGAGGACCACGGCGTTGCCCGCGGCCAGGGCCGGCGCCAGTTTCCACGCCGCCAGCATCAGGGGGTAGTTCCAGGGCACGATCAGGGCACAGACGCCCACCGGTTCCCGTAACGTGTAAGCGAAGATGGACTGGGCGAGGGGGATGGTTTCCCCCCAGGCCCGTGCCAGGCCGGCGAAAAACTCAATCTCCTCGACGGCAGAGGACACCTCGGCCCGCGTCGAGGAGATGGCCTTCCCGGTACTGAGCGTCTCCAGGCGTGCCAGCGCGTCGGCGTGGTCCTGGATGAGCGAGGCCCAGCGGTACAGCAGGCGCGTTCGTTCGGCGGGCCGCAGGCGGCCCCAGCGCCCCTCCAGGGCCTTGCAAGCCGCGGCCACGGCGCGGTCCACATCCTCGCGGCCGGCCAGCGGAAAGGTGGCCAGGGGTTCCCCCGTGGCCGGATTGTGTGTGGTGAAGGTTTCGCCGCTGGCGGCTTCGACGGGCTGGCCGTCGATGATCATGCCATAGCGGGTCTTCAGCGCTAGCTCCACGGTCTTCCCTCCCGCGTCCGTTCACGGTGCCACCAGGCTTGCGACGCCCCGGCCGGCCCCGCAAGGAGGCCTTGCGCCGGATGCTCGCCGGTCCCACGCCGGTTCTTCCCGCTGGGGGCACGGCGCCTTCCCGCTGGGGGCACGGCGCTGGACAGGTGCACGCTGCCGGTTCGTCCCCTCCTCACCGGCCCTGGAAATGAGGCTCCCGCTTTTCCAGGAAGGCCTGGACGCCTTCGACGTGGTCGGCCGTGTGGCCGGCGATCTCCTGCAGGTAGGCCTCATAGTCCAGCACTTGCTGCAAGGTCGCCGCGGCGGCGAAATTGAAGGCCCGCTTGGCCAGCCCCATGGCCCGGGTGGGCCCGGCCGCCAGCCGTTGGGCCCACTCGCGGGTCGCGGCCAGGAGCTGGTCGTGGGGCACGACGCGGTTGACCAGGCCGATGCGGAGGGCCTCCTCCGCCGTGACCAGGTCCCCGAAGAAGGCCAGCTCCAGCGCCTTGCCCAGGCCCACCAGCTGCAGAAGTAAAAAGCTGGTTCCCGAGTCCGGGGCCAGGCCGACACGGACGAACACCTGCCCAAACCGGGCCTGGTCGGAGGCGATGCGCAGGTCGCAGGCCAGTGCCAGCCCCAACCCGGCGCCCGCGGCGACGCCGTTGACGGCGGCGATGACGGGTTTCTCCATGGTGCGGAGCTTGGCGATGATGGGGTTGTAGCGGTTACGCAGGGACTCGATAAAAGACTTGTCCCCACCGGCCTGGCGGCTCTTCAGGTCTTCGCCGGCGGAGAACGCCCGGCCGGCGCCGGTGAGGACCAGGCAGCGAACCTCGGGGTCCCGCTCCGCCTTGCGGAGTGCATCCTGCAGCTCGGACGTCATCGTATTATTGAAGGCGTTGAGTACATCGGGGCGGTTGAGGGTGATGGTCAGCACGCCGCCCTCGCGCTCGACCAGCAAGGTGGTGTAGTCGCCCACGGCAACTCCCCTCTCCGGTTTTCTCCTGCGACCGCACTGCTCGCCGGTTTTCTCCCGCCACCGCACTGCCCCGTCCCGCTGCGCTGCCTTCATCACCCGGCAGGGCTTCGCATCGCAGTCGCATCAGAGCGACTTCATCTGTTCGAAGGGGTTGCGGCAATCCAGGCAATACCAGATGCTGCGGCATGGCGTCGGCCCGAAGCGGTTGTCCAGGCGCGTGTTGTCAGACCCACAAAAGGGGCAGGTGGCCGAACCGGTGGACACAGCAGGCGTGGCCGGCGCGGCGGCCGTCCTGGACATGCCGGGCGCGGTGGAACCCGTGGACCCCATGGACCTGCCGGGCCCGCTGGACCCGGGGGACCCGGTGGCCCCTTGGGACATGGCCGGCATGGCGCTACACCGTCGCGGCGGGCTGATGCCGAATTGCGCCAGCTTGCGCCGGCCTTCCTCGCTGATGCGGTCCGTCGACCACGGCGGGTCATAGACGATCTCCACATTCACCCGTGCCACATGGGGCAGGCGCTGCAACCGGTCGACGATGGCCTGGCGAATCAAGCTGATGGCAGGGCAGCCAATGAAGGTTGGCAGGAGTGCCACGCGTACCGCGGCCTGGTCGGGATCGATGGTCACTTCGTGAATCATACCCAGGTCGACCACGCTGACCACGGGGATCTCGGGGTCTACAACCTCACGGAGTGCCTCCCAGACAGCCCGCACGCCGGGCTCCCGCGTCGCCTTGGCCTGGCGGCCGTGCATGTGA
>DATCKH010000213.1:0-2746 GCA_036562425.1 Thermaerobacter sp. | reverse complement strand
AGCTAAAAGAGCCAGTGCCGTTAAGGCAGCTGAACCAATAGCAAAGCCTTTCCCGGTGGCCGCAGTGGTATTGCCGAGCGCGTCCAAGGCATCGGTGCGCACCCGGACCTCAGGTCCCAAGTGTGCCATCTCCGCAATTCCACCGGCATTATCCGCAACCGGTCCGTAAGCGTCGGTTGCCAAGGTAATGCCAAGCGTGCTCAGCATACCCACTGCCGATAAGCCGATCCCGAACAATCCGAGTGTAAAGTGAGTTGTACCGCCGGAGAGATAGAAGCTGAGCAAAATCGTGGCGGCAACGACCAAAACCGGTGCCAAAGTCGACATCATACCGACGGAAAGTCCGCTGATGATGACGGTAGCCGGTCCGGTCTTGCCGGCAGCCGAGATCTCTTGAGTCGGCTTGTACTCAGCAGAGGTGTAATATTCGGTGATCCGGCCGATCAGAATACCGGCGACTAAACCGGCCAGGATGGAGAGGTAAATACCCCAAGCACTGACCGAAACGGGATTGCCGGCAATCAGCACGGTCTCCGGAATCAGCCCCATTGTTAACAAGAAAGCAGCAATAACCATGATAATCGCAGATACATTGGTACCCTTGCGCAAAGCAGCGAGCAGCACGGCCTGGCTGGCATCTTCCTCGGTCTTGACGAAGAAAGTACCGATAATCGCAGCAAATATACCGATCGCCGCGAGACCAATCGGCAAGGCCACGCCAACAACCCCTAAACCGGCACCGACAGCTAAGGCAGCGGTAGCGACAATCGCTCCGATGTAGGACTCATAAAGGTCGGCGCCCATACCGGCGACATCACCGACGTTATCGCCGACGTTGTCAGCAATAACCGCCGGGTTGCGCGGGTCGTCCTCGGGGATGCCGGCTTCGACCTTACCCACCAGGTCCGCGCCCACGTCCGCCGCCTTGGTGTAGATGCCGCCACCGAGGCGGGCGAAGACCGAGATCAGGCTGGCGCCGAAGCCGAAGCCCACCAGTGCCGAGTTGTTCTGGGCGCCGGTCAACCAGACGAGCGCCGTGACGCCAAGCAGGCCCAGGCCCACCACCATGAGCCCGGTGACGGCGCCACCCTGGAGAGCGACGCGGAAGGCCGCCGCCAGGCCCTTCCGGGCCGCCATGGCGGTGCGCATGTTGGCGCGCACGGCGATGTTCATGCCGATGTAACCCGCCGCCGCCGAGAGCGCCGCACCGATGAGGAACCAGATGGCGGTCATCACACCCAGCGACGGGACGGCAGCCAGGACGATGAACAGGACGAGGGCGACCAGCGCCAGGGTACGGTACTGGCGGTTGAGGTAGGCCGTGGCGCCCTGCTGGATGTGCCCGCCGATGTCGGCCACACCGGGGTGCTCCACGGGCTGGCTGGTGATGCGGGTCGCGAAGAACAGCCCGGTGAGCAGAGACAGGAGGCTACCAGCCAGGGGAATCACCAGGAAGGTGTTCATGGTGCCTTGCCCCGCTGTCGCGCGGGTCCCTCCTTTCTACTGCCGACAAATGTTGATGATCCGAAGAACATGATAAGAGTGTAACGGAAACGGGACCAGCCCTCACGCGCGACTTTTTGCCGGTGTGGGGCGGCGCCGGAGTGAGCGGCCGGGGCCGGTGCTTGCCGGGGCGCCGGCGGCGACCGCCTTACTCGGGAAAGGGGGAGGATGAAACGTGCCGGAGGCAAGCGACGCTGCTGCGGGCGCGGCGGCGCCACAGGACGATGGTCCCGCCGGTTCCTCCGCAACCGGTGGACGCCCTTCTGCCGTGGGTGGTGCCCCCGCAGGCGGTGCCCCCGCCACGGCGGCAGCGGCCACGGGTGGGCCGCCTGGTTCCGCCGCGGCCGGTTCGTCCGGTGGGAAGGAGGCGGCCCGCCGGCTCGTCTACCGCCGCCTGCGCGAGGCCGGGGCCGCGCGCTTCCCCTTTCCCATCGAAGGCCGCATCCCCAATTTCCGGGGAGCCGAGGCGGCGGCCCAGCGGCTCCGCGCCCTGCCGGTCTACCAGCGGGCGCGGGCGCTGAAGGTGAATCCGGACGCGCCCCAGCAGCCGGTACGCGCCATGGCCCTGGCCGACGGCAAGACGGTGTACATGCCCACGCCGCGCCTGCGGGGCGCCTTCCTCCGCATCCGGCCCGAGGACGTGCCCAGGGGCGAGGAGCGGCGGGCGGCCAGCCTGCGCTACGCGGCGGAATACGGCACCGAGGTGACGCTGGACGATCTGCGCCCGGAGCGTGCGCCCATCGACCTGGTGGTGGCCGGCGCCGTGGCGGTGACACGGGACGGCGCGCGGGCCGGCAAGGGGGAGGGCTACGCCGACTACGAATACGCGCTGCTGCGCGAGCTGGGTCATCCCGAACTGCCCGTCGTGACCACGGTGCATCCCCTGCAGATCGTCGACGCGCTGCCGGTGGACCCCCATGACCTGACCCTCGACTTCATCGTGACCCCGGATGAGGCGATCGAGACCCGCACGCCTTATCCGAAACCGCGCGGTATCGACTGGGACCGGCTCGGCGACGAGGAACTGGCCGCCATGCCGGTGCTGGCCGAGCTGCGGGCATATTTGTGGGAGCGCATGGGCGTCCCGGACGTGCTGGTCCCCGGGCTGGCGGCGGTCTTCGTGGGGCTCAACCCGGGCCGGGCCAGTGCCGCCCGCGGCCACCATTTCGCCGGTCCCAACAATCACTTCTGGCGCCTGCTCTACGAAGCCGGCCTGACCCCGCGGTTGTTGCGGCCGGAGGAA